>NZ_JBVIHP010000003.1:179331-475909 GCF_055570235.1 Streptomyces sp. NPDC031274 | reverse complement strand
GAAGGCGCGTTTCTGGGCGAGGCCCCACCATATCGGGTGGATAGGGGGGAGAACCCCAGCACACCGACCTGAGGGGCCGCCCGCCTTCTTTTTGTGTTCCCCCCCCCCCGCCACGTACGAAAGACGTACGCGAGACGTACGTGACGCGGTGATCAGGCGACCGCGAGCTCCACCTTGATGTTGCCGCGCGTGGCGTTCGAGTACGGGCACACCTGGTGCGCCTTCTCGATCAGGGACTGCGCGGTGGCCGTGTCCACGTTCGGGATGGAGGCGATGATCGCGACCTCGAGGCCGAAGCCGCCGGCCTCGGTCGAGCCGATGCCGACCTTGGCGGTCACGGTCGAGCCGGAGATGTCGGCGTTCTCCTTGCGGGCGACCACGCCGAGCGCGCCCTGGAAGCAAGCGCTGTAGCCGGCCGCGAAGAGCTGCTCGGGGTTGGTGCCCGCGCCGCTGCCGCCCATCTCCTTCGGCGGGTTGACGACGACGTCGAGCTTGCCGTCATCGGTGGCGACGCGGCCGTCACGGCCGTTCTCGGCGGTGGCGACGGCGGTGTACTTGACGTCGATCTGCTGGATGGACATAAGTGCCGGTTCCTCCTGAGATGTTCCGCGATGCGCGCCCACAGTCGCGACAATGTGGAATCACTTTATCGGATGCCGGAAGATGAACTCCGGCGATGCACCTCGCGTGCCCGCGACTCAGGCCAGGGAAACGATCATCTTTCCCGTGTTCTCGCCGCGCAGCATGCCGAGGAACGCCTCCACGCCGTTCTCGACACCCTCGACGAACGTCTCGTCGTACTTGAGCTCACCGGAGCGGATCCACCCGGCGACCTCGGAGACGAACTGCGGCTGCAGCGCCTCGTGATCCCCGACGAGCACGCCCTGGAGGCGCAGGCGCTTGCCGATGATCATGGCCATGTTCCGCGGGCCCGGCGTCGGCTCGGTATTGTTGTAGGCCGCGATCATGCCGCAGATGGTGGCACGGCCGTGCACGTTCATGCGGCTGATGGCGGCTTCGAGGTGCTCGCCGCCCACGTTGTCGAAGTAGACGTCGACGCCGTCGGGGGCCGCGTCCTTCAGCTGCTCGACGACCGGGCGCGGGTCCTTGTAGTTGAACGCGGCGTCGAAGCCGTACTCCTCCACGAGCTTCTTCACCTTCTCGTCCGAGCCCGCCGAGCCGATGACGCGCGAAGCGCCCTTGAGCTTGGCCATCTGGCCGACCTGGGAGCCGACGGCGCCCGCGGCGCCGGAGACGAAGACCGAGTCACCCTCCTTGAACGAGGCGACCTCGAAGAGACCCGCGTACGCGGTCAGGCCCGTCATGCCGAGCACGCCGAGGTACGCCGAGAGCGGCGCGGCCTGTGCGTCCACCTTGGTGGCGTGCTTGGCCGGGAGGGTCGCGTACTCGCGCCAGCCCGCGAAGTGCAGGACGTTGTCGCCCACCGCGAAGCCCTCGGCGTTCGACGCGACGACCTCGCCGACCGCACCGCCCTGCATGGGCTCGTCCAGCTTGAACGGCGGGGTGTACGACTTCACGTCGTTCATCCGGCCGCGCATGTACGGGTCCACGGAGAAGTGCAGGTTGCGGACGAGGATCTGGCCGTCGGCCGGGACGGAGACGGGGGCCTCGCGCAGGGCGAAGTCCTCCGGGACCGGCCAGCCGTGCGGGCGGCGCACGAGGTGCCATTCGCGGCTGACGGCGGGGAGCTGGGACCCGGGGGCCTCGGGGGTGACGGACATGCGGGCGTCCTCCTGCTGATCAGGCTGCCGTTTCCAGCAGGCTGCTGTGACGGAAATGCTTCAGGTTGTGAAACAACCATGCTCCTACATATTTCATGATGTCAAGTATCGGGGTAGCCTGGAGCGCATGGCCACCACCAGCTCCCGCACCCCGCGCACCGACCCTCTGACGCTCGAAGTCGTCGAGCTCATCGGCACGGTCGTCGCGCGTTACTACGAGGAGTACGACGCCGCGGCGGGCAAGCACGCCCTCACCGGCGCGCAGGCGCGCGTTCTGGGGCTGCTCTCCATCGAGCCCCTTCCCATGCGGCGCATAGCCCAGAAACTGAAGTGTGAGCCGTCGAACATCACGGGGATCATCGACCGGCTCGAGGTGCGCGGACTCGTCGAGCGGCGGCCCGACCCGGCCGACCGCCGCGTGAAGCTGGCGGCGCCGACGGAGGAGGGCCTCACGGTCGCCCGCAGCCTGCGCGATTCGCTGGACTTCGCGCGGGAGCCGCTGGCCGAGCTCACCCGCGAGGAGCGGCTCTCGCTGCGCGGGCTGCTGCGGAGGATGGTCGGCGAGGACGCGGGGTGACCTCCCCCGCCTCGTAGCGGTCGACGTAGCGGTCGACCGCTACGTGCACCACCACAGGAAGCGGTCGCACGTCTCCGAGGGCTCGGGCTCGGGCGTCGGATCGGGCTGCTGTGTGGTCGGCGGGGGTGTGGGGCGCGTGGTTCCGGGGGTGTCCGGGGCATCCGGCGAACCCGGGTCGTCGGGCGCGGACGTCGTGACCGGAGCGGCGGAATCAGGGTCCTTGTCGGCCTCATCCGACTTCCCGTCGCCCTTGGCTTTCCCCGCCCCCTTCGACTCCTTGGACTCCTTGTCCTTCTTCGCGGACGCCGCATCGGACTCCGACGCCGAAGGCGCGCCCGACGCGTCCGCGGCGGACTCGGCGCCCGTCGCCGCGCCGCTCTCCGGGTCCGTCGGCGCCCCCGACGCGGACTCGCTCCCTGCCCCGTCCGGCGAGGACGCCGCACTCGGTTCGTCCGAGGGGCCCTCTGTGCCGAGCTCCGCCAGGCTCAGGCCACCGGCCGCGAGCGCGAGCCCCGCGGTGATCAACAGGACCTTGCGGCGTCTGCGCCGGTGCGCCCGGCGTCCGCGCTCCCGACGGCGGCCCCTGCCGCGTGGCGCATCGTCGTGCGCGCGCTCGGAATCGTCCGGTTCGGCCTGCGCCGCGACCGCCTCCGCGTACTCACGGCAGGCTTCGGCCGGGGTTCCGCACCCCGGGCAGGCCAGGGCGCCGTTGAGGTGCCTGTGGCACGGGTGGCAGTAGTCCATGAGGCATGGAGGCTAAGTGAGGCGCGGGTAACAGAGGAAGCCGCTGCCGTGAAGGTTGTGTGCGGAATCGAATGTTCCAGCGGCATCGACTTCCCCTATGGGGCAAACCGCCTCTCCCTGCCCGGTCTCGGGGCTCCCCTGACCGTCGAAGCTAACCGGCGAACGCCGCCTGTTCCACGCCCTGCCCGGCGTCCGGCACCACGAGCACGGATCCGGACATGGGGTGCGGCGCCGCAAGTCCCGTACTGGCGGAGGTGATGTACAGGTCGCGCAGCCCCGCGCCGCCGAACGCGCACGCCGTCGGGCGAGCCACCGGCAGCTCGATCACCCGGTCCAGGTCGCCGGACGGGGTGTAGCGGCGGACGGCGGCGCCGTCCCACAGGGCGACCCAGACGCAGCCATCGGCGTCGACGGTGAGCCCGTCGGGGTATCCGGCGTCGGCCTCGATGGTCGCCAAGGGACGCCTGGAGAGCGGGAGTTGGTTGTCACCCAGTTCCAGTACGTCGATGCGGCGCGTCGGAGTGTCGACGTAGTACATCAACCGGCCGTCCGGGCTCCATCCCGTGCCGTTGCTGACGGACACGTCACCGAAGACCTCGGTCGCGGTGCCGTCACCGGTCAGCCGGATCAGGTTGCCGCCGCCCGTCGCCTCGTCGTAGCGCATCGTGCCCGCCCAGAGCGCGCCGTCGGGGGCGACCACCGCGTCGTTGCCACGGCGGCCCGGCACGACCTCGTGGTGCAGCCAGCGGAACGCGCCGCCGTCCGCCATGGAGTCGTAGAGGCCCACGCCGTCACGGAGGTTGACCACAAGGCCGCCTCCCGCGCGCGGCTTCGCGGCGCCGACGTGCTGTTCGGTGGCCATGACCGAGCGGTACCCGGTCGACGGGTCGTACGTGTGGACGCGTGAGCTCAGGATGTCGACCCAGATCAGCCGCTGGGCGGCATGGTCCCAGGTGGGGCCCTCGCCGAGTGCTGCCTGCGCGCGTACCGCTATGTCCATTGCGGCAGGCTACCCGCACGGCCCCGCACGGCCCACCCCAGTTCCAGGTCAGCCCGTGCTTCTCGGCCCGCCCTGCTCAGCCCGTCCTTCTCGGCCCGCCCTGTTCAGCCCGTCCTTCTCATCCCACCCATCCCAGACCGCCCATCTCAGACCACCCGCCCCAGCTCCCCTCGCAACCGCCTTGCCCTGAGCACGAGTTCCATCTCGAAGCGGCGGTCCGGGTCGTCGACCTCGTCGCCCCACAGTTCTCTGATCTGCCGCAGGCGGTAGCGCACCGTCTGCGGATGCACCCCGAGACGGGCCGCGACCTCCGGTGCGCCGCCCCGCGTCTCCAGCCAGGCGAGCAGTGTCTCGGCCAGGCGGCGGCCGTGCGCGGGGCCGCAGTGCGCGAGCGGGGCGAGGCAGCGGCGGGCCAAGTCCTCGATGAGCTCCTCAGGTTGGAGCAGGACCAGGGCCTCGGTGTGCTCGGTGCAGTGCAGGACCTCGCCCGACGGCAGAAGCCCGCGCTCCATCAGGCGGACCGCGGCCTCCGCCCAGCGCAGTGACTTCGCGGCGTCGGCGAGCGGTACGGGCGGGCCGATCGCACCGGACCAGCCCGCCATGGCGCGCCGAAGCAGCTCGGGGCGGCCCGCCGCTTCCGGGTCGGGGACGACCATGCGGGGCTGTTCGGTCTCCATGTCGAGCAGGACGCCCTGTTCGACGGCGGGCGCCACGGCTTCCCTCGCCGGGCGCAGGAGTACGCCGACGGCGACCCGCTCGGGCAGCTGCCAGCCGACGCGGGCGGCCCGTTCGTCGAGCGCGCTGCGGGCGCCGGGGCGCCTAGATGCGGAGTGCGGGCCACTCCCGGAACCAGAACCAGAACCGGAACCGGAACCGGAACCGGAACCAGACCCGGAATCGGCCGACGCCCCGGCCCCTGAGTCACCGCGCCGCTCGGCGAGCAGCAGCTCCATCAACTTCCGCTGCAGGCGCAGCCGTTCACCGGCCTGGCGGGCAGCGGCCTCGGCGTACCCGCGTACGGACTGGTCGACCAGGCCGTCCAGATACTCGAAGCCCGACTCGGCGAGTTCGTACATGGCCGGTGGCGGGATCTCGATCTTCTGGCCGATCTCGGCAAGGCGGCGCCAGGCGAGCCGTACCCCGAGACGGTAGATCGCCTGGAGCGAGTCGAGGCTGCGGCCGTGCAGGCCCTCACCCCTGCCGAACTCCTGGAAGACCTCCAGCGGATAACACGGCCGCCCCTCGGCGGACGCGAGCTGCTGGACGAACCCTTCGAGGGCGCGGCGGATGCCGATCAGCGCCATGGGCTCGCCCGAGTCGTCGAGGACGACGGGCAGCCCCGGATACTCGGCGCGGATCTCCCGCAGGATGTCCTGGGCGAGGGAGGGCACTTCGTCCAGGGCGAGCGCGGCGAACTGCCGTACCTGCACGGGCGGTACGTCGCGCCAGGCCGAGCGGGTGGGAAGCCCCTGGCTCTCGGTCACGGGCACGGCCACTCACTGCCCCTGTGGGGGAGCCTCGAAGTGCACAAGGGGCGTGTTGGGCTGTTCCGGCGTCGCGTTCAGGGCGGCGACGATGCCGAAGGCGGCGGCCACGGCGAGAACCGCGGCGGCTGCGGCGGTCAGACCGGCGGCGAGCAGTCGGTGCATGTCAGGGTCAGCCTCTCTGCTGGAGGTCGTCCCCACCCAGGTCGCACTGGTCGCACGGATGTCGTCCGTGCGGTTCGCACGGATGTCGTTCGTACAGTCCCGAACCGGCCCCGCCCGGCAAGTGCCCAGTCTCATCAACGCATTGACACTTCGTCAAGGGTCCGCCTAGCGTTCCGGCCCCATACGGCTCGGTAACACTTCTCACCCGCCCCCAGGAGTGCCGGATGCGCCGCACAGCCTCTCCCCTCTCGCTGATCCTCCTCGGACTCGGCGTCTTTCTGCTCGTCCTGGCCCCGATGCTCGCGTGGTACGTCGAGCCACGTGCGAAGCGCACGCCCGTCGACGTCGACATCACGACGGTCTTCAAGGGCAAGGGCAGCTATTTCGACACCGAGAAGATCAAGACCGTGCACGACAAGAACCTCACGATCACGCGTCAGGTGCGCGGCGACGTGGACGACAGCGACGACGAGCACGCGGTCTGGGACGTGTCCACGTCGGTCGATCCGGACAGCTCGCTCCCGGCCGCCGACCCGCACGATTCGCTCCAGTGGACGACGGAGCGCTGGGTCACCGACCGCAGGACGAACGAGCCGG
Organism: Streptomyces sp. NPDC031274; assembly: GCF_055570235.1. Lineage (NCBI taxonomy): Bacteria > Bacillati > Actinomycetota > Actinomycetes > Kitasatosporales > Streptomycetaceae > Streptomyces > Streptomyces sp. NPDC031274. The sequence goes on along the minus strand of NZ_JBVIHP010000003.1, from coordinate 469,600 downwards.
TGCACTGCTGCGACGAGACGCCGTACTTCGAGGGCGAGGCCTACCTCAAGTTCCCCTTCGACGTGCAGAAACGCTCCTACACCTGGTGGGACAACACGCTCGGCGCGACCGTCCCGCTGACCTTCAGGGGCACGAAGAAGATCCAGGGGTACGAGGGCTACCGCTTCACCGCGAAGGTGAAGCCCGCGAAGACCGGAACCCGCCTTGTGCCGGGCCGCCTGGTGGGTCAGCCCAAGCGCAGCAACGTGCTCGCCGAGGAGTGGTACGCCAACCACGGCGTCGAGCTGGTCGCCGACAAGCGCACGGGCCGGATCATCTACGCGGCGATCGGCCCCCGCAAGACGCTGCGCGCGCCCGGCTCGGACAAGGACGCGACGGTGCTGCTCGACAGCGAGCGCATCGCGTTCACGCCCAAGACGCAGAAGGCGCAGGTCAAGCTCGCCGACGACGACAGCAGCCGCCTCGAGCTGGTGGGCGAGACGCTGCCCGTCGGGGCGGGTGCGCTGGGTGGGCTGCTTGTGATCGCGGGAGGCGTCCTCGTCGTACGGGGACGGCGGTCCGACAGCGGGGCGCACGGGTCGGACGGGCCGGGTACGGCGACGGAGCCGGACGGTCCGCATGGTGATACGTCCCCAACCACCCTGCAACCAAGCACGATGTGATGAGACGTCAGCTCTTGAAAGGCGAGAAATTGTCACTTCGGTGAGTAGCCGCGCCGAACACGGCAGCGAAAACTAACGACCCCACCCGAGCACAATCCCCGCACAGCCCCGCACAGCCCCGCACCGCCCCCGCACCGCCTCGCAGAGCCCCGCACCGCCTCGCACAGTACGAGCACAGCGCCCTTGCAAGCGACCCCCGACCGGTGCACCCCCCTCCAGAACCCCCATAGCACCTCACGGTTCCGCACCCTGACGAGTTGGAGCACGCATGCCCCAGCACGTGCCTTCCCCGCTGCGCGCCGCCACCCCGCGGGTCGCGCAACGGCCTCCGGCACCTCCCCCGCAGCCGCGCCGGATCGTTTTTCTGGCCCGCCGCGACCTCGCCAACCCGGCCGCGGGCGGATCCGAACTGCTCGTCGACCGGCTGGCCGACGGCCTGAGCAAGCTCGGCCACCAGGTCACCCTCCTGTGCGGGGGCCCGGCCGCGTTCCGCGACTACCGCGTCGTGTCGGCGGGCGGTGACCTCGGGCACTATCTGCGCTCGCGTTCCGCCTTCACCAGGCAGGTCGGCGACTGCGATCTGCTCGTCGAGGTCTGCAACGGCATGCCGTACCTGGCGCCGCTGTGGCACCGCGGGCCCACGTTGTGCCTGGTCAACCACGTCCACACCGATCTGTGGGGGATGCGCTTCCAAGGCGCGCTCGCCCCCGCGGCCCGGCTCGGCCGAAGACTTGAGCACTGGTCGCTCTCCGGCGCCCAGCGCGGCAATCTCCTGGTCGCCGTGTCGCCGTCGACGTCCACCGCCCTGCGCGCGATAGGCGTCGAGCGTGAGCGCATCCGCATCGTCCACAACGGGGTCGAGGAGCCGGGCCCGCTCCACCCCCGCTCGGACGAGCCGCTGTTCCTGGCGATGGGACGGCTCGTCGAGTACAAGCGCATCGATCTGCTGCTGCGGCTCTGGGAGCGCGTCAGGCCCGTCACCGGCGGACGTCTGGTGATCGTGGGCGACGGGCCCGAGCGGGCGCGGCTCCAGCAGCTCGCCGGACCCGGCGTGGAGTTCAAGGGCCATGTCTCCGAGGCGGAGAAGCACCGGCTGCTCTGCGAGGCCTGGATGCTCCTGCATCCCTCCGCCGTGGAGGGCTGGGGCCTGGTGATCACCGAGGCGGCGACCCGCTCGACGCCGGCGATCGGATTCGACGTACCGGGTGTACGTGACTCGATCGAGGACGGTGTGACGGGGCTGCTCGCCCGGGGCGAGAGTTCCTTCGCCGCCGCCTGGTGCACCTTGGCGCTCAGCGCCGAGCGGCGCAGGGCCTTCGGCAAGGCCGCCGGCGAGCGGGCCACCAGCTTCCGGTGGGCCAACTCCGTACGCGAGTTCCAAGCGGTGGCAGCCGAGGCGGTCGTCACGCACCAGACCGCGCCAGAGACCGCGCACCGGACCGCGCCACAGACCCCGCACCGGACCACGCCACCGAGCACGCACCAGGGGTCCGTGTGAAAGACCCGTCCCTGCGCCGTTCCGTCACCCTCTTCCGGGCCTTCCTGCGCGAGCAGCAAGAGCCCGAGCGGTGTTACACCCTGCTCGCCCGTGACGCCGCCGACCAGGTCGAGGCCTATGGACCGGTCAGGGACCGCGTCGTCGTCGATGTCGGCGGCGGCGGCGGTTACTTCACCGAGGAGTTCCGGCGGCGCGGCGCCCAGAGTTTCCTCTTCGAGCCGGACCCGGCCGAGCTGGGCGCCAAGCCCCCGGAGGGCGCCGTCGTCGCCGACGGATACCTGCTCCCCTTGGGGGACGGCGTCGCCGACGTCACCTTCTCCTCCAACGTCCTTGAACACGTGGACGATCCGCAGACGTTCCTCAGCGAGATGGTGCGGGTGACGCGGCCCGGTGGTCTGATCTACGTCTCCTTCACCAACTGGTACTCGCCGTGGGGCGGCCACGAGTGGGCGCCCTGGCACTACTTGGGCGGCGCCCGCGCGCGGGCCCGCTATGAACGGCGTACCGGCAAGGCAGCCAAGCACACCCTCGGCGAGAACCTCTTCGCCCACCACATCGGACCGACCCTGCGCCAAGTCCGGGCCAGGGACGACGTGTCCGTCGTGTCCGCGCGGTCCCGCTACTGGCCGTTCCTGGCCGGTGGCATCACCAAAGTGCCGGGTGTACGCGAGTTCGCCACCTGGAATCTCCTCCTCATCCTCAGGCGGTGTCCATGACCACGGTCCAGGCCCCACCCCCGGCGGCAGTCCGGCCCACGGCTGACGCCCCCGAACCCGGCGGAGGCCCGCGCTCGCGGCGCTGGCTGCTCGGGTTCTGGGCCGTGGTGTTCGTCCTCCTCCTGACCGTGAAGCCGGGGCGGATGACGTTCGACACCAAGCTGGGTGTGGCCGTCGACCCCTGGCAGTTCCTCTCCGACCTGGGCCAGCTCTGGCACGACCGGGGCGGGTTCGGCGGGATCCAGGACCAGTACGTCGGATACGCGTGGCCGATGCTGCCGTTCTACGGCCTGGCCAAGCTCGTCCACCTCCCGGTGTGGCTCGCGGAGCGGCTCTGGATCTCGCTGATCGTGGCCGCCGCGTTCTGGGGCGTCCTCCGGCTCGCCGAGAGGATGCGGATCGGCAGCGGCGCGAGCAGGCTGCTCGGCGCGGTGGCGTTCGCCCTGTGGCCGACGTTCACGATCGTCGTCGGCTCGACCTCGGCGGCGGCGCTGCCCGGCGCCCTGCTGCCGTGGGTGCTGCTCCCGCTGACGAACGACCGGATCAGCGCGCGCTCCGCCGCTCTGCGGTCCGCGCTCGTCATCCCCTTCATGGGCGGTGTGAACGCGGCGGCGACGCTGGCGTCCTTGCTGCCGGTGGGTCTGTATCTCCTTTCGAGACCGAACGGTCCGCGCAAGCGGAAGCTGATCACCTGGTGGGTGCCCGGCGTCATCCTCGCCACCGCCTGGTGGGTGGTGCCGTTGTTGATGCTGGGCATCTACGGCGAGAACTTCCTTCCCTACGTGGAGACTTCGGCCACGACCACCGGCACGATGTCGGCCACGGAGGCGCTGCGCGGCGCGGGCAACTGGGTCGCGTATCTGCACTTCGGCGAGGCGTGGCTGCCCGCCGGGTGGTCGGTCGCGACGTCCGTGCTCGTCGTGGTCTGCTCGGCGCTCGCCGCCGCCCTCGGCCTGGCCGGGCTCGCGCGGCGCGACATGCCCGAGCGGCGCTGGCTGGTCCTGACCGTGCTCTCGGTCGTCCTGGTCACGCTGGCCGGGTACGGCGGCGCGTTCGGGGCGCCCTTCCACGAGACCATGCAGTCGTGGCTGAACGGCTGGCTCGTGCCCTTCCGCAACATCTACAAGTTCCAGACGGGCCTCGCGCTCGCCCTCGTCCTCGGCCTGACGCATCTCGTGGGCGTGGCCGCGCAGACGCGCGGGGCGCGGCCGGTGCGCGGGCGGCGCTACGCCCCGCTGATCGCCGCCGTGCTGGTCCTTCCGGGGCTCGCCCTCCCCTACCTGAGCGGCTCGATCCTTCAGCCCGGTTCGTTCAAGAAGCTGCCGACCTACTGGCAGACGACGTCCGACTGGCTGAAGAAGTACTCCCCCGACTCGCGCGCGCTCGTGGTGCCCGCCACCGCGCACGGCATCTACACCTGGGGCTCCCCCATCGACCAGCCCCTCGACGTGCTCGCCGACTCCCGCTGGGCGCAGCGGGACTACGTGCCGTTCGGCACGCCCGGCAACCGGCGCGCGATGGACGCGGTGGAGCAGGCGCTCGCGACGGGCGGCGACGTCCCGGGCCTGCGCGACTACTTGTCGCGCGCGGGCATGTACTACGTCGTCGTACGCAATGACCTCGACCCCGACCAGATCGGCAACGTACCGACCGCGACCGTCAAGCGGACGCTGGAGGAGTCGGGATACAAGCGGGTCACCGGCTTCGGTCCGACGGAGACCGGCGGCATCATCCCGAACGACACGCCCCTCCAGGTCGAGGGCCTCTACCCGCGCCAGCGCGCGGTGGAGATCTACGCCCCGGGAGCGGGCGGTCAGCGGCCGGGACAGGCCGGGATCAAGCCGGTCTCGAACACGGCCGTGGTGAGCGGCGGCCCCGAGTCGCTGCTCCAGCTGTCCGCCGACCCCTCGATGCGGGACCGTCCCTCTGTCCTGACGGGCGACAACCACCCGGGCGTCGGAACTCCCGCCCTGCAGGCGGTCGGTGACGGTCTGCGCCGCGCCGACACACGCTTCGGCCTGGTCAACTCCAACACCTCCTATACGTACACACCCGGCGAACGCAACGCGAGCGGGGCCCTCCAGGACGCGGGCAAGAAGCCGCACCAGATCCTGCCCACCGAGGGGATCGAGCACCAGACGACGGCCGAGCTGCGCGGCGCGAAGTCCGTGACGGCGTCGAGCTACGGCAACTGGCTCTTCCACCTGCCGCAGTACGACCCCGTGAACGCCTTCGACGGCAACCCGGACACCGCGTGGGCCGAGGGCAGTCCCGGAAAGCCGAAGGGCGCCTGGATCAAGGCGGAGTTCCGCTCCAAGGAGTCGATCCCCTCCTCGATCCGGGTCACTCCGCTGCCGCAGGACGGCGTACGGGCCGCGCCCACGCGGGTGCGGGTGGAGACGGAGCAGGGCAGCCGCACGAGTCCGCTGCAGCCCAACGGCATGCGGCAGCGCATCAAGGCGCCCGCAGGTGAGTCGAGTTGGCTGAAGGTCACCGTCCTGGACGCGCAGATCGGCCGCGAGGGCCTGACGGGCGCCGGGTTCTCGGAGATCACCGTTCCGGGTGTACGGGTGACGAAGCTGCTGCGGCTGCCCCAGGACACCGGGTCCTCCGCCAGGGTGCCCGCCGAGGGCGCCGAAGCGACGACGTACTCGATGCACCGTTCCTCGGACCCGAGCGCGCTGTCGCCGGTGAACGCCGAGTCGGGCCTGCACCGCCGCTTCTCGACTCCGGCCGAGGCCGAGTACGAGGTGAAGGCGAGCGCGGTCGCCGTGCAGGGGGACGAGCTCGACAAGCTGCTCTACAAGGTGGCGCCGGAGCAGAAGGACCAGATCATCGCGAGCGCGAAGTCCACGTCGAAGCTCGGCGGCAGTCTATCTCCGCGCAATCTCACGGACGGCGACCTGACGACGGCCTGGATCGCGGGCGACAATCCGGAGATCAAGCTGAAGTGGAAGGGCAAGCAGGAGATCGACGAGATCGTCCTGCCTGCGGCGGGCGGACTCTCGACCCGCCCCGAGAAGATCGAGATCAGCTCGCCGGACGGCGCGGCGGTCGCCGGTGTCGACGAGAACGGCAACGCGCGGTTCGCCCCGATCACCACGGACGAGCTGACCATCACCATCACGCAGACCGCGCCGCTGACGGTCCACAACCCGGTGGCAGACGCCCAGTTGCAGCTTCCGGTCGGGCTCACCGAGGTCTACGTCCCGGCTCTGGACAAGTACCGCACGGAGCAACCCCCGGCCTCGGACACCTTCGAACTCGCCTGCGGTGAGGGGCCGATGCTCGCCGTCGACGGCAAGCTGCACGCGACGAGCGCGAAGGGTTCGGTACGGGATCTGGTCGAGCGGCGGCCCATCGAGGTGACGCTCTGCTCGCGGGGCTCGGAGAACACGACCGTGTCACTCGGCTCCGGCGAGCACACCGTCGAGGCCGGGGACGCGGGCCCGCTCGCCCTCATGGACGTCTCGCTGACGCAGGGGACGCCGGGTGAGGTCGACAAGGAGTCCCGCTCCCTGAACATCAAGGACTGGCTCGGCGACCGCCGCGAGCTGTCGGTGGGCGCGGGCGCGTCCTCGTACCTCTCGACGTACGAGAACATCAACGACGGCTGGAAGGCCACGCTGAACGGCAAGGAGCTGTCGTCCGTACGCCTCGACGGCTGGCAGCAGGGCTTCCTGATCCCGAAGGGTGAGGGCGGCACGGTCAAGCTGTCGTACGAGCCGTCGCGGATCTACGAGATCGGCCTGATCGGCGGCGGTGTCGGCATCCTCGCCCTGATCGCCCTGGTCCTGATCCGGCGCCGCGAGCCGAACCCGGACGGGCCTGACGTGGCACCGCCCGCGCCGGGGCTGATTCTCGGCACGGTGGCGCTGACCCTGGTGGCCGTGGTCGTCGCGGGCTGGTTCGCGCTGCTCGTGCCCGCGCTCGCCCTGCTCGCGTGGCGCCGTCACGGGCTGCTCGTCCCGCTCGCGTTCGCGGCCATGGCCGGGGCGGGGATCGTGGCGGCGGTGGGGGCGGGTGAGCCGACCACGTCGGACGCGGGTGCGTTCAGCCCGGCCGCTCAACTCCTCGCTCTCATCGCCCTGTTCGCGGCGCTGGTGAGTGTGCGGGGGGCTGCCGCGGGGGCGTCGGCGGCATCCGGGGACGCCGGTGGCGAAGGGGGCGAGGCCGCTGTGTGGGGGCCGCCGCCCCATACTCCCCCGGCGACGCCGAACCCGGAGAGCGGCCGCACTCCACCGCTGGGGTCGCCGCTTGGGCCCGACCCGGACCTGGGCACGAGGCCGCTGCCGCGCCGGAAGCGCGGGGCGAGCGGGCCGGGTGCGGGCGGCGACGGCGGCAGCGGGGACGGGAGCGGCGGCCAGGACGCCGGTGGCGCGCCGCAGGCCACCAGCTCGACCATCTCCGCGCGGGGCCCCGCGTCCGCACAGGCGGAGCTTCCGCCGCCGGGCGCGCGCACCCCGCGGACCGCGCGGACCACGCGCTTCAGGCGGCACAGGCCAAGGCCGTCGGACGGGCTCACGGGAGCCACGGCACCGACCGCCTCCCAGGAGGAAACGGACCGATGACCGCACTCGATCACCCGGCACGTCACGCGGACGGACCCGAACGGCCCCCGGAGCGCGTGCCGTTCCCCGTCGTCGACGAGGTCTCGCGGCACTGCCTCCAGGAGGAGGAGCCGGAGACGGTACACATCGAGGTCCACCTGCCCGGCAGCCCGGACCCGGCCCGCCTGAAGGCCGCGTTCACGGAGGCCCTGCGCCGCCACCCGCGCATCCTGATGCGGGAGGCGCGGGGGCCTTGGTACCGGCGCCGCTACGAGTGGGAACTGACGCCGGGTCCCGACGTGGAGGTGGTGACGTTCCCCGCGCCGGAACGGGACGCCCTGAAGAAGGCCCGCACCCGCTCCCTCTCCCAGGCCCCACCCTTGTCGGCGTCTCCGCCGATCCGCCTGGAGGTGATCGCCTCGGACAGGGAGGGCGACACGGTTGCCTCCGGCAGGGGCGGCGGTTCGAGTGGCGCCCCTGCCTCTGCCCCTGCCCCGGGCGGGGCGCGGGGCGCCGCGGGCGGAGAAGGCGTCGGGGCGAACGGCGTGGCCGCCGCGAGTGGCGAGGCGGGTGCGAACGGCCCCGGAGATGCGGCTCACGCCACCGGCACCGAGACCCCCGGCACGGGCGGCGCGCCGGTCGGCCCCGCCCGTACCGGCACCCCCGGCGCTCCGGGAAGCACCCATCCCGGAGCCGCTCCTTCCGCCCCGTCCGCCCCGTCCGCCCCGTCCGCCCCGGGCGACGTCAGCACCCCCGGCACGGGCGGCGCGCCCACCAGCCAGGGGCGCCCCGCCGGTGAGAAGCGACCCGCAGGCAAAGGCAGCGTCCTCTTCCTCACCATCAATCACACCGCCCTCGACGGCCCCGCCTGCCTCCGCGTTCTCGCCACAGCCGCCGAGCTGTACGGCGGGCAGGACAACTCCCCCGCCGCGCCTCCCCTGCGCGCGGCACCCTCCTCCGCCGCCGTGCCCGAGAGCGCGGAGGCGGTCGGTGACGCGGGATCCGGCTGGGCTCCCCCCGCCCGTGTCTCCCGTGGCACCCCCGAGCCCTCGCCCGGCAACGGCATGCTCGTCGTCGAGTTGCCCGTGCCGCGGCGACCCAAGGGGGCGCCGTTCACCGTGAACGATCAGCTCATGGTGGCGACCGCGCTGATGATCGCGCACTGGAACCGGGAGCACGGGGCACGGCCCAGGCCCTTCCGGATCACCATGCCCGTCGACGACCGGCCCCGCAGTATGGAGATGCCCATCGGCAACGGCACCCGGCTCGTCGAAGTGCCGTTCACCGCAGCCGAGTTGACCTCCGAGGACTGGGGCCCGCAGGACATCGGGGCACTGCTGCGGCGCACCGCCGACCGCACCCGGGCCCTCAAGGCGCTCCCCCGGCCCCAACTCGGCCGCGGCGCCGCTCTCCTGACCTCGCCCGTCCTGCCCGTCACCCTCAGAGCCGCCGTCACGCGGGGCCTGCGCAGGGCCGCCGCGCCCTGGACCTCCACCACGCTGCTCAGCAACATCGGGCGCGTTCCGTACTCCCTCGACTTCGGTGACGCCGGACGCGCGCACGCCGTCTGGTTCTCCGCGCCCGCACGCCTGCCCCGCGGCCTGACCGTGACCACGGCGTCCACCGCGGGCCGTCTGCACGTCGCCCTGCGCTGGTCGAAGGCCCTGCTCAGCAGCGGCGACGGCACCCATCTGCGCGACCTCTTCGAGCACTACCTCCACGCCACGGAGCACACGGAGTACACGCAGGAGGGGACGACACCATGACGACGAGTACGAGTACGAGCACTGGCACCCGCACCGCCCCCCGCGACCTGAGGGACTTCTACGAGGACCCCTCCGTCCCCGTCGCGTCCGGCGACGCCCGCAGCCTCCGCCAGGCCCGGATGCTCGCCGACGCCATCGGCCCCGCCACCGCACGTACCGCCGTCGTCCTGGACATCGGCTGCGGCGACGGCACCGCGGCGGCGACCGCGGCACCGCTCCTCGCGGGGCATCGCGTGATCGGCGTCGACTGGTCGCAGGACGCCCTCAAGCGGGCGCACGCGCATCTGCCGTACGTCGTACGCGGTGAACTCACCGACGGTGGCCTTCCGTTCGCCGACGGAGCCGCCGACGCCGTCCTCTTCAGCGAGGTCATCGAGCATCTCGTCGACCCCGACAGCGCGCTCGACGAGCTGCGGAGAGTGCTCAGGCCAGGAGGGCATCTGATGCTGTCCACACCCAACCTCGCCGCCTGGTACAACCGCGGGCTCCTGCTCGCGGGGGTGCAGCCCGTCTTCTCGGAGGTCAGCCTGCGCGGCATCCACGGACGCCCGGGGAGCGAGGTCGTCGGGCATCTGCGGCTCTACACCGCCCGCGCGCTGCGGGAGTTCGTCGCCGCGTCCGGCTTCGACGTCGTACGTGTCGCCGGTGCGCCCTTCCACGGCGTACCGCGTCCGCTGCGCGCCCTGGACCGACTCGCCTGCGCCGTGCCGAGCGCCTCGTCGATCCTGCTGCTGCACGCCCGAAGGAAGTAGCGCCATGTGGTGGGGTGTGACCGCCGCCCTGCTGGCGAACGTCCTCTACAGCACCGGGTTCGTCCTGGAGAAACGTGCCCTCACCGCCATGCCGTCCGTCAGCGTGCGCAGCCCGGCACGGCTGCTCCGGCAGGTGATATCGAGCCCCCTGTGGATCGGCGGATCACTGGCGCTCGCCGCCGGGTTCGGCGCGCAGCTCGCCGTCTACCGGACGCTGCCCATCGCCGCGGCGCAGGGCATCTTCGTCTCCGGGCTCGTGCTCCTGCTGCTGCTCTCCTCCGTGCTGCTCGGGGAGCAGACGTCGGGGCGCGAGCGGTACGCCGTCGGGGCCATCCTCCTCGCGCTGCTCATGGTCGTCCTCTCGCTCAGCGAGGAGTCGGACACCGTGAGCCGCAGCGCGCCCGTGCCGCTCGTCCTCACGGTCTGCCTGCCCTCGCTCGCCGCGGGCGTCCTGCTCTACGGATCCGCCGAGCGCCGCTCGAAGCACCGGCACCGTCTTCCGACGACGGGTGTCGAGTACGGGGTCGCCGTCGGGCTCCTCTACGGAGTCAGCTCACTCGCCATCAAGGGCGTGTCCAGCTATCTGACCACGCAGGGCCTGGGCTCGGCGCTGCTCCACCTGCTCGCGTCGCCGTACCCGTATCTCCTGCTGTTCACCGGCGCGTTCGGCCTGGTCATGTCCCAGGCGGCCCTGCAGCGCTGCCGGGCCTCGCTCATCGTTCCCGTGTGCACGACGGTTACCGCGCTCTTCACCGCGGTACTCGGGACGCTGGCGTTCGGCGAGCCGCTGCCCGACGAACCGCTGCGGCTCGCCCTGCGGATCGCGGGCACGGCACTGGCGGTGTCCGTGCTCCTCGCCATGCCCAAGCACGACGCGCCGCCACCTCAACCAACGCCCCCCACCAAGGAGTTGACGAGCTGATGAACCCCGATGATCCCTTGCTGAAGATCCTCGCCTGCCCGCTGGACAAGGGGCCGCTGCATCTCCTGGAATCCACGGACCCGCTCGTACCGCAGGAGGTCCTCTACAACCCGCGCCTGCGCCGCCGCTACCCCGTCATCGACGGCATACCGCAGCTCCTGCCCTCCTCCGGCGAGCAGTTGTCGGAGGACGAGCACGAGCAGCTCCTGAAGCGGATATCCACGTGACGGGCCCCCATGAGACCGAGGCGGGCCCCCACAAGACCGTGGCCGCCCGCCTCGCCCCGCACCTCCCCGTCCGCCTGGTCGGCGCCCTGGCCCGGCTCGTCTATCCCCGCTTCGAGCCGGAGCTCGCCCGCCTCGCCGACCTCTGCCCGCCCGGCTGCGGCACGGCGGTGGACGTCGGCGGCTGGTACGGCCCCTGGTCGCGCCGCCTTGCCTCGCGTGCGCGCCGTGTGGTGGCCGTGGAGCCCGTCCCGCATCTGGCACGGCTCCTGGAGACCTCCACGCCCGGCAACGTCCGGGTGATCCAGGCCGCGGCCACGGACCGTCCGGGCACGGCACGGCTCTGGCTGCCGCAGGGCGACCGCGGTGACCGCGGGGTCTCCTCGCTCATCCGCAGGGACATCCACGCCGAGGCGGTCGACGTGCCCTGCCTCACCCTGGACGGGCTCGGCCTGCGCGACGTCGACTTCATCAAGATCGACGTGGACGGCAACGAACTGCCGGTCCTGCACGGCGCCCACGAGCTGCTCACCCGTGACCGGCCCGCGCTCTTCATCGAGCTGGAGTCCCGCATCCAGCCGATCGAGCCGATCATCGAGCTGCTCACCCGTCACCACGGCTACCAGGGCTGGGTCCTGCCCCACCGCACCTGGCTGCCGCTCGCGGACTTCGACCTGGAGGCGCACCAGAACGACACGTCGTACGTCGTGTCGCAGGGGCTGCTGCGCAGAGTGCTGACACCGCGCAGGCCCCGGTACGTCAATTCGGTCCTCTTCCTTCCCGGCGGGCGCCGCCCGGGAGCGGCGGCGATGCGCGACCATGGAGCACATGTCCGCTAGCTCCGCCCCCGGCCCCAAGCCTTCCGGGCCTTTCACCCCGCTGGACTTCCAGCTGGTCCTGCTGCGCCGCATGGCCGACCACAACCCGGACCTGGTGGAGGCGGCCCGCCACGAGCTCGGCGTCTCCATCGCGGACATGCGCGAGGCCAACCGCCGCTGGCAGGCGATGACCCGTTCCGCCCGCTCGCGCGGCGCGGTCTCCCGTTACCGCTCGGTGCTCGGCGCGCCCGAAGCCACCGTGGCCCGGCAGATCGGCGACCTGGAGTGCGAGGCCCTGCTGTGGCCGGTGCCGCTCTGGCCGACCCTGCGCTTCGAGGTCCTGCGCGCGCCGAACGGCGCGGTGTGGAACGAGTGGCTGATCCGCACGCCCGGCGCCCCGGGCCCCGCGCTCCATACGCTGGACGACCTCACACCCTGGTCGTGCACGGTCGACGAGGCCGCCCGCGCGTTCGCCCCGGCCCGCCCCATGGAGGGCACGGCGCCCACGCGCTGGCGGCTCGCCTTCACGGCACCGGACGGGGCGGGTCAGCCGCGGCGCTGCGTCGCGGAGTTCACCTGGGGGCTGCTCCAGAGACTGTCGTTGCCGGACTCCCCCAGCTCGCCCGGCTCTCCCGGCTCCCCCGGCTCCCCCGGCTCCCCCGGCTGACGCCGGCACAGTGCCACGGCCCCGACCACCAGGGCCAGCGCCACGAGCAGCGCGCTGACCCACAGGGGCGAGCGGTGGCCGAGACCCGCTGAGAGGGCGAGGCCACCGCCCACGGGTCCGATCGCGGCGCCCACGTTCAGCGCGGCCGTGGCGAAGCCGCCCGCGAGCGTGGGGGCGCCGGTCGCCGCGTACAGCGCCTGGGTGATCAGCGCGGAGCCGACGCCGAAGGACAGCGCGCCCTGGACGAGGACGAGCACGACCGCCGCCACCGGATTCCCCACGGTCAGCGCGGAGAGCACCCACCCGGCGAGCAGCGCCACCGCCCCCGCGAGGAGGAACGGCACGGGCCGCGCGTCCGCGTACCGCCCGGCGACCGTGACCCCGATGAACGATCCCGCGCCGAAGAGCGCGAGCAGCGCGGGCACCCAGCTCTCCGAGAAGCCGGTGACCTCGGTGATCACCGGGGAGAGGTAGGTGAACGTACAGAAGGTCGCGCCGTTCACCAGCGATCCGAGGAGCAGCGTCACGAGGAGCCGCGGGGCGCGCAGCGACCGCAGCTCACGGCGCGCGCCCATCCCCTTCCCGGCGGGCGCACCGGCGGGCACGGACCGCAGAATCGCGAGGACGGCGGGCACCGAGACCAGCGCCACCGCCCAGAACGCGGACCGCCACCCCCAGAACTGCCCGAGCAGCGCGCCGCCGGGAACGCCCGCGACACAGGCGAGGGTGACACCGCCGAGCAGCACCGACGTGGCCCGCCCCTTAGCGTTCGGCTCGACCATGCCGACGGCGGCGACCAGGGCCACCGCGAGGAACCCGGCGTTGGCGAGCGCACCGACGACGCGGGTCGCGAGCAGCACGGCGAAGCTGCTGGTCAGCGCGCCGACGACATGGACGAGCAGGAAGGTGACAAGGAAGGCGAGCAGCGCGGTCCTGCGCGGCCAGCGACGGCTGAGGAGGGCCATCACCGGGGCACCGATGATCATCCCCACGGCGAAGGCCGAGGTCAGCGTGCCCGCTGTCGAGAGGGATACGTCGAGGTCGGCGGCGATGTCGGGGCCGAGACCGGAGAGCATGAACTCGGAGGTGCCTTGCGCGAAAACGGCAAGTCCGAGCATGTAGAGGGAAAAGGGCATGAGGGAACTCCGCAAAGGAAAAGTCAGTCCGCACGACAGCGCCCGAAGGGGCGCGGGGAACTGCGCGACCAGCCACGACGCACCCGCGGTCGTGGCACGCTGCAATTCCGCATACCTGCTTGGCCACCGGACATGCCGGGCCGGTGACTAAGGTCTGTCGGACTCGGGACTGGACATGGCGGCAGAGTATTCAGGCCCCTGGCGCCACGTCCACCCCTTACCCGGCGGCGGCGAGGATCTCCTCGGTCACCGCGGGCAGCGAGTCGGGGTGCAGGGCGAGGAAGAGATTCGGTTCGACGAGTTCGAGCTCCATGACGCAGGGCGCGCCGCCCTCCGCTCCGTCGACGAGGTCGACCCGCGCGTACAGCAGCTCGGGCGATCCCGGCACGGCTGCCAATGCCCGCTCGGCGAGGCCGAGTTCGGTGGAGGTCGGCTGCCAGGACCGGAGGTCGGGGTGCGGCATCTTCTCGTCGTCGTACGCCGCCCCCGGCGCAAGCACCGCGCCCTTCTGTATGGCGTGCAGGAACCGACCGCCGACGTAGACGAGCGCGCGCTCCCCGGTCTCCTCGATGCACGGCACATACGGCTGCACCATCGCGGTCAGCCCCTCGCCGTGCATCCGCTCGATGTGCCGTACGGCGTCGTCGTACGCACCCTTCTCGTACCGCGCCGCGAAGCGCGCGCCCGCACCGGACGCGGGCTTGACGACGAACTCGCCGTCGTCCGGGATCTCAAGCGCGTCACCGGGCGCCAGATAGCGGGTCGGTACGACGGGCACTCCCGCCGCGGCCAGTTCCTCCAGATACCGCTTGTCGGTGTTCCACCGCACCACGGACGCGGGATTGGCCAGGACGGTGAGCCGCGCGACGCGCCCCGCCCAGGCCACGAACTCGGCGACGCGCTCGCTGTAGTCCCAGGCAGAACGGATGACGACGAGGTCGAACCGCTCCCAGTCGACCCTCGGGTCGTCCCAGGACACGGTGGCGACTTCGGCACCCGCCGCGCCGAGCGAGCGTGCCAGCTCGGGGAGGTCGCGGTCGAGGCCGGTCGCCAGCTGAGGCCTGCTGGTGACCAGGGCGATCGTGGGGCTGTCTGGTGACACTGAGGCCTCCTGGGTTCGGTGATCCGCCCCGCAGGCTAACAACTTGTTCGACGTGTCCCCGACAAGGCCCTCGCCCCGGATCCCCGCACCCGCGGAGGGGCGCGCGGCTCTGCGCACACGGCGCCTCGGGGGAGCGAGGCGCCGGTGCCGCGTCCGCCCGGAACAACTCCCGGGACGGCGGCGGACTCAGAGGATGAAGACGCTCTGAGCCGTCTCCGTGTAGTACGTCTCGCCCGGGTACACGAGCCACTCGACCGGGCCGCCGCAGCCGGGCCCCGAGTGGACCTCGGCGATGGCGTCGGTGTCGTTGGTCACCGAGGACGGGTACCGGTCGACGGCGTAGCAACCGCTCGGGTCGACATGCTCGTTGCCGTTGACGGTCAGGACACCTTCCGCCGCGTACGCCGATCCCGGCACCGCGACCGTCAGGGTCGCGGCGGCCGCGAGCACCCCCAGGGTCACGGCAATGCGTCGTCGCATCATGATGAGATCCCCTCCACCCTGCGGACCGCTCCCGGCGCGACCCGCCCTGAAGTCACCCACCGTAGGCGATCAGGCACGCCACGTATCCGGCGCACGGAGGCGCTTGCCGCCAGCATGTGCGCCGTTCACTTCCCCTCACTTCCCCTCGCTTCCCCCGACTCGCCTTCACGTCCGTTCACCGCTCGGTCACGCCACTCACGCACCACGGTCACCAATCACCTCAACTGCGCCTTTTGCAACGTGAGTTCGTATGATGCGGCCATGGCGAGCAACGGGGATCACATAGCGGGGCGCTACCGCATCACGACGCCGCTCGGGCGCGGCGGCATGGGCACGGTCTGGCGGGCACAGGACGATCTCCTGGGCCGGGCCGTCGCGGTGAAGGAGCTGCATGTCGACGCGGGACAGTCGGCCGCCGACGCCGCGGGCCGACGCGAACGCACGCTGCGCGAGGCACGCACGGTCGCGCAGGTGAAGCACCCCGGCATCCTGGTCCTGCACGACGTCGTCCAGCACGACGGGCAGCCCTGGCTCGTGATGGAGCTGATCGACGGCCGCTCGCTCGCCGACCGGATGGCCCTGGAGGGACCGGTCCCGCCCGCCGAAGCGGCCCGGATCGGCCTCTCCCTGCTCGCCGCGCTGCGCGCCGCGCACACGGCCGGGGTCCTGCACCGTGACCTCAAGCCCGCGAACGTGCTCCTGGAGGCGGGTACGGAGCGCGTGGTGCTCTCCGACTTCGGGATCGCGCAGGTAGACGGCCAGACGACGCTCACGGAGACGGGCGCGTTCGTCGGCTCTCCCGAGTACACCGCCCCGGAGCGCATGTCGGGCAAGCGCACGGGCCCGGAGTCCGATCTGTGGTCGCTCGGGGTGCTGCTCTGCGCCGCCGTCGAGGGCGAGTCGCCGTTCCGCCGCGACTCGGTGGCGGGGGTCCTGCACGCCGTGGTCATGGACGAGATCAGGATCCCGGATTCGGCAGGGCAGCTGACTCCCGTGCTGCGCGGCCTTCTTGAGCGGGATCCCGAGCGGCGGCTCGGCGCGGACGAGGCCGAGCAGGCGCTGCGCGGCTTCCTGGTGGAGGAGCGAATGCCGACCGTGCCCCGCACGCCGGTGCCCTCCAACCCCGCGCAGCCGCCACCCCCGTCCGACGACGCGATCGTGCTCGGCTCCGCCCCGGCGCCGGCCGCGCGGCCCCGGATCCGTACGGCACTCCTGGCGGGCGCCCTGGTGGCCGCCCTCGCGGCGGGTGGCACCGGCGCCTGGCTGATGACGCGGGAGGACTCCGGTACGAAGTCGGAGGCGACGGGCAGCGGCGGCCCCGCTAACGAGGTGCGCGAGAAGCGGGAGCCGACCGAGGAACCGTCCAAGTCCCCGTCCAAGAGCGCCGACAAGCCGAAGAATCCCGGCAAGAAGATCCCCGACGCCCCCAAGCCGTCACCCGAAGGCACCGGCGAAAAGACCCCGGCCGGGACGAAGGCCCCCGACAAACCCGGCGACGGGTCCGCCGACGACCCGGCCCCCGCGGGTTACCGCACGGTCTCCGACCCGACCGGCTTCACGATGGCGACGCCCACCGGCTTCGTCCGCTCGTCCGAACCGCCCCGCGTCTTCTACAACTCGGCGGACAACCGCTTCCGCATCGGCGTCCACCCTCAGCCACTGGACCCCGACGGCCCCCTCGCGGTGATGCGGCAGGCGCACAAGGACGGCCCCTCGGACTACCCGGGCTACCGAGACGGGTCGGTGCGTCGGACCACGCACAACGGCCACCCCGCCGCGGTCTGGGAGTTCACCTGGGACGGCGGCTCCGGCGACGGCGGGCCGCGCCGCACCTTCGACCTGAGCTGGGACGAGGGCGGCAAGATGTACGACCTGTGGGTCTCCGCCCCCGCCGGTCAGGCCGCCGCGGGCGAACGCCACTTCATCGAGGCCCACCGCTCCTTCACGCGGGCGGGCTGACGGCAGGGCTGACGGCAGAGGGATGCGCGGAACCAGGCGCGCGGCTCCCTGGAGGGCGTGCCCCGCCAGACCCAACCCCTTGACCAAAGCCATAGGGCCCCCGCATCTCGAAAATACGAACACGGGAGCAGGTGTTCCCTGGAACAGGTGATCGTTACGCCAGGGATTGCATGTGACGCATGTGATTGACGATGATTACGGAACGCAAGCAACGGGCTGCAGACCGTAGTTGCCGCGTTCCCGGTCCATGTCCCATACGAGGGCCGGGAGTTGGAAGAGATCCTGAGTAGTCCCACAAGGAGAAGCACCACGATGAACATCATCACTGACGTCGTCGCCGGTATCGCCCACTTCCTCGGCTGGCTGATCTGACGTCACCCGGCAGTTCTCGCAGCGACGCCGCCTCCCCGTCCCACGGGAGGCGGCGTCGCCGCGTCTGTGCAGGCCACAGGGGGCGGGGCGTCAGCGTGTCGGGTCCGGATAGAAGTCCCGCGCCGCGCCCTTGGCGTCCTTCGCCCTGCCGAGCAGGCTCGCCGGATACTCCACGAGCCAGTAGCTCGCCGTCCCGACCGCGAGGGCGACCGCGAAGACGACCAGCGCGGCGAACGGGAACCCCGCCTGACCGGTCGGCACGAGACCGGACTTGATGAGTTGCAGCATCACCGGCTCGTGCCAGATGTAGACGCTGTAACTGATCAGCCCCACCGCCGTCACCCATCGCGCCCTCAACAGGCCGTGCCAGCCCACCTGTTCACGCGGGCGGACGTGCAGCGTCGCGTAGAGCAGCGCGCACCAGAGCAGGGCCGCGAGCGGGTGGTAGAAGGTGTGGGCGAAGTTCTCCGCCTCGGAGAGGTACGACAGGGCGTAGAGCCCCGCGAGCGCCGCCACCGAGAGCGGAACCGTCGCCCGCGCACTCATCCTGCCCCGCTCGCCGAGCGCCACGAGCAGCACCGCGAGCGCCATCCCCGCGGCGAAGCCCCCGAAGCGGGCCTGCGGGCCGAAGTACACCGGCCAGTTGGTGTGCGGCACCCCGACGGCGTAGTGCGCGACGGAGATCCAGACCAGCGGCAGCGCGAAGAGCACCGCGCACCCCGACAGGCACACGGCGACCCGCGCCCGCCGCGTCTCCAGCCCCCGGCAGACCCGTACCGCGAGCGGTCCCAGTGCCACGAGGGCCAGGTAGAAGGCGATCTCCAGGGACAGCGACCAGGTGGGCCCCAAGGTGTAGAAGATCCGCTCCTGGTCGAAGACGTGCGTGAACGTGAGGTGCCCGACCAGGTCGCGCCAGTCCCCCGGCAGCGTCGGATTGCGGCCGGCCCAGACGACGAGCACCGCCAGGAAGTACAGCGGCAGAATGCGGATCGCCCGCCGGAAGAGGAAGGTCCGCCCCGTACGGATCGCGCCTCCGTCGATGGCGGCGCGCGCGTACGACAGCGTGAGCAGGTACGCGGACATCACGAAGAAGAGGTCGATCACCTCCAGCGAGATCAGCGCGCCGAGCCAGGGGCTCTCGACCGGCGGGTGCGAACCGGCCGCGTCGTACGTGTAGTACTCCTGCCACACGTGGAAGAGGATCGTGCTCAGGGCGGCGAGGCCGCGGTAGCCCTGGAGTTCGATGGCGCGCCCTCGGGAGGCGGGAGGAGCGGGGGCCGACGCCTCGGTGGGCCGCGGGGCGGTCAGCGTGCTCATGTACGCACCGCCGGTTCCGCGACCGCCGTCGCAGTCGCAGCCGCCTCAGGAACAGCCACCTCGGGAACGGCCGCACGCGGCGTGACCCGCCACTGCCGGTCGCCGAGCGCCTCCTTCAGATGTGCCTGGCGCGCCACCATGTTCTTGAAGTGGGTGTAGAAGAACGTCGACACGAACAGGTAGTGCCAGAACCACGCCTTGCGGCGCCGCAGTTCGGGCACCGCGAGCCGCCACGCGAAGGCCGCCTGCACCACCCCGGCCGACATGGTGAACGCCGCCGCCATCAGGCAGACGGGCACCGCCCAGTCGAGGCGGTCGGCGCCGCCCGCGCGCCAGGCCGCGTGCAGCAGGATCGGCAGGATCTGGAGCGTCAGCCACGGCTGGACCTCACGCCAGCCGAGCAGCACGAACAGGCCCGCCTTCTGCCGCCGCGCGTACGCCGGTGAACGCAGCGCGCCCCACAGGTGCCGCAGCGAGACCTGGAGCCAGCCCTGCGCCCAGCGCGAGCGCTGGTTCCACAGCGGGCGCAGCATCGTGGGCGCGAGCTCGCGCGAGATGAGCGTCCGGTCCATGGCGATGCGCGCGCCCTCGTTCAGGGCGCGCAGCGTGGAGTCGATGTCCTCGGTCAGCATCGAGCCGTGCATCCGGGTCCTGGCGAGCAGATCCGTACGCCAGAAGCCGTTCGAACCGCCGAAGACCCCGAAGCCGTACATCCTGGTCCGTCCGGGATGGCTGACCGCGTAGATCGTCTCGAACTCGACGCCGACCGTCCTCGCGACCCAGGAGCTGTCGCCGTTACGGACCACGCAGTGGCCCTGGACGACGTCGTATCCGTTGGACAGCCAGTCCCACGCGTGCCGGAAGGCGTTCGGGGCGGGGTGGTGGTCGGCGTCGAAGATGCCGACGAACTCGCCGTGCACCCGCGTCACCGCCGCGTTGATGTTCTGCGCCTTGGACGTGCTCCCGGCCACCGCGAGCAGCACGAGGCGCGGATCGCGGGCCGCCATCTCGCGCAGGGTGTCCTCGACGGGCAGCGGGTGCGGGGTGTTGTACGCGAGGACGATCTCCAGGTCGCCGGGGTAGTCGAGGCGCAGGAACGACTCGACGGTGTCGACGATGGTCGCGGCCTCGTTCGGCAGGTATGCGGCGATGACGGCGCTCGCGTACGGGTAGGGCTGGCCGGGGCGTTCGGGCCGGGACGTCGCGTCGAGCGAGAACAGGCACTCCAGCATGATGAGCAGGGCGGAGAGCACGAGCCCGGCCACCACCACCCAGTACGCGACCCCGGCCGCGTCCCAGCCCAGTCCGTACGCCTGCTGGTAGAGCAGGAACGGCACGCCCACGCCGAGTATCAGCGGAAGCACCGGGGACAGCAGCCTGGTGGCCCAGGTGAGCAGCAGCCGGAGTCCGGCGCGGGCCCGGCGGTGCGGGTGCGGGGCGCTCGTCCGCATCCAGGGTTCGTAGCGGACCGGGCGCAGGTCCCGGTGGCGTACGGCCTCGGACACGGCGTCCCGCGCGTGCTCGGCCGCCCCGGTGTGGGAGGCGTGATCGGCGAGCGGGGTCCAGCCGACGGCCGGGGTGAGCCGGACGTTCTCGTCGGCGACGACGAAGCGCGTCCCGGCCACGGAGACGGCGAACTCGCGCAGGCTCCGTGTCGCCGTCTCCTCGTCGACCCCGGGCATGAGCACGAGAAGCTGCCCGTCCTCGTCCCAGCCGAGCCGGTCGCAGACACCGCCGAGGCGTTCCGCCACACCGGCGAGCCGCTCGGCGACCTCCCGCCGTACGCGCGGTCCGAGGCGTGTCTCCAGGGCCGCCATCTCGGCGACCCCGACCACGGCGAGAACGCCGCCGCGTCGGGCGGCGGACGGGCGGCTGAGCTCCCGGTCGAGCTCGTCCATGAAGTGCGGCCCCGAGTAGAGGCCGGTGCGCGGATCGCGCAGCAGGTTCTCGACCGGGACCGGGACGCGGTGCAGCTTGGCCGCTATCCGCGCCGAGAGCTCGCGCGGGTCACAGGCCTCCGGCAGGCAGTCGTCGGCGCCGTGCCGCAGCAGGTCGACGACGGTGGCGGGGGCGTGGGTCCGGGCCGTGGTGACCATGAGCAGCGGGAGCGCCTGCCCGGCGGGGTCGGCCCGGACCTCGCGTATGACGTCGAGGCCCTGGCGCCGTCCGTCGGGGCCGTCGTCGAGGGCCACGATCGCGTCCGGTGGCGCCTGCCTGACCTGGCGGTGTACGTCGCCGGGGACGGCGTGGGTGACTTCGTACCCGGTGAGTCGCAGGGTCCGGGTGAGCAGTTCACGGCTCGGGCCCGGTGCGCCGACGGCCAGGATGTGGCCTCCGGCGGCGTGAGCGGGCGCGGGCAGGGGGGAATGACTTTTCGGGCGCGCGCGAACACGCCCGGCGGGCGGTGAAAGAGACATCTGTGCGGTCCCATCCTGTTCGGATTGTGGGGGGAGGACCCTTGGTTGTCGTCAAGCCGCCAACTGGCCTTGAAATCGGGCCAATCGGCCCCACCAGCCTCAACGATCACTGTGACACCGCACCTGCGGTGACGTAACGCTCGCATTACGTCCCTGTGCAGGGAGTAGGCAGACTTCGTTCCTGTGCGGGGAGCGGGCAGGCCCCGTCCCTGCGCGGGAAGCAGGCAGGCCGGGCTGGATGTCCAGCCCGGCCTGCGTCTCAGGTGAGTGCCCTCTATCGCACCCCTACTTCACCCCCACCGCCCGCACGATCTCCTGCGTCACGGAACCGCCCCGGTCGTCCTTGGCCGAAGCCCGCAGCGATATGAACTCCGCGGAGCCGGGCACCTTCAGCTTCCCCTCCCACGCGGCCTTGCTGCCGTCCCGGTCCAGGTCGACGCCCTTCCAGTTCTTCCCGTCGTCATAGGAAACCTCCAGCTTTCCGCCCCCGATGGCGCCGGTGTCCACAGCCCCCTTCACGTACTCGGAGGAGATCCCGACCTCCACGGAGCGCCCGCCCCGGACGTTCCCCGAGAGATCCGTGTCCACGTCGAAGCCGAGGTTCAGCAGGGGCAGGAAGCTCCTCCGGTCACCCGCCGCCTCCTTCGACTTGAAGGTCCACTCCGAGTGGCCCTTCGTGGCAAGCCGCCACTTCTCGGGGTCCAGCGTCGTGTCCGTCACGACTCTGTACGTCGTCAGCGCCGGATTCGCGTCCCACACGTACACACCCGAGCTCCGGCGCCGGTCGACCAGCTCCCCGTCCGCGTAGACCTCGCTGGTCTGCGTCATCGAGTCGTCGTTCCACACGTCACCGAATCCCGTGTGATCGGGACCGGAATCACCCCACCCGGGCACATTGAACTCCAGCGTGTTCCCGTACCGCTGCTGCCCCCAGCCCAGGCCGGTGCCCAGCCACGGGTGCCACACGGGCTTGAACCAGTTCAGCTCGCCGTGCTTGCCGCCCCGGTAGCCGACCAGGCCGCTCCGCTCCTCCAGCGCGCCGGGCCCGACCGACACCGACTCGTGCCACAGCTGCCCTGCCCCCGTGGACGCGTAGTCCGTCCGCTCGACCGGATAGTCGATCTTCTCCTGGAAGCCGATCCCGACGGCGAAGGTGTCCGTGAGCGAGTACCGGAACTCTCCGCCCGCCACCGGCTTCACCGCGTGGAACTTCGTGTCCAGGACCGCCAGTTCACGCTTGGACGGCTCGTACGTCAGATCCCGGGGCACCGCCCCCTTGTGGCCCTCCGACACGTCGTAGACATAGGGCGTGCGGGACGTCGCCGTCGTCTCCACGGTCCGGCCCGCCTTCGCCGCCGCGACCAGCCGCGCCCCGTCCGCCGCGTCGACCGTGCCGATCTGCAACGGCCGGTCCGCGTTGTCGTCCGTACCGAACCACGCGTTGAGCCGCCCGGGTACGTCGTCCGTCACGAACAGCGCGTTCACGCCCGCTTCCTGGGCGACCTGCGCGATCTGAGCAGGCGTCACATCCGAACCGGCGTCGCGCCGCACGATGACGGCCTTGCCCTTCACGTTCTTGCCCGCGTAATCGGCGGCCGCACCGCCGCCCACATCCACGATCCGCAGCTTGCTCCGGCCGTCGGTCACCGTGCCGCCGGGCTGCGCGACCACCTGGCCGAGGCCCTTCACGTCCAGGGTCGGCTTGCCCAGGCGCCAGACGGTGCGGTACTCGAAGCTGCCGTCGGCGACCTTGGCGGTGGGCGCCGCGAAGATGCTGTCGTACATGACCGGCACCTGGACCGCACCCTGCAGCGCGGCGCCGTTCGCCCGGCGGTCGTACTCCATCAGGAGCTGACGCGTCTCGGTCCGCTTGCCGACGCCCACGCCGATCTCGCGCAACTTCCGTCCGTCGAGGGTGACTTCACGGTCCTTGTCGAGGACGATCTCGGGCGCCGCGAGGAAGCCGAGGCCGAGGGAGTCCTTGCCCTTGCTGCCGCGTACGTCGAGGAACGAGGAGAGGGCGTACGTTCCCGGCTTCAGACGCAGTTCGAGGGTGCCGGAGTCGCCGACCTCCGTCTGGACGGGGTCGACCTGCTCGACGAGCTGCTGGAGCACCAGACCCGCGCCGGTCGCGGCGCCGTCACGGTCCTTGACGTGGACGGTGAGCGTGTACCGCTCCTCCTCCTTGACCAGGCCGAACGCGGTGTTCGCGACCGGCTTCCCGGCGGCGCTCGCGACGATGCGGCCACTGGTTTTTCCGACGGGTGCCTTCGTGCCGTCGCCGGTCACCGTGGTCGACGCCGTGCCGTGCGCGGGGACGGTGAGCTTCTTGTCGGCGAGGGTCGCGACGCCCTCCGCCGCACCCTCGGCGGTGAGGGTCAACTCGACCGCCGCATCGGACGAGTTGGTGTACGTCACTGTCTTCGTGACGGGCTTGTTGCCCCCGTACGGCCAGGAGTAGAAGCCGAGATCGGCGCTCCCGCTCGCGGTGATCTGCGCGTCGACGGCGTGGGGCACGCTGACGCGACCTGCCCCCAACTCATAGACGGACGCGTCGAGTTGCGTGGACGTCGACATCAGCGCGTCCTTGAGGCGCGCGCCGCTCCAGTCCGGGTGCTTCTCGGCGAGCAGGGCGGCCACGCCCGCGATGTGCGGGGTCGCCATCGACGTACCGCTCATCTCGGTGTAGTAACCCTCACCGCTGGTGAGTTGCGAGCGGGCGGCGAGGATGTCGACGCCCGGTGCCGACAGATCGGGCTTGAGGGCGTTGTCGCCGTAGCGGGGGCCCTGGCTCGTGAAGTACGCGGCCTTGTCCGCGGAGTCGACCGCGCCGATGGTCAGCGCGGAGTCGGCGGCGCCGGGCGAACCGATCGAGGAGGGAGCGCCGGTGTTGCCCGCGGCGATGACGAAGAGGGCTCCGGTGTCCTTGGAGAGGGTGTTGACGGCGGCGGCCATCGGGTCGGTGCCGTCGCTCGCCTCCTGCGAACCCAGGCTCATCGAGACGACCTTGGCGCCGACGTCCTTGGCCGCCCACTCCATTCCGGCGATGATCTGCGACTCGCTGCCCGAGCCCTCGTCACTGAGCACCTTGCCGACGGAGAGGTCGGCGCCCGGCGCCACGCCCTTCTCCTTGTTGCCGTCGGACTCGGCTCCGCTGCCGCCGACGGTCGAGGTCACATGGGTGCCGTGGCCGTTGCGGTCGGCGACCTCCTCGCCCGGGATGAAGCTCTTGGTGGCGTCCACGCGGTCCTTGAGACCGGGGTGGCCGACGTCGACACCCGTGTCGAGTACGGCAACCTTCACACCCTTGCCGGTGAGCCCGGCCTCCCAGGCCTTGGGGGTGCCGATCTGCTCGTTGCTCTGCGCCATGTCGGCCTCGACCCGGCCGTCGAGCCAGATCTTGTCGATGCCGTCGGCGAATGCGCCATCTTCTGAACCGGCCTTCTCGTGGGCCGACTTGGTGCCCTTGGCCGTCTTGACGTCCTTGGTCGCCTTGGTGTCCTTGGTCGCCTTGGTGTCCTTGGGCACGACGTCCCGCCAGAACGTGCCGGGCTTGTCCGCCTTCACCGCCATGCCGCCCACGCTCGGCAGCGCGCGCACCTTGTCGGCGCCCCGCGGTGTCGCCGGGCCCGCGTCGCGGTGCGCGCTCTTCTCCTGCGCGTCGTACGTGACGATGAGCGGCAGCGCGCCGCCCTTCTCGTCCCCGAGCCCCTGCCGTATCAGCTCCGTCACGTCGAAGAGCCGCTCGTCGAGGGTGCCCGCGCGCAGATAGGGCCGCGCCTCGTCCGGTACGACGGTGATGCGGTCGCCCGCTATCTCGCTCCGGACGGCGCCGGTGGCCCCGGCGGGCCGGTCGACGGTGACGGTCTTCTTGCCGCCGCCGAGCTCCGTGACGGTGACCTTGTCGCCGGTCACCAGGGTGACCGTGTGGGCGGCGCGGGCGGCGGAGGTGGCCCGTGTCTGCGGCGCGTCCGCGGGGGCGGCGGTGGCGCTCTGCCCTGCCGGGAGCAGCGCGAACGCCAGGCCGACGGCCGGCAGCAGCCTCGCTCTTCGCCGGGCGGGTGATCGGGTCATGGGTGCCCTCTCTTCGTCGGACCCGGGCGGGGGTGGTTCCCGGGTGCTGCGACGAGTGTCAGGGGGCTTGTGTTGCGGGGGTGTTGACCGAGGCTGGCGGGAAGCCGCCAGGGCACCTTCCCGCCAGCCTCGCCCGTGTGCGGCAGACGGCCATGCCTGTCCGGATACGTCGCTCGTGACGTATCCGGTGAGGTTGCTCGTGACATGTCCCGCGACATGGCCCATGACGTGGGTGGCAGCCGCAACCGCCTTCCGCGACAATGCAGTTGGCAGGTGCGTCGAGGTTCCGGCGGGGGCGTTGATGGACGATCTGGTGGAGTTCGCGACCGCCGACGGCACGCCCGTCGTCATGGCCGACGTGGACGACATGCACGGCTCGCACCTCGTCTCCCGTGGCGACGGTCCTTCCCGCGCGGTCCACACCTTCGAGCAGTCGCTCGCCGGGGCACGCGCGGCGGCGGAGTCCGCGCTGCGGGTGTTCCGTGACGGCACGTTGCGCCCGGACTCGGTGGAGATCGAGTTCGGGGTGCGGATGTCTGCGGAGGCGGGCGCGGTCATCGTGAAGGGCACGGCGGAGGGCCACCTGGTGGTTCGCCTCGCGTGGACACCGGAAGGGCCCGCTGCGACGCGGAGTGCGGTGACGACTCCGGAAGCAGCCGCGGCCCCGGCCGTACCCGCGAACCCCCCGGAGGCCACCCCCGCCCCATGAGCAGCGCATCGTGGCATGCCCGCATCGTGCGCGGGGGCGAGATCGGGTCCGGCTTCCCCGTGTCCGAGCGGCACGTACTGACCTGCGCGCACGCCGTCCGAAGCAGCGGCGACAAGCCCGTCCCCGTCCCTCTCCCCCGCACCCCGATTGGGCGGCACACATCTTCCGCACGGCGGAACCGCACACTGCGCCACTGGGCGGCCCAGCTGCCGACGGCGGTGATTCAGCCACTCCCGGAACGCCTCTGGCACACCACGGCTCTGCCCACGACCCGCCTCCGCCTCACGCCTCCGGCGCCCGCGCGTCGTACCGGGCGAACCCCCGCCACTTGAGCCCCAGCAACCCCACGGCGACCACGCACGCGATCCCCCCTCCCACCAGCGCCACCCCGGGCGCCGCCACATCCCCCACCGACCCCGCGACGAAGTCACCGAGGCGGGGCCCGCCCGCGACCACCACGATGAAGACCCCCTGCAACCGCCCCCGCATCTCGTCCGGCACGGCCGCCTGGAGCATCGTGTTCCTGAGCACCATCGAGATGGTGTCCGTACAGCCCGCCACCGCGAGGAAGAACAGTCCGAGCCACAGATTGCGCGTGAGGCCGAAGACGGCGATCGCCGTGCCCCACCCGGCCACCGCGAGCAGAATCGCCAGACCATGCCGCCGGACCCGCCCGAGCCACCCGGAGAACACCCCGCCGAGCAGCGCTCCCACCGCGGGCGCCGCGATCAGCAGGCCCACCGTCTTCGCGTCGCCCCCGAACCACACCACCGCCACCGCGGGGAACAGGGCCCGTGGATGCGCGAGCACCATGGCGCACATGTCCGTGAAGAAGGTCATCCGCAGGTTCGGCCGCGTGGCGAGGAACCGCAGCCCTTGGAGCACCGACGCCCGCTTCCTGGGCACCCCCTCCTCAGCTCCCTGTGGCCGCATCGCGGGCAGCCGCCACATCGCGTACAGCGCCGCGCTGAACGCCACCGCGTCGATCGCGTACGCCGCCTGATAGCCCCACAGGCCGACGATGAGCCCGCCCAGCATGGGGCCGAGCATCGTGCCCGACGTCACCGTCATCGACGAGAGCGCGTTCGCCGCGGGCAACTGCTCGGGCGGCAGGAGACGCGGAATCATCGACGAGCGCGCCGGAGAGTTCAGCGCCGCGCAGACCGCCTGCAGCGCGACCACGGCGTACAGGAACCACACGTGGTGGAAGCCCACGAAGGCGCCCGCCGCCAGGGCGACCGAGAGGCCGCACGAGCCGAGCGAGGAGTAGAGGCCCAGCTTCCGCCGGTCCACCGTGTCCGCGATCGCGCCCCCGTACAGGCCGAACACCACGAGGGGGACGAGCGAGAAGAGGCCCACGAGGCCGACCGAGAAGCTGGAGTGCGTGATGTCGTAGACCTGGAGGGAGACCGCGAGGGCGGTCATCGCCTGGCCGATCCAGGAGATCGTGTTGCCGACCCAGAGACGGCGGTAGTCGACGGACGTACGCAAAGGCGTCAGATCGGCGAGTATCCGCCTTTTCGTGACGGGCCCGTGGGGCTCCACTGGTAGCGGGGACAGCGGGGGGTTGTGGTCGGCTCCGGATATGGGGGAGCCGTCGGCTTCGTCTTCTTCCGGAGGCGTATGCGTCACACGGGATGCTAACTGTGCCGCCCGCGACGCGATCAAGACCACCCGTGCGGCGGCACCCCGCCCGGCTCAGCCCAACGCGCGCGCCGCCCGCGGCCATCGCACGATGCGAGACAGGACCGCCGTCCGACGGTCCGTACGGTCTGCGCTCTCGGGAGGATCTGCCATGACCGTCAGTCTGGAGCAGTTGCGCCGCTGCCACATCGCCGTCGACCTGGGTGCCGCGAGGACCCGGGTGTTCGTGAAGGGCGCGGGTCTCGTCGTGGACGAACCGAGCGCCGCCGCCGTGAACACACGGACGGGCGCGCTCATCGCGGTCGGCCGGTTCGCCGAGCAGATGACGGGACGTACGCCGGGGTACATCCGGGTCGTACGGCCGGTCTCCGGCGGCACCGTCGTCGACATCGAGATGGCCCAGCGCATGCTGCGGCACCTCATCGGCGAGAAGCTCCGGCGCGCCCTGCGCCGCAAGCCGCGGCTGCGCGCCGCCGCCTGCACACCCCACGACGCGGACCCGCTCGCGCGGCGCGCCGCCGTGGAGACCATGGTCGGGCTCGGGGCACGCAGGGTCGAGCTCGTGGACACGCTCATCGCTGCCGCGGTCGGCTGCGGGCTGCCCGTCGAGCGGCCGGAAGCGACCATGATCCTGGTCTGCGGGGCCGCGACCACGCAGGTCGCGGTGTTGTCGATGGGTTCGATCGTCACCGCGCAGCGGATCCCCGTCGGTGGTGAGGTGATCGACGAGGCGATCGTCCAGCACCTGCGCCACCACCACGAGTTGATGCTGCCCAGTCAGTCGGTACGTCCCTTGCAACTCGCCCTGCGCGGCAACGGCCTCACCTCGCAGGGGCCCGAGTCGACCGAGATCCACGGCCGCGACGTCGCCACGGGGCTCGCCCGCTCGGTGCACGTCGACACCGCGGCCGTACGCAACGCGATCCACGCCCCGCTCACCGCCGTGCTCGACGGCATCGGCAAGGTGCTGCGGGACTGCCCGCCGGACCTGGTGGCCGACCTGGCCGATCGCGGGATCATGATGGTCGGCGGCAGCGCGCTGCTCCCGGGGCTCGACCAGATGCTGCGGGACGCGACGGGGATGCCGGTGGCGATCGCCGAGCGGCCCGACGTGTGTGCCGTGATGGGGCTCGGGGCGATGCTGGAGGGCAAGATCCAGCCGCTGGTCCTCAGCCCGCTCTCCGGCTGATCCCGGAGACTCCCCGGCTGGTCCCGGCGCCCCCGCTGATCTCGGCACCCCAGCTGACCTCGGCACCCCGCGGAAGAGTGCTCGTATGCCGATTTCGATGACCGTGCAGCTGATCGGCTCCGCGCTGATCCTGCTCGCCTTCGTCCTGGCCCAGGCGGGCAGGCTCGGCACGGGCACCTGGTCCTACCTCTGGCTGAACTTCGTCGGATCGGGGCTCACGGCGGGCGACGCTCTCTACGAACGTCAGTGGGGATTTCTGCTTCTGGAGGGTGCGTGGATGGTGGTCTCGTCGCTGAGCCTGGTCAAGAAGGCGCGGGGCGGCGAGACCGGCGGGGACTCAGCGGGCGCCGCGCGATGAGCGGCGACGACCTGCCCCTGCCCCTGGTGCCCCTCCTGGACGCGGTGCTCGGCGTCGGCACGGACCTCGAACTGCACACCACCCTCCAGCGCATCGTGGAGAGCGCGGCCGAGCTCACCGGCGCCAGGTACGGCGCGCTCGGCGTCATCGACCCCGGGCACGGCAAGCTGACCGAGCTGTTCACGGCGGGCCTGACCTCGGCCGAGCGGGACCGTATCGGCCACCTCCCCGACGGTCACTCGGGCCTCATCGGCACCCTGCTCCGCGAGCCGCGGCCGCTGCTCATCGACGACCTGACGGCGGACCCGCGCTCGTGCGGCGTACCGCCGGGGCATCCGGAGATGCACAGCTTCCTGGGCGTTCCCGTGCACGTCCACGACGAGGCGTTCGGCAATCTCTACCTCACCGAGAAGCACGAGAAGCACGGCGGCCGCTTCACGGACGAGGACCTGCAACTGCTCCGCGTCCTCGCGAGCCAGGCGGGCATCGCGATCGGCAACGCACGCCTGTACGAGGCGGCCAGGCAGCGCGAGCGGTGGATCGACGGGGCGGCCGCGGTCACCACGGCGCTGCTCACCGGCGAACCGGCGGCCGACGCCCTGATGACGGTCGCCGAGCGGGCCAGGATCCTCGCGAACGCCTCCGCGGGGGTGATCCTGCAGCCCACGGACCAGGGCGGCATGCGGATCGTCGCGGCGGCGACGGCACAGGACGCCACCGAGCCCCCGAACGAGGCCCGGGCCCACCCCCACGACCTCCAGAACGACCTCATCGGCACGACCATCGAGCCGGGCAGCGCGGTCCTCGAACAACTGCTCGGGGGTGAGCCGGTGTTCATCGAGGACTCCGCGACCGACCCCCGGATGACCACCCACGTGCGGACGAACTTCGGGCCCAGCCTGATGCTGCCGCTCCAGGCGGGCGGGCGGCTCATCGGGACGCTCGCGCTGCCCCGCCGCAGGGGCGAGCGCGCCTACACCTCCGTGGAGCGGCTCCTTGCCACCCAGTTCGCCTCCCAGGCCGCCCTTGCCCTAGTCCTGGCGGACGCCCAGCAGAGCCGGCAGCGCCTCGCGGTGTTCGAGGACCGCGACCGTATCGCCCGCGACCTGCACGACCTCGTCGTCCAGCGGCTCTTCGCGACGGGAATGATGCTGGAGTCGACCCGCCGCAGGGACACGTCCCCGCAGGTCGAGTCCACCCTCGACCAGGCCGTGGACGAGCTGGAGTCCACCATCCAGGAGGTCCGTACGGCGATCTTCGCGCTCCAGCAGCCGCCCGCCGACGCCCCGACCACGTTCCGCGGCAAGGTGCTCCGCGAGACGGCGGGCGCGGCAGCGGTCGTCGGCGTACAGCCGTCCGTGCACTTCACCGGCGCCGTCGACACCCGCATCACGGACCCGGCGGCGGGCCACCTCCTCGCCGCCCTGCGCCGCGCCCTGGCCACCGCGTCACGCCGCCCCGACGTCACCCGTATCGAGGTGGCGGTGGATGCCCGGGCGACGCTGGCGGACGGGCGGACGGGGGTGCGCCTGACGGTGCATGACGACGGCACGACGGACGACATGGGCCCGGGCACGACGGTCACGTGGCAGGCGCCTCTGTGAGCGGCGCCCGGCTCATGCCGCTTCGTAGTGGTGCGCGCTCCCGCCGCGCCATTTCACCCAGGCCAGATCGTCGAGCAGCGCCTCAGCGTCCGAGAGACCGGCCTGCCGCAGGAACTCGACGACGTCGGCGTCCGAGTGCGCGAGGCCGAGGATCTCCCCGCGCACCGTCACCCGTCGGCCGCCCGTGCCGAGCGGCGGATGCACGACCACCGGCGCTGTGTCCATGCCACCGTCGCGGGCGCTCACGGGCGCTTCCGCGATTGCAGGTACCAGGCCGCGGCAAGGCCGATCACCACCAGGACGATCAATATCTTCATGAAGCCCTGCTGCCCCGGATCCCGGGGCTGAAGCTCACTCCACGATCGGGCGCGTCGATTCGGCGCCGGGCAGGGAGGAAGACGCAGGGTGGCCATGACATCGGGTCGGCACGTCGCGCGAACGCGCGAGGACACGAAGGAGAGACGGCAGATGCTGTTCGGCAAAGAGCATGTGAAGCGTTACGTGGAGACGGACGGCGAGGAGGGCCACGACTGGCAGGGCACCACGGTGTTGATCCTCACCACGACCGGCCGCAAGAGCGGTGAGCAGCGCAGCACCCCGCTGATCTACCGGCCGCACGGTGACGCGGTGCTCGTGGTGGCCTCGAACGGCGGCGCCGACACGCCGCCCCTCTGGTTCCGCAACCTGGAGGCGGACCCCGAGGTCCAGGTACAGGTGAAGGGCGATCGCTACACCGCCCGCGCGCGCGTCGCGACCGCGGAGGAGAAGCCGGGCATGTGGCGGACGATGGCCGCGACGTGGCCCGCGTACGACGAGTACCAGCAGAAGACCGACCGGGCGATCCCGGTCGTGGTGCTGGAGCGCGTCTGAGGTCCGGAGAAGGAACCGCTCGCCGGGGCGCACCTTCCGTACGGCGTCGAGTCGCCGGTGGCGCGGTGGACTCGCCGTGACGTCGAGCGGCGAACCCCGCCGCCGCGTGATGTGGAAGGCCCTGACCGGGGCCGGTTGAAGGGTGAGGTCCATCGGCCCGCGCCGGTGTGACGGTGCCGGGCCGGGCGGTTCGTCCCGCCCGGCAATCCCGCCCGGCCCGGCAATCCCGTCAGGCCGTCCCGTCGTCCCGCCGTCAGGCCGTCCCGCCGTCAGGCCGTACGAGGCACCGACGCGCCAGGGGCCAGCGGCTTGGCCCGTACGGCGATGCCCGCGGTACGCACCAGGAGCATCACCCCGAAGGAGATCACCAGATACCCGAAGCTGGTCGGGGCGTCGAAGTGGTGACCGGCCTTCTCGAACACGGTCCTGGTGGCGATCAGCAGGAGCCACACGGGCACCGCGATCCAGCCCGCCTTGAACAGGACGGCTCCTGCGGAGTCGCAATGTACGGAGATCTGCGCCCCGTACGCCGCGCCGAGCACGACACCCGCCGCCACCACGCCGAGACCGAGGCCGATCGAGACGCCCGGCTCGTCCCGGTCGCGCAGAACCAGCTGAAGGACACCGACGACCACAGGGAGAACGGGAAGCAGCCAGGTGGCGACGCTCAACCTCTTCTCACGGAACTGCCGGACAAGTACCAGCGCCATGACCACGAATGTCAACGCTTGGATCTTTTGGCTGTCGTTCATCGGGGCTCCGATTTCACATGCGGTTCCGTACGGCAGACCGACTGAGCGGTGCCGGATTCTACCGGTATCCGTTTCGTCATACACCCACTTCTCGGCGCAGCCCCGTCGGCGTGCGTGGCGCAACTGATGCTTGCCTGGCTGGACTTCATCCGGTCCACCCCAAAGGACCGAGGCCGCGGCGCCCGCGTCGAAGCGGAGGTGCCCCGGGCAGCGAGGGAGGCGAACGCGAGGAGCAGGAGCAGGAGGGCGAGTGTCAACGTCAGCGGTCGCTCGAGCTCTCCTGCGGCGGCGGCCGTGCAGGTCCACCAGGAAGTAGGAGATAGCGCCCGCGACCTGAGCCGGGTACCCCCGCTCAGGCCCAGCAGCTCCAGGGCGCGGGCCCATACCGGCACGTTCCCCCCCGGGCGGGCGCGTCCGATGAGCTTCAGAGGCGCTTCAGCGGCTCGCCGGCTTCCGCGCGCCGCTCGGGCTGGATGCGTCGAACACGCCACCAGTTCCACACCGTATGCCCCACGAGAACCATGGCGACCACCACCGAGATGACGCGAATCACATTCCAGGTCACTTCGACAACCAGGCCTTCCGAGTCCGCCTCGGTGCCCAGCCGTTGAGATGTCTCGAAGAACGCGATCAGCCGGAGCAGTGGCCGATTTCTAACGCTCGACTCAGGAGGAGAGATGACTCCTGATGTGGGCATGAAGGCTGACGAACCAACTCAGTCCTCGTCCTCCTCCATGCTCTCGTACCCGGAGCGGATCAACGCGGAGAAGCTGGGGTACTTCGTCGGGTTGCCGTACTTCGGTGCGAACTCGTAGGCGGCCCACTCGCCGTCCGGCCCGACGTCGGTCGGATCGAGCAACCAGAAGTCCTCTCCCTGGGCGACCTCGATGGACCGGCGAAACAACTGAACATCGTCCTCGTTGCCGGGTATCGAGTCGTAGGTATCGGTCACACGTCTGCCGGCCTCGCTGTCCCGCATCCACAAGACGCGGCCGCAGGAATGGACACCGTCCACGTAGTCATCGAGGTGCGTCCACCCGTCGCTTGCCAGGAAGAATCCCCGCAGGCTGGGTGGGAGCCGCACTCCGAGCCGCTCCTCGGATGCCGCCAGAGCTTCCTCCCGAGCAGGGGCTTCACCCAACCACAGCTCAACCCGCCCCCCTCGATCCAGAACCTCCAGCTGATCGTCATCCAGCAGATCGACCAACTCTTCGTCGTCGGCACGGACCTTCACGTACAGCTCGCCGTAGCGCTTCAAAAAGACACGCCACTCTTCCGGCGTGGTCAGAACACCGGCAACTTCATTCTCTTCAGGCTCAGTTGTCTCACTCATGCCGATCATGGTGCCAGGTGGCTATGACAATGCCGCTGGCTGCCGGCCGTAACGCGTGCGAGGACCAGCTCGCAGTTGCTGCCTCTGATGCGGACGTGGCATTTGACGACACCACCTAGGTCGAGCGTGGCGCGCTCGGCGGACGCCAGGTCGGCGGTGCGGAGGAAGTCGGCGACCTGGCCCGGCCTGTCGAGGACGACCCGCAGTTCCGGGGTCGGGCGTCGGGGTCGGCGGCCGTGTACTCGGGCAGGAGGTCCGCGACGACGGTACGGATGGCGCCGCAGCTGACACCGTGGTCGCGGGCGATGACGGCGATGGAGCGGCCTTCCAGGTCGCGCTTGTAGACCAGGTTCGCCACCGAGGGCCCCTTCCGTACGGAGGATCGGACCCAATCCGTCGCCAAACCCTGCCAGCAATCACTATCGGATCTGATGGGATTCGAGCCGCCGCGAACCCCCGGATTCCACGGGTTCATTGGACGCGTCGGCTGCTTGTCGGCAAACGATCGTTTGCCGACAGAGAGGCCCCGCGCCCCTGTGCGGTGCGTTGCTCCAGGCCGTCCAGGATGAGGGCTAGGCCCGCCTCGAATGCGGACTCATGATCGATCGCCGGCACATCGGCCGGTAGCGCGGTGGTGCCGGGGCTCGGTTCCGCCTGTTCCTCCAGGACGCTGCCGACCGTGAAGCGGCCAGCAGCCAGCATCGCCATCTGGGCGTCACGCTCGGGCACACCGGAGGTGACGAGGAAGTCCATCTTGCGGCGGATCCGGTCGAGGTCGCTGGTGGGTGTGGTGCCGGCGTGGAGGCGTGCGCCGTCCCGGCGCATCAGCAGGGTGTGCCTGAAGCTGCGCGTGTTCTCCCGGAGCCAGTCACGCCAGTCGTCGCCGGGTGTCGGCAGTGGTTGCGCCGCGTGGGGTGCCATCGCCGCTTCCGCCATGGCGGCCAAGAGGTCTTTCTTGGTGCGGAAGTACCAGTAGAGCGACGGCTGCTCGACGCCCAGGCGCTTCGCCAGCCGCCTCGTGCTGACGGCGTCCAGTCCGACTTCGTCGAGCAGGCCGAGCGCCTCGGTGATGACGGTCTCGCGGTTCATCTTGGTCACGTTGACAATCTATCGCTGATAGATGACGCTGGAAAGGAATCACTCACTGATAGATTCTGGAGTGGGGTCATGATCACGCGATCAGGAACACAATCCTTGCGGGTCCTCGTCGCCGGCGGCGGGGTCGCAGGTCAGGCCCTGGCGTTCTGGCTCACCCGGGGCGGCCACCGGGTGACCGTCGCTGAACGCTTCCCGGCACTGCGGGCCACCGGCGCTCAGGTCGACCTGCGGGGGCAGGGGATCGAGGCCGTCAACCGGATGGGCCTCCTCGACGCCGTTCGCGACGCGCTCGTGGACGAGGCGGGTGTCGCCTTCGTAGACGCCCGTGGCAAAGCCAAGGCGACGATCATGGCCAATACGTCTGGAAAGGGCCGGCAGACCCTCACCTCCGAGTACGAGATCATGCGCGGCGACCTGGTGCGCATCCTGCACGACGCGACGAAGAACGACACCGAGTACGTCTTCGGCAAGAGTGTGGACGGCTTCGAGCAGGACGAGCACAAGGTCATCGCGCACTTCTCCGACAGCTCATCCGGAGAATTCGACCTTCTGATCGGCTCGGACGGGCAGGGGTCACGCATCCGGCGGGCGCTCCTGCCGCAGGGCTTCGACCCGTACTGGCGCGTCGGCATTCACATGGCCTACTGGTTCGTCCCGCGCATCGCCTCCGACAGCAACATCCGGGACACCTACATGGTCCCGAAAGGCCGCCAGGTCATGCGCCGCAGCCACAACCCGACTGAGACCCAGGTGTACTTCGTCATGCGGGAGGAATCTAAGGAAGCCTCCGCGATCCACCGCGCGCCCGTCGAGCGCCAGCAGTCATTCTGGGCCGACCGGTTCCGCGACGCCGGCTGGCAGACCGAGCGCTTCATTGAGGGCATGAGGACCAGCCCGTTCTTCTACTCCCAGGAGATCGCCCAGGTGCGCACCGACACCTGGTCCAAGGGCCGCGTGGTCCTGGCCGGCGACGCCGCGCACTGTGCCTCCCCCTACAGCGGCATGGGCATTTCCGGCGGCCTGGTCGGCGCCCATGTCTTGGCCGGCGAGATCAACCGCCACCCCGGCGACCTGCCGACCGCCCTGGCGAACTACGACAGAACGCTGCGACCCTTCGTCGACGAGATCCAGGGCGAAGTCAACCCGCGCCTGCTGCGCTTGGGCATGCCGATGACTCAGCGCGCGATCGACGTCTTCCAGGCCACCACCGCACTTGCCTGCTTCCTCCGCGTCCCGGAACTCACCGCACGCTTTTCCAGGGAAGACCGCGGCGGCGACTGGCAGCTTCCCGCCAATCCGGCACCGAGCAGCACCGCGTAGAAACCCTCAGGGGCAGCAGGAACCCGGCGGAGTCACGACCAGGACGCAGAACTGGCCGCCCAGACGAAACGGGCAGGTCACCGCGACATCGACCGCGGCAACTGGGGTGCTCCTGGCGAGGTCTGCCAGATGTCCACCTCACGCGGCTCCAAGAAGCAGCCCACATGGGCACCATCAAGCGCGTACGTCCCGCTGCTGCACTTCCTTGAGTACCGCTGACACCGTGGCGAAGTCGTTGTCCACGTGCAGCACCGTGTGACCGTGATGGGCCGCCGCCGCACACACCAGGAGATCGATGGCTCCGGCGGCTCGGTGCCGCCCTTGCTGGGTGAGCTTGTACTGCGCCGTATCGACCCAGCTCCACGCGTTCTTGGGAACCGGAGAGAACTGGCAGAGAGCATCCAGCTCGTCAGCCAACTCATCCCGGTGGGCCGGACTGGTGGCCGAGTAGAGGAACTGCGCCCTGGTGAGCTCGCAGACATGGAACACACCTGCGGCGATATGCCCCTCTCAGGGCCGCAACGCCCCCGACATAACCACGGGCCATCACACCCCTGACCCGACGCCCGCAACCCGAAGAGGCGGGACTGCTTCGCCAAAGAGCCAAGGGGACGGATGCTCGATGCAGGGGCCCGACTGGAGGGGTCGCGGAAGCATTCCTCGACGCTCCCACGGACGCTTCACCGCAAAAGCCCAGGTCACAGCCGTTCACAGCTCGGCTTCGATGCGCGAAGGCTCACGTCGCCGCACCCCGCGAGGCGTCCGCTGCACGCAAAACACCCCGGGAAAAGAGCGTTTCCCCAGGTCAGAACGATTCTGCCTGGGCCAGCTCGGTGGGGCGGGTGGGACTCGAACCCACGGCCGACGGATTATGAGTCCGCTGCTCTAACCGGCTGAGCTACCGCCCCTAACGGCGCGTCGCGCACATTTGTGCGCGCCGTCT
Organism: Streptomyces sp. NPDC031274; assembly: GCF_055570235.1. Classification (NCBI taxonomy): domain Bacteria; kingdom Bacillati; phylum Actinomycetota; class Actinomycetes; order Kitasatosporales; family Streptomycetaceae; genus Streptomyces; species Streptomyces sp. NPDC031274. The sequence goes on along the minus strand of NZ_JBVIHP010000003.1, from coordinate 432,345 downwards.
GCCGCAGCATAGCCGCTCATACGATCTCCTGCTTCGGATGGTCGGCATCGCTCGACCATGAGGACCGCAGGGCTGCCCACATGGTTCCACCAGGCATGAAAATGGACCCCTGAGTGGAATCTCAAGGGTCCTTCTCACTTGCTCTCCCGACTGGACTCGAACCAGTAACCTGCCGGTTAACAGCCGGCTGCTCTGCCAATTGAGCTACAGGAGACCGAGCTCCCCCGACTGGACTCGAACCAGTAACCTGCCGGTTAACAGCCGGCTGCTCTGCCAATTGAGCTACAGGGGATCGTCTCGTTGCATCGAACGCACGGAGCTGGGAACTCTCCAGGCGGCGGGCGGTCGCTGCGACACATACATTAGCGCAAGCAGGGGGGTGCTCCGCCAATCGGTATCCCCCCACCGCCGACACAGAGCAGCAGACGAGCGAACACACGCTCGACGCCGACGCAAGGGAAGGGTGGCAGTCATGCGCTACCGGCTCACATTCGTGGCGGGACTGGCTCTCGGGTACGTGCTCGGTACCCGGGCCGGTCGCGAGCGCTACGAGAAGCTGAAGAAGTCAGCCCGCGAGTTCTCGCAGAACCCGGCCGTGCGCAACACGGTCGAGTCCGCGACGCAGCAGGGCCGCGAGGTGGCGGGCAAGGCCTTCCACTCCGTGTCCGAGAAGGTCGGGGACCGGGTCCCCGACTCGGTGACCGACCGCGTCCGGTCGCTGCGCGATCGCGGGCAGGGCGGCGGCGAGGACGACTGGGGCACCACCAATACGTGACCAGCGCTGATAGGTGACCAGTACGTGACGGTGGCTGTTCCTGGGAGCTGAGGTACGGGACACGTCGCGCGGTGCGGCAGAATTCCAGGCATGGGGATAGTCGCAGGGTTGGACAGTTCGCCCGATTTCACGCGCATCGTGGTCTGTGACGCGGACACGGGCGCCGTACTCAAGCAGGGCTATGCCCCGCATCCGACGGAGAGCCCCGATGGAGGCGGCCGTCCCTCGGACGTGGATCCGCAGGCCTGGCTGCTCTCGCTCGGCGAGGCGGCGGGCGGTGGGCTGCTCGAAGGCGTGCAGGCCATCGGCGTCTCCGCGCAGCAGAACGCGCTCGTCCCCCTGGACCAGCACGGCAACACCGTGCGGCCCGCGCTCGTCGGCAACGACCGGCGGGCGCAGGTCGCCGCCGCCGACCTGACCGACGGACTCGGCAGCCGCGAGGCCTGGGCGCAGGCCGTGGGCTGCGTCCCGCAGGCGGCCCACCCCGTGACGAAGCTGCGCTGGCTGGCCAAGACCGAGCCGGAGGCCGCCCAGCGCGTCGCCTCCCTCATGCAGGCCCACGACTGGCTGGTGTGGCAGCTGCTCGGGCGGCCCGCGCGGCGCACGACGGACCGCGGCGGCGCCTCGGGTACCGGCTACTGGTCGGCGGCGACGGGTACGTACCGCCCCGATCTCGTGGAACTCGCGCTCGGGCACCAGGCGATGCTGCCCGAGGTGATCGGTCCCGCCGAGGCCGCGGGGACGACGCCCGAGGGGCTGCTGATCTCGGCGGGTACCGGTGAGACGATGGCGGCGGCGTTCGGGCTCGGGGTCCAACAGGGCGACGCGGTCGTCTCGTTGGGGGCTTCGGGGTCCGTGATGGCCGTCCACCACGAGGCGCTCGTCGATCCGAGCGGGACGATCACTTCGCTGGCGGACGCCACCGGCCTGCATCTGCCGGTGGTGCACACGCTGAACGCGGTGCGCGTGTTGCGCGGCGCCGCCGAGATGCTCGGGGTGTCCGACCTCGACGCGCTCTCCGATCTGGCCATGAAGTCGACGCCGGGTGCGCACGGGCTGGTACTCCTGCCGTATCTGGAGGGTGAGAAGACGCCGAATCTGCCGCACGCGGCGGGCACCCTGACGGGGCTGCGGCGGGAGTCGATGCGGCCCGAGCACCTGGCGCGGGCGGCCTTCGAGGGCATGCTGTGCGGGCTCGGGGACGCGCTCGACGTGCTGCGCTCGCGAGGTGTGGAGGTGCGCCGGATCTTCCTGCTCGGCGGGGCCGCCGAGCTGCCGGCCGTGCAGGCCGCGGCGCCGATGCTGTTCGGCACGCAGGTCGTGGTGCCGCAGCCCGCGGACTACGCGGCGATCGGTGCGGCGCGGCAGGCGGCCTGGGCGCTGAACGGGCAACTGCCGTACTGGCAGGGGGCGTCGGCGCAGGTCTTCGAGCCGGGCGACGAGCTCCCCGTGGGTCAGGCGGTGCGTCAGCAGTACCGGACCGTACGGGAACAGACGCACCCCGGGGCACTTGACGGCTGACCTTCGGTGTGGCGACTTATGTACCCAGGCTAATGTTTTACCGGGTCATGGGTTAATCGGTTGCGCGCGGGTGGGTGCGGTGTCGGAGTATGGGGGCGACCTCGCCACGATCGCCGACCCCCGCCGCCACTTCCTCCCGAGAGACCGAGCGTGCTCATACGACTCCTACGGGCCCATCTTGGTCCGTACAAGAAACCCATCGCCCTGCTGGTGCTCCTGCAGCTCCTGCAGACCTGCGCCTCGCTCTATCTGCCCACGCTCAACGCCGACATCATCGACGAGGGTGTCGTGAAGGGCGACACGGGCTACATCCTCTCGTTCGGCGGCGTCATGATCGCCGTCACCGTCGCCCAGGTGATCTGCAACGTGGGGGCCGTCTACTACGGCGCCCGCACCGCGTCCGCCCTCGGCCGCGACGTCCGGGCCGCCGTCTTCGACCGCGTGCAGTCTTTCTCCGCACGGGAGTTGGGGCAGTTCGGCGCGCCGTCCCTGATCACCAGGACCACGAACGACGTCCAGCAGGTCCAGATGCTGGTCCTGATGACGTTCACCCTGATGGTCTCGGCACCGATCATGTGCGTCGGCGGCATCATCATGGCCCTCGGCCTCGACGTACCGCTCTCGGGCGTCCTGATCGCCGTCGTGCCCGTCCTCGCGATCTGCGTGAGCCTGATCGTGAAGCGCCTTCGCCCGCTCTTCCGCAGCATGCAGGTGCGCCTGGACACCGTGAACCGCGTGCTGCGCGAGCAGATCACCGGCAACCGCGTCATCCGCGCCTTCGTCCGCGACGAGTACGAGAAGGACCGCTTCCGGCAGGCCAACAGCGAGCTGACCGAGGTGTCGCTCGGCACCGGCAAGCTGCTCGCACTGATGTTCCCGATCGTCATGACCGTCGTGAACATCTCGTCGATCGCCGTGGTGTGGTTCGGCGCCCACCGCATCGACAGCGGCGGCATGCAGATCGGGGCGCTCACCGCGTTCCTGGCGTATCTGATGCAGATCGTGATGTCGGTGATGATGGCCACCTTCATGTTCATGATGGTGCCGCGCGCCGAGGTCTGCGCCGAGCGCATCGAGGAGGTCCTGGACACCGAGAGCAGCGTGGTGCCCCCGTCCTCCCCCGTGACCGAGCTGCGGCGCCACGGCCACCTGGAGATCCGCGAGGCGGGCTTCCGCTACCCCGGCGCCGAGGAGCCCGTCATCAAGGCCGTCGACCTGGTCGCACGGCCCGGTGAGACGACCGCCGTGATCGGGTCGACCGGCAGCGGCAAGTCGACGCTGCTCAGCCTCGTGCCGCGGCTCATCGACAGCACCGAGGGCGAGGTCCTGGTGGACGGCGTGCCCGTGCACACCATCGAGCCCGGGCTGCTGGCGAGGACGGTGGGCCTCGTACCGCAGAAGCCGTACCTCTTCGCCGGCACGGTCGCCACCAATCTCCGCTACGGAAACCCGGACGCGACGGACGAGGAGCTCTGGCACGCCCTGGAGGTCGCCCAGGCCAAGGGCTTCGTCGAGAGCCTGGAGGAGGGCCTGAACGCGCCCATCTCGCAGGGCGGCACCAACGTCTCCGGCGGTCAGCGCCAGCGGCTCGCGATCGCGCGGACCCTGGTGCAGCGGCCCGAGATCTACCTCTTCGACGATTCCTTCTCGGCCCTGGACTACGCGACCGACGCCGCCCTGCGCGCCGCGCTCGGCCGCGAGACCGCCGAGGCGACCGTCGTGATCGTCGCCCAGCGCGTGGCGACGATCCGGGACGCCGACCGCATCATCGTCCTCGACGAGGGCCGGGTCGTGGGGACGGGGAGCCACCGCGAGCTCATGGCCGGCAATGAGACCTACCGGGAGATCGTGCTCTCCCAGCTGACGGAAGCGGAGGCCGCGTAATGCCCCCTGGTGGCATGGGTGGACCGATGATGGGGCCGGACTCCAAGTCCATGGACTTCAAGGGGTCCGGCAGACGGCTCCTCTCGCAGTTCAAGCCGGAACGCACCACGATGTACGGGATGATCGGCGCCGGAGTGCTCAGCGTGGCGCTCAGCGTGCTCGGCCCCAAGATCCTCGGCAAGGCGACCGACCTGCTCTTCGCGGGCATCGTCGGCCGTGACATGCCGGACGGCGTCACCAAGGACCAGGCCATCGAGGGTCTGCGCGACAAGGGCGACGGCGGCATGGCCGACATGCTCTCGGGGGTCGACTTCACGCCGGGCAAGGGCATCGACTTCGGCGCCGTGGGCGAGGTGCTCCTGCTCGCTCTCGGCGTGTTCCTGATCGCGGGACTGCTGATGATGATCTCGACGCGGCTCTCGAACCGCGCCATCAACAAGACCGTCTTCAACATGCGCGGCGACGTGCAGGAGAAGCTGTCGCGGCTTCCGCTGTCGTACTTCGACAAGCGGCAGCGCGGTGAGGTGCTCAGCCGCGCGACGAACGACCTCGACAACATCGGCCAGACCCTCCAGCAGACCATGGGCCAGCTGGTGAACTCACTGCTCACCATCGTCGGCGTACTGGTGATGATGTTCTACGTCTCGCCGCTGCTCGCCCTGGTGGCCCTGGTCACCGTGCCGCTGTCGTTCCTCGTGGCGACGAAGGTCGGCAAGCGGTCGCAGCCGCAGTTCGTGCAGCAGTGGAAGACCACCGGCAAGCTCAACGCGCACATCGAGGAGATGTACACCGGGCACAACCTGGTGAAGGTCTTCGGGCGCCAGGAGGAGTCGGCGAAGGCCTTCGCCGAGCAGAACGACGCACTGTACGAGGCCGGGTTCAAGGCGCAGTTCAACAGCGGGGCCATGCAGCCGCTGATGTTCTTCATGTCGAACCTGAACTACGTGCTCGTGGCCGTGGTCGGTGGCCTGCGGGTCGCGTCGGGCGCACTGTCGATCGGTGACGTACAGGCCTTCATCCAGTACTCGCGGCAGTTCTCGATGCCGCTCACGCAGGTCGCGTCGATGGCGAACCTGGTGCAGTCCGGTGTCGCGTCCGCCGAGCGGATCTTCGAGCTGCTCGACGCCGAGGAGCAGCAGGCCGACCCGGTGCCTGGCGAGCGCCCCGACCAGCTGCGCGGCCGGGTCGAGATGGACAAGGTGTCCTTCCGCTACGAGAAGGACAAGCCCCTCATCGAGGACCTGTCCCTCAAGGTCGATCCCGGTCACACGGTGGCGATCGTCGGACCGACCGGCGCGGGCAAGACCACGCTGGTCAACCTGCTGATGCGGTTCTACGAAGTCACCGGCGGGCGCATCACTCTCGACGGGGTCGACATCGCGAAGATGTCGCGCGACGAGCTGCGCTCCGGCATCGGCATGGTCCTCCAGGACACCTGGCTGTTCGGCGGCACCATCGCGGAGAACATCGCGTACGGAGCGGCCAAGGACGTCACCCGCGAGGAGATCGAGGAGGCGGCGCGGGCGGCCCACGCCGACCGTTTCTGCCGCACGCTGCCCGACGGCTACGACACGGTGATCGACGACGACGGCACGGGGGTGAGCGCGGGCGAGAAGCAGCTGATCACGATCGCGCGGGCGTTCCTGTCCGACCCGGTGATCCTGGTCCTCGACGAGGCGACGAGCTCGGTCGACACCCGTACCGAAGTGCTGATCCAGAAGGCGATGGCGCGGCTCGCCCACGGGCGGACCTCGTTCGTCATCGCCCACCGGCTCTCCACGATCCGGGACGCGGACACGATCCTGGTGATGGAGAACGGGGCGATCGTGGAGCAGGGCACGCATGACGCGTTGCTGGCGCAGGACGGGGCTTATGCCCGTCTGTATGCCGCTCAGTTCGCGCAGGCCGTGGCCGAGGTCGACTAGGGCCTCTCGTTTGGATCAGGCCGGATCAGGGAGCGGGGTTCCGCGCGTGCCCGTCGAGTGTGGCTGAGCGCGCGGTTCCCCGCGCCCCTTCGGGCGCTCCTCAGTCCAGATAGCCCCGCAGCTGGTCCGCGAAGGCGTGGTCCCGCAGTTTGTTGAGGGTCTTGGACTCGATCTGGCGGATGCGTTCGCGTGTCACGCCGAAGATCCGGCCTATCTCCTCCAGAGTGCGGGGCCTGCCGTCCGCGAGGCCGTAGCGCAGCTGGACCACCTTGCGTTCGCGCTCGCCGAGCGTGGAGAGCACCGCCTCCAGGTGTTCGCGCAGGAGCAGGAAGGCCGCCGATTCGACGGGGCTCGTCGCGTCGCCGTCCTCGATGAGGTCGCCGAGCGCGACGTCGTCCTCCTCGCCCACGGGCGCGTGCAGCGACACCGGCTCCTGGGCCAGGCGCAGGACTTCGCTGACCCGCTCGTGCGGCAGGTCCAGTTGGGCCCCCACTTCTTCGGGGGTCGGTTCGTAGCCCCGCTCCTGGAGCATGCGGCGCTGGACGCGGACGACGCGGTTGATCAGCTCCACGACGTGCACGGGTACGCGGATGGTGCGGGCCTGGTCGGCGAGGGCCCGCGACATCGCCTGGCGGATCCACCAGGTCGCGTACGTGGAGAATTTGTAGCCGCGCGCGTAGTCGAACTTCTCGACTGCCCTGATCAGGCCCAGGTTCCCCTCCTGGACGAGGTCGAGCATGGTCAGCCCGCGCCCTACGTACCGCTTCGCGACGGAGACGACCAGGCGGAGGTTGGCCTCGATCAGGCGGCGCTTGGCCATCCGGCCCACGACGACCAGCTTGTCCAGGTCGAGGGCGAGTTGCGAGTCCAGGTCGGTGGCCAGGCGCAGCTTCTCCTCGGCGAAGAGACCGGCCTCGACACCGCGTGCGAGCTCCACTTCGTCCGCCGCCGTGAGCAGGGGGATCCGGCCGATCTCGCGCAGATACTGGCGGAACAGGTCGGACGACGGGCCGCCGGTGTCGGCGCGGCTGCGGGGAACGGGCGGCTGGGGCAGGTCGGCGCTGTCCGGTTCGAGGGCCTCCGGGGCCTCCCCGGGGTCGGGGGGCTCCTCCGCTTCGGGGCCTTCGGGTCCTGCTTCCGGGCTCTCGGGTCCCGCTTCCGGGTGCCGTGCGGCTCGGCTCTGCGACGGCACACTCGCGATGACGTCCGTATCCGCCTCCGCCTCCGCTTCCGCGGCAACGGCGGTCTCGGTCTGGGTGAGGGTCTGGGTCTGCACGGGGGCGACCTCCATGATGATCGCTGCTGAGGCGTGCGGCAGCGGTACAGCGGGATCGGCTTCCACGGCCTCGCCGCTGTCCGTCCCGAACACGATGTGTGGAATCGCGGGTATGTCGGATCCGCTGTGTGCGGGCCGGCCGCGCTCCGAGGACTCAGGCACCGCAACCCAGTGTGGGGTACGACACACGGCCGCCACGAGGGGCGTGCGGTGACTTTCTGAGTCCGGTCCGTAACCGCGTGGTTACCCGACGGGTAACCAGCCTCGTGCTACCTGAACCTCAGAGCGCGTCCGCGCCGCGCTCGCGCAGCGCCCTGCCGTACTGCTGGAGGACCCACAACTCGTTCTGTACGGCTGCGAGTTGGGCGGGGTCGCCCTGGCCGCTCAGGCGGGTCAGACTGCCCTGGACATCGCGGATGCGGCGGTCGACGGCGCGCAGCCGGACCTGGACGAGCTGATCGCCCGCATAGATCTCGTCCACCGATCTGCGCAGGATCGCCTCGACGGCCAGCTCGGTGACCATGGCGCGGACCGTGTCGTCCGGCGCGGCGTCCAGGACGCGGGCGAGGTAGGACTGCGACTCGGGGATGCCCGCCTCGGCGCCGCCGGCCTCCTCGACGCACTGGCGCACCGCGGCGTACGGCGGGGCCGTGAACTCGTCCACGCCGTACGCGTCGAAGGCCGGGGAGACCAACTCGGGTCGTTGCAGAGCCAGTTTGAGCAGCTCGCGCTCGGTGCGGTGAGCGGGGCTGCGGAGCGTGAGCGCCGGTCCGGAGGGCGCGGAGGGCGCGGATTCCTCGTACTGCCGGCCCTGCTGCGTGCGCTGCTGCTGCGGGGCCGGGCCCCTGCCTCCCCGGTCGCGGGCCCAACGCGCCAGCTGGGCCACGCGCTTGACCACGAACTGGGTGTCCATGATGCCGAGCATCCCGGCGAGCTGGACGGCCACTTCGTGCTGTGCGCCGCTGTTCTTGATGCGGGCCACCACCGGCGCCGACTCGTCGAGGGCGGCGGCGCGGCCCGCGGGGGTCTCCAGGTCGTACCGCCCGACGATCTGGCGCAGCGCGAACTCGAAGAGCGGCGTGCGGGGTTCGACGAGGTCGGCGACCGCCGCGTCCCCCTTGGCCAGGCGCAGCTCGCAGGGGTCCATGCCGTCGGGGGCGATGGCGATGTACGTCTCGGCGGCGAACTTCTGGTCGTCCTCGAAGGCGCGCAGGGCGGCCTTCTGGCCTGCCGCGTCGCCGTCGAAGGTGAAGATCACCCGAGCCGAGCCGTTGTCCATCAGGAGGCGGCGCAGGATCTTGATGTGGTCGCCGCCGAAGGCGGTGCCACAGGTCGCGATGGCGGTGGTGACACCGGCGAGGTGGCAGGCCATGACGTCCGTGTACCCCTCGACGACGACCGCGCGGGAGGTCTTGGCGATCTCCTTCTTGGCCAGGTCCACGCCGTAGAGCACCTGGCCCTTCTTGTAGATCGGCGTCTCGGGGGTGTTGAGGTACTTCGGGCCGTTGTCGTCGTCGCGCAGCTTGCGGGCGCCGAAGCCGACGACCTCGCCGCTGATGTCGCGGATGGGCCACATCAGACGGCCGCGGAAGCGGTCGATGGGGCCGCGGCGGCCGTCCTGGGAGATGCCGGAGAGGATGAGCTCCTTGTCGGTGAAGCCCTTGCCGCGCAGGAACCGGGTGAGGTGGTCCCAGCCCGCCGGGCTGTAACCGACACCGAAGTGCGCGGCGGCGGCCTGGTCGAAGCCGCGCTCGGCGAGGAACTTGCGGCCGATCTCGGCCTCGGGGCTCTCCAGCTGGTCGATGTAGAACTGCGCGGCGATCTTGTGGGCCTCGACGAGGCGGATGCGCTCGCCGCGCTGGTTGGTGGGGTTGTACCCACCTTCCTCGTACCGCAGGGTGATGCCCGCCTGGGCGGCGAGACGCTCGACCGTCTCCGAGAAGGTGAGGTGGTCGATCTTCATCACGAAGGCGATCGTGTCGCCGCCTTCCTGGCAGCCGAAGCAGTGGAAGAGACCCTTGCTGGGGCTGACCTGGAAGGACGGTGACTTCTCGTCGTGGAAGGGGCACAGGCCCTTGAGGTTGCCTCCGCCCGCGCTCCGGAGCTGGAGGTAGTCGGAGACCACGGCGTCGATCGGGACCGCGTCCCGAACCGCCTTCACGTCCTCGTCATTGATCCTGCCAGCCACGTAGGAATACTACGGCCCACGTGTGACACTCCCGCCAGGACCCGTCACCCGAGCAGCGACTCCAGGGGGACGGACGGGTCGGAGAGGGATTCGGCGGGCGGTCGCGCACCCGTGCGGATCAGCTTCTGGATGGTGTCCGTGACGTCCCACACATTGACGTTCATCCCGGCGAGGACGCGTCCCTCGCTCAGCCAGAAGGCGACGAACTCCCGCTTGCCGGCGTCACCTCTGACCACGACCTGGTCGTACGACCCCGGGGGCGCCCATCCCGAGTACTCCAGGCCCACGTCGTACTGGTCGGAGAAGAAGTAGGGCACGCGGTCGTACGTCACGTCCTTGCCGAGCATCGCGCGCGCCGCGGCCGGGCCGCCGTTCAGCGCGTTCGCCCAGTGCTCCACGCGCAGCCTCGTACCGAAGAGCGGGTGGTGGACGGCGGCCACGTCGCCCGCCGCGAAGATGTCCGGGTCCGAGGTCCGCAGGGAGGCGTCGACCACGACACCGCCGCCGTGCGCGCGGTCGGCGATTTCAAGCCCTGCCGACTCGGCGAGCGCGGTGCGCGGGGCGGCGCCGATCGCGGCGAGCACGTCGTGCGCCGGGTGCTCCTCGCCGTCGTCCGTGCGGGCGGCCAGGACCATGCCGTCCTGGCCCGCGATCTCGGTGAGTCTGGCGCCGAAGTGGAAGCGGACGCCGTGCTCGGCGTGCAGGTCGGCGAACATCTGGCCGAGCTCGGGGCCGAGGACCGCGTGCAACGGTGTGGGCTCGGACTCGACGACGGTGACCTCCGCGCCGTACGTCCGCGCGGCGGCCGCGACCTCAAGACCGATCCAGCCCGCTCCGGCGATCACCAGATGGCCGTTGTCCCGGCCGAGACTGGCCAGAACCTGACGCAGCCGGTCGGCGTGCGCGAGGCGGCGCAGGTGGTGCACGCCCACCAGACCGGTGCCGGGGACGTCCAGGCGGCGCGGCTCGGCACCGGTGGCGAGGAGGAGTCTGTCGTAGTGGATGACGGCGCGGTCGCCGAGGTGGACGGTCTTGGTCGTGCGGTCGATGGAGACGACGGTCTGGCCTAGATGCAGCTCGACGTCCGACTGTGCGTACCAGGAGGGTTCGTGGACGTAGACGCTGTCGCGCTCCTCCTTGCCCAGGAGGTACCCCTTCGACAAGGGTGGGCGCTCGTACGGGTGGTCGCGTTCGTCGCCGATGAGGATCACCCGGCCGGTGAAGCCCTCGGACCGGAGTGTCTCGGCCGCTTTCGCGCCCGCGAGACCTCCTCCGACAATGACGAACGTCTGATCCGCGTCGACCACTTGATGCCTCCTCAAAGCCTTGCCGTCAGGGGGAGCGTCCCGCACGGAGCGTGATGGGGGAAGGGGTTGCGACCCGATCCGGCCAGTTTTCGTCACGCCCCGTGGTCGATCGGCTCATTTCGCATATGTCAGGGGTGTTTTGCGGTGAGCCGAGCGTGCAGGGAACGCGCGGCGGCGTCCGTGAGCGACGCGATTTGGTCGATGACCACGCGCAGCGCCGCGCGGTCGTCGGGCGCCGTGTCGTACAGCGCGCGGAACTGCGGGTCGAGTCCTTCGGGGGCGCGGGCCGTGAGCGCGTCGGCCAGCTCGGCGACGACGATCCGCTGATCGGCGCGGAGCCGCTCCTGGGCGGGGCGCTGCATCACGTAACGGTCGGCGACGGCCTTGAGGACCGCGCACTCGTGGCGGGCCTCGCGCGGGACGACGAGCTCGGCGGCGTACCGGGTGAGGGGGCCCTTGCCGTACCGCGCGCGGGTGGCGCTCTCCGCGGCGAGGCAGAAGTGGCCGATGAGCTGGCTCGTGGCGTCCTTCAGACGGCCCTGGGCGATGGCGGAGCCGTCGTACCCGTGCGGCCACCACTCCTGCTCCAGGAGGCGGTCGAGGGCCTCGGAGAGCTCTTCGGGGTCGGTGTCCGCGGGTACGTAGCGGCCGATGGCGACAGCGAAGACGTCCTGGCGCTCGGGCTCGGCGTGCAGCAGGTTCGGGTCGAGGTGTCCGGCGTGCAGGCCGTCCTCCACGTCGTGCACCGAGTACGCGACGTCGTCCGACCAGTCCATGACCTGGGCCTCGAAGCAGGTGCGGCGGCCCGGTGCCTCCTTGCGGACCCAGTCGAAGACCGGCCGGTCGTCCTCGTAGACCCCGAACTTGGGGGACGCCGGGTCGGTGGGGTGGGCGCCGCGCGGCCAGGGGTACTTGGTGGCGGCGTCCAGGGCGGCCCGGGTCAGGTTGAGCCCCACGCTGACGAGGTCGCCCGTCTCGTCGTTCGTGACGAAGCGCTTCGGTTCGATGCGGGTGAGGAGCCGCAGGGACTGGGCGTTGCCCTCGAAACCGCCGCAGCTCTCGGCGACTTCGTTCAGCGCCTGCTCGCCGTTGTGCCCGAAGGGCGGGTGCCCCAGGTCGTGGGAGAGGCAGGCGGTCTCCACCAGGTCCGGGTCGCAGCCGAGGGCGGCGCCGAGCTCGCGGCCGACCTGGGCGCACTCCAGGGAGTGCGTCAGGCGGGTCCGTGCGCTGGCGTCCCACGCCTCGTTGCTGCGCGTACCAGGGGTGACCACCTGGGTCTTTCCGGCGAGGCGGCGCAGCGCGGAGGAGTGCAGAACGCGCGCGCGGTCCCGCTGGAAGGCGGTGCGCCCCGGCCGTTTGTCCGGCTCGGTGGCCCATCGCTCGACTGCGGCCTTGTCATAGGCCGCCTCAGCGTCGTACACGTTCGGTGCGGTGCCTTCCATGCACCGACAGTAAACGAAGGTGTTCAGGCGGGGGTCAGCTGACGGGGCGGCACCTGCCCGGCGGCCGGGGCCGCCGTGGCGCCCGTACGGGCCTGGTCGTAGCGGTGCAGGAGGAGGCGGGCCATCGCCCGGTGGGCGCCGAGCGGGGCCGACGCGATCCAGGGGGCGGCATCGGCGCACTGCGTGGCGAAGCGGCCGGGCGCAGTGAAGTACGAGGCCACGGCGGTGTGGTGGCGGCCACGTGCGGCGAGGGCCCGCACCGCGGCGGGCACGCTGAGCGCACAGGCCGCGGTGGGCGACGCGTACGCGGGCACCACCGGTACGCCGATCCGCTCGGCGAGGAGGTCCGCCGTGCGCCGGGTGTCCGTGGCCGATTCCGGGTCGCGCGAGCCTGCGGCGGCGAGGATCACTCCGCCGGTGCGCCGCCCCGCCTTGCCGAACCGGGCCGGCAGGCCCGCGTCGACGAGCCGGTCGTGGAGCGCGTCGACGAGCAGCGGGTGCGGGCCGAGCGGCGCGGCGACCCGTGTGGTGAGGTGCGTCGCGCCCGCGGCGACCTCGGGGATGTCGTGCTTGACGTGGTGGCCGCGGCCGAGAAGCAGCGGTACGAGGACGGCGGATCCTGTCGCCGCGGCGAGGGTGTCGGTGAGCAGCGGCTCGTTCAGCTCGATGTGGCCCAGGCGCACGGTGAGCCCTGGCCGCAGCTCACGGATCCGTTCCATGAGCGCCGTGACGGTGGCCAGGGCACGGGGATCACGGCTGCCGTGGCCGACCACGACGAGGGCGGGCGCCGGTGCGGTGCGGGATGCCGTGCCAGGTGCGGCGCGATCTGCCGTGCCGGGCGCGGTGCGATCTGCCTGGCCAGGCGCGGTGCGGCGCGTGCCGTCGAGCGACACGCGGTTGAGCTGGCTGCCGAGCTGGCTGGTGATCCGGTCCATGAGTTGCGCCGTACTTTCGAGAGGGGTGCTGCCGGACTCGTCGCGAAGAGGGTTCGACGGCGTCATGGACCGAGGATGGACGGGCCGTATTGCCGTCGCGTTGCGCGCCGGTGACGGGTCCTTTCGGCCTGGCTCACCGATGGTGCCGCGGCATTGTCAGTGCGGTCGCTTACCGTTGTCCACAGTGATCGGATCGGGGGATCCGGCTTCGGGGCACGGGGGATCGGGATGAAACGGCCGGGATGGATGCGGCGATCGGGACCGCCAGGGGCGACGGGACCGCCGGGGGCGTCGGGGGCGTCCGCGGTGCGGGGCTGGGCCCGTGGACGCGTGGCCCGGCTGCGCCGCCTGCGGCTGCCGCGGACGCGGCGGGGACAGCGGCGGGCCGTGCAGGCCTTCATGGCCGTCTGCGTGGTGGCGCTGCTGCCCGCGACCTGGCTCTTCGTGACGGCGGACGGGCGGCTGCGCACGACGGCCGACGTGCCGCGCACACGGGTCGCGGTCGTCTTCGGCGCCGGGCTGTGGAAGGGCGAGCCCTCGCCCTATCTCGCGCACCGCCTCGACGCGGCGGCCGAGCTGTACGAGGCGGGACGGATAGAGGTCGTGCTCGTCACGGGCGACAACAGCCGCGAGGAGTACGACGAACCGGACGCCATGCGCACCTATCTGACCGAACGCGGCGTGCCGAGCCGCCGGATCGTCAGCGACTACGCGGGCTTCGACACCTGGGACTCCTGTGTGCGCGCCAAGAAGGTGTTCGGCGTCGACCGGGCGGTGCTGATCAGCCAGGGCTTCCACATACGCAGGGCCGTCGCGCTCTGCCGCGCGGCGGGCGTCTCGTCGTACGGCGTCGGGGTCGACGCCAAACACGACGTGACCTGGTACTACGGCGGCGCGCGGGAGGTATTCGCGGCCGGCAAGGCGGCGCTCGACGCGACGCTGCGGCCCGATCCGCACTTCCTGGGTCCCAAGGAGCCGGGCGTGCGCAACGCTCTCGCGGCGCGGCGCTGAGGGACGCCGCAGTACAGGCCATCGGGCTCTCGGGGCCTCAGGCCCACAAGACCTCAGGTCCTCAGGTCCTCAAGGCCTCACAACGGGGCGGGGCGTCGGCTGAGGGGGGCGTACCGGCGGCGTAACGCGGCGGGGCGGGCCGTGTAACACGGGCGTCGGACTCTGGTCGCCATGCACACCGACGCGACACCGACCCACTGTCCGTACTGCGCGCTGCAATGCGGAATGGGCCTGGCCACCGGCCCCGGTGGCGGGGTGGAGGTCGTGGAGCGTCCCGGGTTCCCCGTGAACAGGGGCGCACTGTGCGGCAAGGGCCGTACGGCGCCCGCGGTGCTCTCCTCCCGGGTGCGCCTGACCGAGCCACTCATCCGATCCCACGCCACGGGCCGGCTCGAACCGGCCACCTGGGAGGAGGCGATCGGCCGCGTCGCCGAAGGTCTTGCCCGTACGCGCGATGACCACGGCGCGGACGCGTGCGGGGTGTTCGGCGGCGGGGGTCTGACCAACGAGAAGGCGTACTCCCTGGGGAAGTTCGCGCGGGTGGCGCTCGGCACGTCGCAGATCGACTACAACGGCCGGTTCTGCATGTCGTCGGCGGCAGCGGCGGGGCAGCGGGCCTTCGGGCTCGACCGCGGCCTGCCGTTCCCGCTGGAGGACATCCCGCGCACCGGCTGTGTGATCCTCGTCGGCTCGAACCTCGCCGAGACGATGCCGCCCGCGCTGCGGTATCTGACGGAGCTGAGGGCGAACGGCGGAAAGCTGATCGTCATCGACCCGCGCAGGACCCGCACCGCCGAGCAGGCCGACCTCCATCTGGCGCCGCGTCCCGGCACCGACCTCGCTCTCGCGCTCGGCCTGCTGCACCTGGTGGTGGCCGAAGGGCGGACGGACGAGGCATTCATCGAGGAGCGCACCAGCGGCTGGCAGGAGGCACGGGCGGCGGCGATGGCGCACTGGCCGGAGTACGTGGAGCGGATCAGCGGCGTTTCCGTGCCCGAGCTCCGGGACGCGGCGGCGATGTTCTGCGACGCCGATGCCGCGATGGTGCTCACCGCACGCGGGCCCGAGCAGCAGTCCAAGGGCACGGACACGGTGGGCGCGTGGATCAACCTCTGCCTCGCGACGGGCAACGCGGGCCGCCCGCTCGCCGGGTACGGCTGCCTGACCGGGCAGGGCAACGGGCAGGGCGGGCGCGAACACGGCCAGAAGGCCGACCAGTTGCCCGGCTACCGCAAGCTGACGGATCCGGCGGCGCGGGCGCACGTCGCGGAGGTGTGGGGCGTCGACCCCGACTCGCTCCCGGGCCCGGGACGGTCCGCGTACGAGCTGCTCGACGCGCTCGGCGGGGACATCAAGTCCCTGCTCCTGATGGGTTCCAACCCGGTCGTATCGGCGCCGCGCGCCGCGCACGTGGAGGAGCGGCTGCGATCGCTCGACTTCCTCGCGGTGGCCGATGTCGTGCTCTCCGAGACGGCCCAACTGGCGGACGTCGTCCTGCCGGTGACGCAGTGGGCCGAGGAGACGGGGACGGTGACGAACCTGGAGGGGCGGGTGCTGCTGCGGCGCCGGGCGGTGAGCGCGCCCGACGGCGTACGGAGCGACCTGGACGTCCTCCACGGTCTCGCCGCCCTCCTCGGCCATGAGAAGGGCTTCCCGACGGACCCGGAGGAGGTCTTCGAGGAACTGCGCAGGGCGAGCGCGGGCGGCGTCGCGGACTACTCGGGGATCTCGTACGCGCGACTGAAGGAGGGGGACGGGGAGGGGGTGTTCTGGCCCTGCCCCGAGGTGGGGGGCGAGAGCGATGACGGGCACCCCGGAACCCCCCGTCTCTTCCTCGACCGGTTCGCCACCGAGGACGGGCGGGCGCGCTTCGTGCCGGTGGCGCATCGGAGCGCCGCCGAGGAGACGGACACGGAGTATCCGGTGCTCCTGACCACCGGGCGGGTCCTCGCCCAGTACCAGTCGGGGGCCCAGACGCGCCGCGTCGACGAGCTCAACTCCGCCGCTCCCGGCCCCTTCGTGGAACTGCATCCGCGACTCGCCGCGCGCCTTGAGGTCGGCGACGGCGAACCGGTGACGGTCGTGTCGCGGCGGGGGCGGGCCGTGGCCCCGGCGCGGATCACGAGCGCGATCCGCTCCGACACCGTCTTCATGCCCTTCCACTGGCCGGGCGAGGGCCGCGCCAACTCCCTGACGAATCCGGCGCTCGACCCGGTGTCGCGGATGCCGGAGTTCAAGGTGTGCGCGGTGCGGATCGAGCGGGCGTAGCGGCGGGCCGGGGCCGCGCGCTCGCGCCACCCCGGCCCGCGGTCATCCGCGTACGGGAGTCAGCAGGTGCGCCCGGTGTAGTGCGCGCCCTGGATCTTGCTCGCCGAGCCCAGCCAGCTCCTGCCCGGGCCCACACAGCGCTCGTAGTCGGGGGCCATCGACACCTCCACCTTGATGACCACGTTCGAGCCGTCGCCCGTGCAGTGGTTGTAGAACGCGTCGCTGCCGGTCTCGTAGAACCCGCAGGGGTCCATGACGGCCGTCGGGGCGTGAGCTGTCGCGGAGGCCGCCACGGGGAGGCCGAGGGTGAGGGCTACGGCGCCGACGAGGGCCGGCAGCGAACGGCGAAGGCTCATGGGGCAACTCCTGCTTGAGGACGTGGTGCTCACGCACCGACTCGCGCACCGACTGGTGCACACGGAGAGTGCCACAGTGGCGACCCTCCGCGATCACGTGGTTCGAGTGCGTCGCCCGCACGAGTGACGGAGTCCACCGGATCGCCCCACCAGCCCGGCCCCGCCCCCTCAACGCCGCGCCCGGAACGACGCCCAGTCCCCTCCCCCGATCACCGCCCCCGAGGCACGCAGCCTCGCCGCCACCGACGGCGCCGCGACATACACCCACGCGCGCACCGCGGTCCCGTCCAGGAGGGTCACCTCGCGCTCCACGCGCTCGTACAGGTTGCGGGAGTCTCCCGGCGCGTACTGCTCCAGTACGTCGAGACCGGCGAGGAGCCGTTCGTACGCCGACGGGTGCGCGGCGATCAACTCGCCCCGCACCGCGCCGCCTTCGGGCTCCTCCACCAGGTACGGATAGCCGGGCCCTTCGTAGAGGAGTGCGCCCGCGAGCCTGGCGGGCACCTCGGTCGTGACGCTGCCGCGCAGGTGGACGTCGTGGTTCGGCTCCCCCGGCCGCAGCGTCCCGTACACGAAGAACGGCAGCCGGGTCTCGTACGTCGGCGTCATGCACACGATTGTCGCCGGGCCGGGGTGGGGTGGGACTCCGGACGGGCCTGACGGGCGACGGGCGACGGGCAGGCCGTGGTGGTGATCAACTGCCGTACGGACGGACCTCCTTGGCACTGCGCAGCGCCCACGCCCACCAGTGGAGCTGGTCGAGCATCGACTTGGCGGCGGCGTTCGCGCTCGCCGGGTCCTTGTGGGTGCCGTCGTCGGCGAAGAGCGCGCCCGCGTTGTGGAAGGAGACGGTGTCGCGAATCGTCATGGTGTGCAGCTCGGCGAAGACCGGACGCAGGTGCTCGACCGCGCGCAGGCCGCCGGAGAGCCCTCCGTAGGAGACGAAGCCGAGGGGCTTGGCCTGCCATTCGGCGTTGTGCCAGTCGATGAGGGCCTTGAGGGACGCGGGGTAGGAGTGGTTGTACTCGGGGGTGAGGACGACGAAGGCGTCGGCGGCGGCGAGCTTCGGGGTGACCTTGCCGAGTTCGGCGACCACTTCGGGCGACGGGTTGAAGGAGAGCGAGGTCGGCAGCTGAGATTCGGCCAGGTCGACGACGTCCACCTCGAAGTCCGCGTGCTCGCGGATCCGGGCCAGGAGCCAGTCGGCGACGATCGGCCCGAAGCGGCCCTCGCGGTTGCTGCCGATGATGACGGCGACGCGAAGGGGCGCGGGGCTTTCGGGGGTGGTGGTGGACGTGGAATCAGGAGCAGTCGTGTTCTGAGTCATGAGAAGAGCCTCGTTGCTGAACCTTGGTTGAGGTCAAGCGATTCCTGCGGCGAGTCCGGCGGCGAGTCCGGCGAACAGCTGCGGACCGCTGCGGACGGCTGCGGACGGCTGCGGACGGCTGCGAACGGCTGCGAACGGCTGCGAACGGCTGCGGTCGATTGCGGGCCTGCCGCGGTCGGCTGCTGAATCAGTACCTCGTCAGGGCCTCTCCCCCACGTCGTACCGTGTGGCCCATGACAACTCCCCCGCCTCTTCAGCGCCTTGAGATCGACGGTCGGGCCGCCACCGCCGACCGACTGCTGTGGCCCGCTCTCGGCGGCACAGGGCACTTCACCGCGATGCAGGTCAGGGGCGGTGCGACGCGCGGGCTCGGGCTGCACCTGGCCCGGCTCGACGCGGCCACCCGCGAGCTCTTCGACCGGGAGCTCGACGGCGAGTACATCCGCGAGCTCATCCGGAGCGTGCTCCGCGACGACATCGCCGACGCTTCCGTACGCGTCCACGTCCACGCGCCGGAGGGCGAGCCCTCCGTGACGGTCACCGTACGGGCGCCGGGCGCGATGTCCGAGAGCGCGCAGGCCCTGCAGTCCGTTCCGTACCAGCGGCCCTTTCCGCACATCAAGCACCTGGGCGGCTTCGGACAGGCCCGCTACGGGGACCTCGCCCGGCGCGCGGGCTTCGACGACGCACTGCTCACCGCGCCCGACGGGACGATCAGCGAGGGCGCCGTCACGAACATCGCCTTCTACGACGGCTCGGAGATCGTCTGGCCCGACGCCCCCTGCCTGGTCGGCATCACCATGCGGCTGCTCGAACCGAGGCTCGCGGCCGCCGGTCTTCCCACCCGCCGGGCCCCGGTCACGCTCGCGGACCTCTCCTCGTACGGGGCCGCCTTCGTCACGAACGCGCGGGGCATCGCACCTGTGCGGCGGATCGACGGCACGGAGTTCGAGGTCGACGAGAAGCTGATGGGGACTCTGGCGGGGATCTACGCCGACGTTCCCTGGGACACCGTCTGAGGCGAGATCAGGTCTTTGAAGGTGCTCCGACGGGGTCGCGACGAGGTCGATACGGGGCCGCGGCGAGGTCGCGGCGGGGTCGCGGCGGGCCCCTGGGTCACCCATTCACAGGCGCCGCGCACCCCCTTCGGTCTCTTCTCCGCGACACGCCGGGTGACCTGCTGGAATGTTCCCGTCGAAGTGTCAGAAGCCGCTCCACCACAGAGTTTCTGACCGGCCTTCAGGAGGCGTGCGCCGCCGAGTGCCACTTACCTCGGTAGAGCGGGGTTCGACCGACGCAGCGGCACTTGGAGGTGCCGCGGGCCGTGCCCTCTGAAGGCCCCTCGGAGGAGCAAGCACGATGCGCAAAGCCCGCCTGCTGACCACCGCCGCGCTCGCCGTCGCATCGGCGGGGCTGCTGGCACCCCCCGCGGCCGCGACCGCGTTCGCCGCCGGGGGAGGCCTTGAGGTCCATCCCGCCACGGTCACGCCCGGCTCCACGGTCACCGTGAACACCACCGCCTGCGGCAGCGGCGGGAGCGCTTCGGGCGATGCCAGCGCGGTGGGCGCGGGTACGTTCACGCTCGCGCCCGGCACGCACAAGGAGAACGCGGTCGGGCAGTTCAAGGTGCCGCCGTCGGCTCAGCCGGGCACCTACGAGATCGCCGCCCAGTGCTCCGGTTCCGGCGCGGACGGCAAGCAGGTGGTGGGCGATCTGGTCGTGACGATCACCTCGACCGCTGCTGCCCGCGAGGAGCAGCAGGTGGCTCCGAGGGGACACGTGAAGACGGGGGTCGGCGGCGCTCTCGGCCCCGACCCCGTACAGACCGCGGCGGGTGTGGCGGCGCTTGCCGTCGCCGCCGCGGGCGGTACCTGGCTCCTGCATCGCCGGGCGAGAGGCGACAGGATCTGACGGACACCCTCCGCTGTCCACCGGTACCGCCAGCCCCCTCCCTCTCCGGATCCGCCTGTCCCTCGCGGCCCCGGAGAGGGATGCGGGGACCGGCCTCCCCGAACCCTGAGGGGGACGAGTCGAGTGATGCGCAGAAAGTTCGTCAACTCCGCCATAGGCGCGGTCACCGTCCTGGCGCTCTGCTCCGGTACGTGGCTGCTGCGCAACGGCACCGAGTCCCGTCCGCCGCCCCAGCCGTCCGCCGCGCAGGCCGCATCGGCCCATCCCCGCCCCGACCGCGCACCGGCCGCCGCGGCGCTCCCGCCGTCCCCGCCCGACCGGATCCGGATCCCGGCGATCCGGGTCGACGCGCCCCTCATGGGGCTCGAACTCACGCGGCAGGGCAGCCTCGACGTACCGCCTCCGAAGAAGACGAACCTCGCGGGCTGGTACGAGTCGGGGACGACACCCGGCGAGACGGGCACGGCCATCGTGGCGGGGCACGTCGACAACGCCGACGGACCGTCCGTCTTCTACGACCTGGGCGGCCTGACCAGGGGCCACACCATCGAGGTCGAGCGCAGGGACGGCAGCGTCGCGGTGTTCACGGTCGACGCGAACGAGGTCTACGACGCGAAGAGGTTCCCGGACGACAAGGTGTACGGGCGGGCGGACCGCCCGGAGCTGCGGGTCATCACGTGCGGCGGCAGCTATTCGAGGAAGACGGGCTACCAGGGCAATGTGGTGGTGTTCGCGCACCTGACGAGCGTGCGCTGACGACTCACGGGGCGCTGCCGCTCTCTAGGCGAGCCACTGCTCGTACGCCATCTTGGCCACGAGCCCGAACACCGTGGTGAGCAGCACGATCCGTACGAAGCCACTGCCCTTCTTGAGCGCGGTGCGTGCGCCGAACATGCCGCCCGCGAGGTTGAAGACGGCCATCAGGGCGGCCAGTTGCCACAGGACCGCGCCCTGCCAGGCGAACATCGCCAGGGCGCCTCCGTTGGTGCAGCAGTTGACGATCTTGGCGGTGGCGGAGGCGGACACCAGGTCGAGGTGGAGTACGGCGGTCAGCGCGAGCACCAGGAAGGTGCCGGTGCCGGGCCCGATGAGACCGTCGTAGAACCCGATGCCGAGGCCCGCGAGGCCGATGGCGGCGAGGATGCGCTTGGGTGAGGCGGGCCGGGCGGGGGGCGCGGTGCCGAAGGCGGGCCGGAAGATGACGAAGGCCCCGACGCCGAGCAGCACCACCATGATCACGGGCTTGAGCACCTCGGTGCTCATACCGGCGGCGAAGAAGGCGCCGCCCATGGACCCGGCGAGCGCGGCGAGCCCGATCCGTACGGCGGTGGACACGTCGACGGGCGTCTTCCTGACGTACGTCACCGCGGCGCCGGCCGTCCCCACGATGGCGACGGCCTTGTTCGTCCCGAGGGCGTGCGCCGCCGGGGTCGACCCCGGCAGGCCGAGCAGCAGCGCGGGCAGCAGCAGGAGACCGCCTCCGCCGACCACGGCGTCGATCCAGCCGGCCGCGAGTGCGGCGACGCACAGGACGACGACGGCGGTCAGAGATATGTCGGGCATGGTCTAGACCCTATGGAGGGGCTGATCACGCCGTCCACGAATCCAGGGAGAGTTGAGGGTCTTCAGAGGTTTCCCCGGGGCTTCTACTCTCCGGGGCTTCCATTCCCCGGTGAGAGAGGCCCTAGGGCGCCGCCTGAGGTGCCGGGACCCCCGCCGGTGCGCGATCGGGGGCCGGTGGCGCCGCCGGGTCGACCGTGAACGCGAGGACCGTGGCGACCAGCGCGCTCGCTCCGGCGAGGCCCGTCGCCAGCTTGCGGCGGCCCCGCAGGGTCGGGCCCTGGGCCGGGCCTACGGGTTTGCGATGCCGTCCCATGTCGGCTCGGCCCCTCTCAGAAGGTGAAGCACTCGGCGTGGATGCGTTCCTCCGACACTCCGGCCCGTACGAGGGCGGCGGAGGCGGAGGCGGTCATTCCGGGCGGCCCGCACAGATAGACGTCGTGCTCGGCGAGGTCCGGGATCAGGTTGCGCAGGGCCTGCGGGGCGAGGGGGTCGAAGGAGGCGTCGGAGCGGCCAAGGAGGTAGTGCAGCCCCGCTCCCCTGCTCCGGGCGATCGCCTCCAGCTCCTCCCGCAGTACGAGCTGCTCGGCGCTGCCCGCCCGGTAGAGGAGGGTGACGTCGCCAGGACCGCCGGGCAAGGTCTCGAACAGCGCCCGCATCGGGGTGATCCCCACGCCTCCAGCGAGCAGCAGCACTTTCCTCCTCGTACGCCGATGAGCGGTCAGCGCCCCGAAGGGACCCGTGGCGAGCACCCGTGTCCCCGGCCTCAGGCGCCGCATCCTGCGCGTGTGATCCCCGAGGGCCTTCACCGTGATCCGGAGGGTGTCGTCGCGCACGGGCGCGGAGAGCGAGAACGGCAGCGCGGTGCGCCAGAGCCTGCGCCGCAGGAAGCGCCACCGGAAGAACTGTCCGGGTTCGGCCCGCAGTCCGTCGAGCCCGATGCCCTGCATCACGACCGACACGACGCCGGGCCCTTCGTCGCGTACGTCGATGACGCGCAGGCTGTGCTTCAACGCCTGCCGCACGGGTACGACGACGCGGTACCAGACCAGCAGGACCGCCACCGTGGCGTGCAGCATCGACCACAGCCACACCGTCAGGATGCTGCCCGCCACGTCCGGCCCGGCGAGCTGGTGCGCGAAGGCGAGCGCCGCGCCGAGATAGGTCAGCAGATGCACGGCCCGCCATGTCTCGTGCGGGACGCGGCGCCGCATCGCACGCGCCGAGGTGATGCCGACGGCCATGAGCAGGGCGGTCCCGACCGCGGCGAGGGCGAGTCCTGGATAACCGAGCAGGTCGAGGCCGGCGCTGAGCAGGTCGGTGTCGGCGTGGGCCGCGTATCCGCACAGGGCGAGCAGAGCGTGCCCCAGGCACAAGGTCAGTACGTAGCGGCCGCCGAGGGCGTGCAGCCGCGCGAGCCGGTCGGCACCGACGCCGTGTTCGACCGCGGGCACACGGGCCATCAGGAACAGCATGACGAGAACGCCGTACCCGGCGAGCAGCCCGCTGAGGTGGGCGCCGGTCGCGAAGAGCACGTCGAGCCGGGCCGATGGCTCGGCCTGTACGGCCCAGAGCGCGGTGACCACGAGGCCGGTGGCGAGGATTCCGTTGCGCAGGGCGGTGGGGGTGACACGGATCGGGGGGACGGGGGGACGCGGGGGCGTCTTCGGCATCGGGGGAATCTGCACCTGCGGCCCCTCCGTCTGCCGCAGGTACGCGGACAGCGCGGGGTACGCGGCGAGTCGGGAATCGGCTACCTCGGTGGTCACCGCCGCAGACTAGGCGCGGGGTGGGGGTGAAAGTGGCTGGTCAGGGCGTTATCGCTGATCCTTAAGGCGGGCTTGAGGATTGGCTCAACGGGGGTTAAGTCCCAGTGCCGGGGGGAGGCTGGGAAAGCCGTTTCGCCCAGGGCTGGATGCGGGGCCATCGTGCGGGTGAGTGGGAGAGGCTCGTTCGGCCGGAGGGACGCGGGGTGGCCCTCACATCCCGCCCCGGCGCCCGCTGAGGGCAGCGTTCCCCCCGGGAAACAGTCAGGATGCGGTCGGGTAACACCGCCCCCGCACTCTGCCGTACATGACCTCTTCTCCCCCGGGCTCCCCGAGCCTCCCGAGCTCGCCCTCCCGCGTGGTGGTGATCGGCGCCGGACTCGCCGGCGTCCGCCTCGCGCAGCGGCTGGGGGAGAGCACCGGCACCGGGGCCGTCCTCATCGGCGACGAGCCGCACGCACCGTACAACCGCGTGCTCCTGGCCGACGTCCTCGCGGGCCGCTACGGACCGGAGGTCATCGAGCTGCCCCACGCTCCCGGCGAGTTCCTGCGCACCCGCGCCGTCCGCGTGGACCGCGCGGACCGGATCGTGCACTGCGCGGACGGCAGCGTCGTCCCGTACGGCACTCTCGTCCTCGCGACCGGCTCGAACCCCGTGCTCCCACCCCTCCGCGGCCTCTTCGAACCAGGCGCCACCGAACTGCCCCGCGGCGTACACGCCTTCAGGACGATGGACGACTGCCTCGCCCTGTCCGAGGCCGTGCGGCCAGGCACAGGCACAGGCCAAGGCACAAGCAGCACCCGCGTAGTAGTCATCGGCGGCGGCCTCCTCGGCGTCTCCGCCGCCCGCGCGCTCGCGGCCCGCGGCGCCCAGGTCGTCCTCACCCAGCAGGGCGACCGCCTCATGGAGCGCCAGCTCGACCCGGCCGCGAGCGAGCTCGTCCACCGGCATCTCACCGACCTCGGGGTGGAAGTGCACACCGAGTGCCGGGTACGCGGCGTACGACAGGCCGAAGGAGCCGTGCGATCGGTGGAACTCGCCGACGGGTACGTACTCGGCACCGACCTCACCGTCCTGGCCTGCGGCGTCCGCCCCCGTACGGGACTCGCGCAGGCCGCCGGACTCGACGTACGCCGCGGCATCGTCGTGGATGACGAGCTGCGCACCTCCGACCCGCACATCCGCGCCATAGGCGACTGCGCCGAGCACTCCGGCGAGGCCCGCTGTCTCGCGGCCCCCGCGCTCGAACAGGCCGACGCCCTCGCCGACTCCCTGATCTCCCCACGGGCCGCACGTCCCTACTCCGGCACCCGCGCTCTCACCCGTCTCACCCTGCACACCGGGCGCCCCGGCTCCGCTCCGCTGGACCTGGCGGCCTTCGGCGACCCCGAGCACCGGCCCGACGACGACGTGGTCCAGCTCGCGGACGCGACGCGCGGCACGTACCGCAAGGTCGTCGTGCGCGGTGACCGGCTCGTCGGCGGCGTACTGCTCGGCGAGCTCACCGCCGTCGGCGCGCTCGCCCGCGCCTGGGAGGCCGACGACCCGCTGCCCGACGACGGCAGCCCCCTGCTCCACCTGCTCACCCACGACGGAGGCCTCTGAGATGCCCACGGACACCCCCCGCCACAGCGCGCACGACAACACCATCGTGCTGGTCGGGCACGGCATGGTCGGCCAGCGCTTCCTCGAAGCCATCGCCGCGCGCGGCCTCACCGCCACGCACCGCGTGGTCGTCCTGTGCGAGGAGCCGCGTCCCGCCTACGACCGCGTCCAGCTGACCTCGTACTTCGCGGGCCGCACGCCCGATGAACTCTCCCTCACGGACCCGGAGTTCATCGAGAAGCACGGCATCGAGCTGTACGTCGGGAATCCGGCGGAGAGCGTCGACCGCGACGCGAGGACCGTCACCGCACGCTCCGGGCAGACCTTCGCCTACGACACCCTGGTCCTCGCGACCGGCTCCTTCCCGTTCGTGCCACCGGTGCCCGGCAAGGACACCACCGGCTGTTTCGTCTACCGCACCATCGAGGACCTGCTCGCCATCGAGGAGTACGCGAAGACGTACGCCACGACCGGCGCCGTCGTCGGCGGCGGACTGCTCGGCCTGGAGGCGGCGGGCGCGCTGCGCGGGCTCGGACTCGCCACGCACGTCGTGGAGTTCGCGCCGCGCCTGATGCCGGTGCAGGTCGACGAGGGCGGCGGCGCGGCGCTCCTGCGCACCATCACCGGCATGGGCCTGAGCGTGCACACGGGCGTCGGCACCCAGGAGATCGTCGGCACGGACGGCGCCGTCAGCGGGATGAAGCTGTCGGACGGAAGTGAACTCGCCACCGATCTGGTGGTGTTCTCCGCCGGTGTCCGGCCCCGCGATCAACTCGCCCGTGAGAGCGGCCTTCTGGTGGGCGAGCGCGGCGGCATCACCGTCGACGAGCAGTGCCGCACCAGCGACCCGGACGTGTACGCGATCGGCGAGTGCGCCCAGGCGTCGGACGGCCGGGTCTACGGGCTCGTCGCGCCCGGATACGAGATGGCCGAGACCGTAGCCGCCTCCATCGCCGCCGAGGAGTCGAGCTTCACCGGCGCCGATCTGTCGACCAAGCTGAAGCTCCTCGGCGTGGACGTCGCCTCCTTCGGCGACGCGCACGGCGCGACTCCGGACTGCCTCGACGTCGTCTACTCCGACTCGCGCTCGGGAACGTACAAGAAGCTGGTCATCGGCGCGGGCGGCGAGTTGCTCGGCGGCGTTCTGGTCGGCGACGCGGAGGCGTACGGCGTGCTGCGTCCGCTGACCGGGAGCGTGCCGCCGGTCTCGCCGGAGCAGCTGGTCCTTCCCGCGGGCGCGGGTGGCCCGGTGGCGCTCGGCCCGTCCGCCCTTCCGGACTCCGCGGTCATCTGCTCCTGCCACAACGTCACCAAGGGCGCGATCCGCGGCGCCGTCACCGAGCACAGCTGCACCACCGTGCCCGAGGTCAAGAAGTGCACCAAGGCCGGTACGGGCTGCGGCAGTTGTGTGAAGGTGCTCGGCCAGCTGGTCAACGACGAGCTGGAGGCGTCGGGCGTCGAGGTCGACAAGGGCCTGTGCGGCTGCTTCAGCCAGACCCGCCAGGAGCTGTACGAGATCGTCCGCACCCTGGGCATCACCTCCTACCGGCGGCTCCTCGACACCCACGGCCGCGAGTCCGCGCGCGGCACCGAGGGCTGCGAGACCTGCAAGCCGACGGTCGGCTCGATCATCGCCTCGCTCGCCCCGACGATCGGCGCCGACGGCTACGTACTCGACGGCGAGCAGGCGTCCCTCCAGGACACCAACGACCACTTCCTCGCCAACCTCCAGAAGAACGGCTCCTATTCGGTGGTGCCGCGCATCCCGGGAGGCGAGATCACTCCGGACAAGCTGATCGTGATCGGCGAGGTGGCACGGGACTTCGGGCTCTACACGAAGATCACCGGCGGTCAGCGCATCGACATGTTCGGGGCGCGGGTCGATCAACTGCCGCTGATCTGGACCCGGTTGGTGGACGCGGGATTCGAGTCGGGACACGCGTACGGGAAGTCGCTGCGGACGGTGAAGTCGTGCGTGGGGCAGACCTGGTGCCGCTACGGCGTGCAGGACTCGGTCCGGATGGCGATCGACCTGGAGCTGCGCTACCGGGGCCTGCGCTCCCCGCACAAGCTGAAGTCGGCGGTCTCCGGTTGCGCCCGCGAGTGCGCCGAGGCCCAGTCCAAGGACTTCGGCGTGATCGCCACATCGAGCGGCTGGAACCTGTACGTGGGCGGCAACGGCGGCGCGACCCCGCGCCACGCCGATCTGCTCGCGCAGGACCTGTCCGACGCCGAACTGGTGCGCCTCATCGACCGGTTCCTGATGTTCTACATCCGCACGGCGGACCGCCTTGAGCGCACATCGACCTGGCTGGAGCGGATCGAGGGCGGCCTCGACCATGTGCGTGACGTGGTCGTCCACGACTCGCTCGGCCTGTGCGCCGAGCTGGAGGCCCTGATGGCCGACCATGTCGCGCACTACCGCGACGAGTGGTCCGAGACCATCAGCGACCCCGAGCGTCTGGCGCGGTTCGTGTCCTTCGTCAACGCGCCGGACGTCCCGGACCCGACCGTGAGCTTCGTCCCGGAACGGGACCAGATCAAGCCGGACCTGCCCCTCCTCACCATCGGCTCCCGCCCCCGCGACCTGGAAGGTGCTGCATCCCGATGAGCATTCAACTCCGCCTGAAGGACGACTGGTTCGAGGTCTGCGACCGCGCGCACCTCCAGCCGGGACGCGGCATCGCCGCACTGCTCCCCGACGGCCGCCAGGCCGCACTCTTCATCGACCGTACGGGCCGCGCGTACGCGATCGACAACCGCGACCCGTTCACAGGTGCGGCGGTGCTCTCGCGCGGCCTGCTCGGCGCGGCTGCCGGACGGCCGTTCGTCGCGTCACCGCTCCTGAAGCAGCGGTTCGACCTGGAGACGGGGCGGTGCCTGGACGACGATTCGGTGACGGTGGAGACGCATGCCGTCCGCCTCGCTTGATCGCCTCGCCTGATCGCCTCGCCTGATCGCCTCGCCTGGGCGACTCGCCTGATCGCCTCAACTGAGCGACTCACCTGATCGGGTCTACTTGACCGACCGTTCCAGTATTGCTTACTATTCCTTCGTGGCCAGGACCAAGGAATTCGATCCGGACGCCGCGCTCCAGTCAGCCCTAGAGCTGTTCTGGCGGCGCGGCTACGAGGCGACGTCGATGGCGGACCTCGTGGAGGAACTCGGCATCGGCCGCGCCAGTATCTACGCGACATTCGGCAACAAGCACGAGCTGTACCTGAAGGCGCTGGAGCGGTACGCCGAACTCCAGAACCCGCTCCTGCTCGCCGAGCTCTCACAGCCGGGCCCGGCGCTGCCCGCCGTCCGCTCGGTGGTGCGCCGCTTCGGGGGCGAGTCATCCTCCGAGGAAGGGCGCCTGAACGGCTGTTTCGTCACCAACACCGCAGCCGAGCTGGGCCCGCACGACGAACCGGCCGCCCGTTGCGTCGAGCGCAGCTGGGAGTACATGGAGACGCTGCTGCACTCCGCGCTCGTCCGCGCCCAGGCGCAGGGCGAGCTCCCGGAAGACCGTGACCCGCTCGCCCTCGCGCGCATGCTGCTGACCTTGATGCAGGGGCTGCGCGTGATCGGCAAGGCATCGAAGGACGGCGCGCGACTGCGGGACGCGACGGAGCAGGCACTGAGCCTGCTCGACTGAGCCCGCTCGGCTGACCGGACTCGACCGACCCTGCTCTACTGACCGAACTCGACCGACCCTGCTCGACCGACCTCCACCCCCTGCACCCTTGACCCTTTTTCACGCCCTCATACTGAACCGATCGTTCAAGAAAAGAGCCCTGCCATGACTTCAGCAGCTTCAGCAGTCTCAGTACCGCGCACCCGTTTCGCCGGCCGCACGGCCCTCGTCACCGGCGGTGGCTCCGGTCTCGGCCGCGCCATAGCGCTCGCCTTCGCCGCCGAGGGGGCGAACGTCGTGGTCGCCGGGCGCACGGAAGGCACACTCAAGGAGACCGTGGGGCTCATCGAGGAGGCGGGCGGCACGGCGGTCGCCGTCACGGCCGACGTCGCGCGCTCCGCCGAGCTCGCGATGCTGGTCGAGGCCGCCGTCGAGCGGTTCGGCTCCCTGGACGTGGCCGTCAACAACGCGGGCGTCCTGCGCGCCGGGCAGCCGGTCGCGGAGCTGCCCGAGGAGGACTGGCGGACGATGCTCGACATCAACGTCACCGGGGTACTGCTCGCCCTTCAGGCCGAGGTGAAGCAGATGCGTACGCAGCCGGGCGGCGGGGCGATCGTCAACATCTCCTCCACGCTGGGTGCCCACATGAGCGTTCCGGGCACCATCGGCTACGGCGCCACCAAGGCAGCCGTCTCCGCGCTGACCAAGGGCGCCGCCGCCGAGCACATGGGGGACGGGGTGCGGATCAACGCCGTGAGCCCCGGCTCCTCCGACACCAGCATGTCGCTGCGCCAGGGCGAGAGCCTGGCCCAGCGTACGGAGCGCATGAAGACCTCGACTCCGCTCGGCCGCGTCTCGTCGACCGCCGAGGTCGCGGCCGCCGTGCTCTACCTCGCGTCGGACGAGTCGGCGTCGGTGGTCGGCGCGGATCTGGTGATCGACGGGGGCGCCGCGGCCTGACACCCCGCTCATGCGCCCTACTCTCGGGTAGTGACGAGAGTCAGCAGACGGGCGCCGAAGCCGAGGGAGCTGTGTCATGACGACGGGCTGGAACGCGAGCGACATCCCCGACCAGAGCGGCCGCACAGCCGTGGTCACCGGCGCCAACAGCGGCATCGGCTACGTCACCGCGCGCGAGCTCGCCCGTCGTGGCGCGCGCGTGGTGCTCGCCTGCCGCAGCGAGGAACGGGGGACGCGAGCGCTGGAGCGGCTGCGGTGCGAAGTCCCTTCCGCCGAGGTGGAGTTCAGACGCCTCGACCTCGGCGACCTCAGCTCGGTGCGGGACTTCGCGGCATCGTACGACGATGACGGCGGCGGCGGCGGCCGGGGTGACGGTCTCAACCTCCTCGTCAACAACGCGGGCGTGATGGCGCTGCCCTACCGGCGGACGGCGGACGGTTTCGAGACGCAGTTCGGCGTCAACCACCTGGGCCACTTCGCGCTCACCGGGCTGCTGCTGCCCCGGATCCTGCGGACGCCGGGAGCGCGGATCATCACGGTGTCGAGCGGGTTCCACGCCCTGTCGAACATCGACATCGACGACCTCAACAGCGAGCGCGGTTACCGTCGTTGGATCGCCTACGGCCGCTCCAAGACGGCGAACCTGCTCTTCACCCACGAGCTGGCGCGGCGCCTGGCGGCAAGCGGCTCCGACGTCGTGGCCGCGGCGGCACACCCCGGCTACGCGGAGACGAATCTCCAAGGTGCCGCGCCCAAGATGGAGGGCCGCAAGGTCACCGAACGCGTGATGTGGCTGGGCAACCGCGTCCTGGCCCAGCCCGCCGCTGCGGGCGCACTGCCGTCGCTGTACGCGGCCACGGCGCCGGGTGTCCGCCCGGACTCCTTCACCGGGCCGCGTGTTCTGGGGTGGCAGGGGGCGCCGGGGAAGTCCTGGCGGGCGAAGTGGACCCTCAACGATGCTGCGGGGGAACGACTTTGGGCGGCTTCGGAGGGGTTGACGGGGGGACCTTTCAGCTCGTCCGGCGTTTGAGGCCATCGCGTCGGGGGTCCAGGGGGCGGAGCCCCGCCCACAGCCCGCCCCGCGGCGCGGCGCGGCGCGGCGCGGCGCGGCGCGGCGCGGCGCGGCGCGGCGCGGCGCGGCGCGGCGCGGCCAACGCGCCATGCGCCCAGTCGACGAGGACGATCAGCACGAAGAACGCGAAGAGCGCGAAGAGCGCAGGACGCGGCGGCCCGCACATCGGTCACTCGGCACCGGTCGGAAACAACGCCTGCGCCGCACCGCACATCCCCCCATGCCCCACCCATGCCCCACCCATGCCCCACCCATGCCGCCACCCATGCCGCCACCACTGCCCTATCCCATGTGCTGCACCGTAGGACGGACTTCCCGCCGAGTCAGCGGCGTTGGCGGCCCGCATACCCCTCCCCCGCCCTCCTTGACGTACCGCTGAAGCTCACTGGCTCACTGGCCCCCGCCGCCCCCACCCCCGTCAAAGAGGCGTGAAGATCCACCCCGCACGCGCCAAGGAGCCGACAAAAGGGCGCGCGGTCAGCCCGGGCCCCACCCACGCTGGGCATCGCTCAAGCGAACGCACCCGCCTGGAGGGGCCCGCCCATGACCACCGTCTCCGCCGTCTCCGAGACCCCGGACAACCCCGCGGACGTCGACGATCCCCCCGATATCGAAGGTGCGGCGCCCCCCGAGGACCGCCACCGCCTCACCGCCCTCCAGGGCCTCGCCGCCCTCTCCCTGGACGCGATGGCATCGGTCGCCTACGGGCCCGAGGCCATCGTCCTGGTCCTCGCGGCGGCGGGCGGCCACGGGCTCGGCTTCACCCTCCCCGTGACCCTGGCGATCGCCGCGCTGCTCGCCGTGCTCGTCGCCTCCTACCGGCAGGTGATCGCCGCCTTCCCCGACGGTGGCGGCAGTTACGCCGCCGCGAAGACCCACCTGGGCCGCAGGGCGGGCCTGGTCGCCGCGGCCTCGCTGGTCCTCGACTACGTCCTGAACGTCGCCGTCGCCGTCACCGCGGGCGTCGCGGCGCTCACCTCCGCCTTCCCGGAGCTGTACGGCGACCGGGTAGGGATATGCCTGGCCGTCCTGGTCGTCGTCACGGCCGTCAACCTGCGCGGCATCGTCGACTCGGCGCGTGTCTTCATCGCCCCGACCGCCGTGTTCGTCGGAGCGATCCTGACGATGATCACGGTCGGCCTGTTCCGCGAAGGGCCGGTCAGCACGGCAGCCGCCGACGGGCAGGCCTCGGCCCTCGCCGACAACGCCACGTCCGTGGGAGCCCTGCTCCTCCTGAAGGCGTTCGCGTCGGGCTGCTCCGCCCTCACCGGCGTGGAGGCCATCGCCAACGCCGTGCCGTCCTTCCGCACCCCGCGCGTCAAACGCGCCCAGCACGCGGAGGTCGCGCTCGGCGCACTGCTCGGGGTGATGCTGATCGGCCTGTCCGTGCTGATCTCCCGCTTCGGGCTCCAGCCGGTCGAGGGCGTCACGGTCCTCGCGCAGCTCGCGGACGCGTCACTCGGCCACAACTGGGCTTTCTACGTGGTGCAGTTCGCGACGATGATCCTGCTCGCCCTCTCCGCCAACACGTCCTTCGGCGGCCTGCCGGTCCTGATGAGCCTGCTCGCCCGGGACAACTACCTCCCGCACGTCTTCGCCCTGAAGGCCGACCGCCAGGTGCACCGGCACGGCGTCCTCGCCCTGGCCGCCGTATCGGCGGGGCTGCTCGTCTTCTCCGGCGGCGACACCAACACGCTCGTGCCGCTCTTCGCGATCGGCGTCTTCGTCGGCTTCACGCTCTGCCAGACCGGGATGGTGCTCCACTGGCGCGCGGCGGGCAAGCCCGCGAAGGCCCTGCTCAACGGCTTGGGCGCGGTCCTGACCGGCATCAGTGCGGTGGTCGTCACGGCCACCAAGTTCACGGAGGGCGCCTGGCTGATCGTCCTCGCGCTGCCCGCGATCGTGCTCTGCTTCGAGGCCGTGCACCGCGCCTACCGCCGGATCGGCGAGGATCTGGGCCTGGGCCGTGTCCCGGAGCCCCCGCACCGCGACCACTCCTTGATCATCGTCCCCGTGTCGAACCTGTCCCGCCTCACCGGCGAGGCCCTGAACGCCGCGGTGTCGCTAGGCGACGAGGTGCGCGCGGTCACGGTCACCCATCCCGACGCCGAGGACCGGCGCGCGTCGGAGGCGCTGCGCCGCGACTGGGAGCTGTGGAACCCGGGCGTCGATCTGGTGGAGCTGCCGTCCCTGACGCGTACGGTCGGGCGTCCGGTGTCGGCGTACGTACGGAAGATCTACACGTACCACCCCACCACCCGCGTCACGGTCCTGATCCCCGAGGTGGAACCGGCCCATGTCTGGCAGCGCCTGCTCCAGAACCAGCGCGGTTCGGTCCTCGCACGCGCCGTCCGCCGGGACACGGACGCGGTCATCTGCCGCCTGCGGTTCCGCGTCGCGGCGGGGCGGAGCCGGTCCGACGCGTACTGACCTCGCCCTCGTACGCCGAAGGTCGCCCTGCCCGCTCAGCTGTCCTGCGCGGCCAGTGCCGCGACCGCGGGGATCGCCGCGAAGGCTGTGCGCATGTGCCGGACGAGTGCCGCGCGGTCCTGCCGTACGGCGTCCGATGCGATTCCGTGGACCTGGGCGCCGATCTCACCTGGCTCGCCGCACTCACCGCCCGCGGCGAACTGGACCCGCAAGTCGCCCTGCGCACCGACTGGACGCAGGTCGCACGGGCAGCCGCCGAACTGGCAGGCCGCCGCGTGCCGGGCAAGGCGGTCATCGACGTCGTGCGCTGAGCGGACGGAACGAGCGTACGGAACCAGCGGACCGAACGAGCGGACCGAACGAGGGGATCGACCGAGGGGCCTGGCGAGATCCAGGGCCCTCACGTGCCCCAGACGGCCCGTCCCATAACCTCGTGCGGGGAGACCTCATCCGATGCCGCCGTGTGTCTCCACTTCGAGGAGGCGATGGTGACCGGAACAGGCGTGCGATGGCTCGCGGGCGCCATGATCGTGGCCTGCGTGGCGCTCGTCGGCCCCAGCGCACCGGACGGCGTCCCCGTCGCCAAACCACTGCCTGCCGACGCCCCCGAAGAGGTCGTGCCGAACCGGGTCATGACGTGGAACATCTGCAACCCCTGCAACGCGAGCGGGTTCAACGCCGGCCGGGCGGCGGACATCGCCACGTACGCCCCTCAGGTCATCGGCCTGCAAGAGGCGTGCGTGCGTGACGTCGAGGAGATCCGGGATCATCTGGAGTACCTGTACGGGCTCGTCTACCACGTCGAGTACGGCTCGGTTCTGCACAATTGGGGCCGCTGCGGGGGCGTGCCGTGGAGCCCGGGTGGCTTTGGGCAGGCGGTCCTCTCGGCGGCACCGATGACGAACCACGTGAACGTGGAGTACCCCGACGGCGGGTCCGAGGACCGCGGGTACATGGCGGTCAGCACGCTCGTGGACGGCCGACCGGTCCGGGTCTTCAACACACACCTGGCTCAACGGCAGCAGGAAGACGTCCGGGCGAAGCAGACCCGCGTACTCGCGACGGAGATCGCCAAGCACGACCGCACGATCGTCCTCGGCGACTTCAACGCGACGCCGGACGCCTCCGAACTCACCGGGATGTGGGGCCTGGCGGCGGACGCGGACCCCGGGTGCGGCCCGGCGGCCACCGGCACCTGCGAGCCGACGACCGACTGGCAGAGCAAGTTCGACTACATCTTCCTGCGAGGCTTCGTCTCGCTCGAACACGGCGTGCGTCCCTCCGAGTACTCGGACCACAGCCCGGTGCATGCGGATCTACGACTGACGTAGCGCACATGGCGGAGGAGCGGGCTGCACGGGAGCGGCGTGAGGCCGCCAAGAAGCCCTGCGGGAAGGGACGAAGCGATGACATTGCATTCCGATGTGGCCGAGTTGCTGGCGGAGGTCGGCATCATCGACGTGGACGTCGACGAAGCCGTCGCGGACGAGCACGTCCGATCGTCCGCCTACCAACGCGTCGTCTCGGTGATCGCTTCCTCGCAAAGCCGCGACCGGGACCGTGCGGTCGTGGCCACGATCCTGCGCGACCCCCACGAGATGGGGTCCAAGACGGCCGTGGTCGCCCTCGTGGACAAGATCGCGATGAAGGTGACCGGTCCTGCCGAGTTCCGGCAGTGGTCGGCCGAACTACTGCCGGAGATCGACCAGCTCCCGGCGGAGGGGTACCGCGAGTTCATCCGCCGCCGCATCCACGACTGGCTGTTCTACCTGTCCATCGAGGACGGTCGCGTGCCGACACCGGCCGAGTTGGCGGAGGTCACAGACTGGATGCAGCGCTTCCTCGCCGAGTTGTCGACGTCGCCGGCGGTACTCGCCGTGGTCGCCGAGTCAGCCAACACCAGGAAGACACGGAACATCGCGAAGAACCGAGCCGGTAGCCGAGAGCTGAGAGCTGAGAGCTGAGAACGAAATGATGCGGTAGTGGCGATGGGGGTCGAATTCCACCGGGCCCTGAACGGGGCGACAGTCTCCGCGGAGAATGCCGAAGGGGCAGTTCCCCCGCACAGGGAGCTGCCCCTTCGTGGTGAACCGGAGCCGCCGTCGCATCGGTGAGGGTCGGGGACACGGCGACGGCTCCGGAGTTCTACCGGTGGTCCTGGAGAGACCTACCGGTGGTCGCTGCCCGCCGACTCCGACGCCGCGCGCCCCGCCTCCAGGCGGGCCACCGGGATGCGGAACGGGGAGCAGGAGACGTAGTCCAGGCCCACCTCGTGGAAGAAGTGCACGGACTCCGGGTCGCCGCCGTGCTCGCCGCAGACTCCGAGCTTCAGGTCGGGGCGGGTGGCTCGGCCAGCCTTGACCGCGTCCTTCACCAGCTTGCCTACGCCGTCCTTGTCGATGGTCTCGAAGGGGGAGACCCCGAAGATGCCCTTCTCCAGGTACGCCGTGAAGAAGCTCGCCTCCACGTCGTCGCGCGAGAAGCCCCAGACCGTCTGCGTGAGGTCGTTCGTGCCGAAGGAGAAGAACTCGGCGGCCTCCGCGATCTGGTCCGCCGTGAGCGCGGCACGCGGCAGCTCGATCATGGTGCCGAGCGCCAGCTTCAGCGCCACGCCGGTCGTCGCCTCGACCTCCGCGATGACCTGCTCGGCCTCCTCGCGGACGATCTCCAGCTCCTGGACCGTGCCGACGAGCGGGATCATGATCTCCGCGCGCGGGTCGCCCTTGGCGTTCTTGCGCTCGGCCGCGGCCTCGGCGATCGCCCGCACCTGCATGGTGAACAGACCGGGGATCACGAGTCCCAGGCGTACGCCTCGCAGGCCCAGCATCGGGTTCTGCTCGTGCAGACGGTGCACCGCCTGGAGCAGGCGCAGGTCGTTCTCGTTGGAGTCCTTGCGGGACTCGGCGAGGGCCACCCGGACGGAGAGCTCGGTGATGTCCGGCAGGAACTCGTGCAGCGGCGGGTCGAGGAGACGGACCGTCACCGGGAGGCCGTCCATCGCCTCGAACAGCTCGACGAAGTCCCGCTTCTGCAGGGGCAGGAGCTCCTTGAGGGCCTCCTCGCGCTCCACGTCCGCGTCGGCGAGGATCAGCCGCTCGACCATCTCGCGGCGCTCACCGAGGAACATG
The DNA here is from genome assembly GCF_055570235.1 of Streptomyces sp. NPDC031274. Taxonomy (NCBI): domain Bacteria; kingdom Bacillati; phylum Actinomycetota; class Actinomycetes; order Kitasatosporales; family Streptomycetaceae; genus Streptomyces; species Streptomyces sp. NPDC031274. The sequence continues at coordinate 396,078 of NZ_JBVIHP010000003.1, read as the reverse complement.
TGCTCGGTGCGGCACAGGCCGATGCCCTGGGCGCCGAAGCGGCGGGCACGCAGTGCGTCCTCGGCGTTGTCGGCGTTGGCGCGGACCCGCAGGCGGCGTACTCGGTCCGCGTACGCCATGATCCGGTGCACGGCGCCGACCAGCTCGTCGGCGTCGTCGGCACCCGCGTGCATCCGGCCCTCGAAGTACTCGACGACCGGCGAGGGGACCACGGGCACCTCGCCCAGGTACACCTTGCCCGTCGAGCCGTCGATGGAGACGACGTCGCCCTCCTCGACGATCGCACCGTTCGCGGAGGTCAGGCGCCGCCGCTTGGTGTCGACCTCGATCTCCTCGGCGCCGCAGACGCACGTCTTGCCCATGCCGCGGGCGACGACGGCGGCGTGCGAGGTCTTGCCGCCGCGCGAGGTGAGGATGCCCTCGGCCGCGATCATGCCGTCGAGGTCGTCGGGGTTGGTCTCACGGCGGATGAGGATGACCTTCTCGCCCGAACGCGACCACTTGATGGCCGTGTACGAGTCGAAGACCGCCTTGCCGACCGCGGCACCGGGTGACGCGGCGATGCCCCGGCCGAGCTGCGTCACCTTGCCGCCCTCGGTTCCCTCCGCGTCGAAGCGGGGAAACATGAGCTGCGCGAGCTGAGCGCCGTTGACGCGCTGCAGCGCCTCGGCCTCGTCGATCAGGCCCTGGTCGACGAGCTGCGTCGCGATGCGGAAGGCGGCACCGGCGGTGCGCTTGCCGACACGCGTCTGCAGCATCCACAGCTGGCCGCGCTCGATCGTGAACTCGATGTCGCACAGGTCCTTGTAGTGCGTTTCGAGGGTTTCCATGATCTGCATGAGCTGGTCGTACGACTTCTTGTCGATCTGCTCGAGCTCGGCGAGCGGGACGGTGTTGCGGATGCCCGCCACCACGTCCTCGCCCTGCGCGTTCTGCAGGTAGTCGCCGTACACGCCCTGGTGGCCGCTGGCCGGGTCGCGGGTGAACGCGACGCCCGTGCCGGAGTCGGGGCCGAGGTTGCCGAAGACCATCGAGCAGATGTTGACCGCGGTGCCCAGGTCGCCGGGGATGCGCTCCTGACGGCGGTAGAGCTTGGCGCGGTCGGTGTTCCACGACTCGAAGACCGAGCGGATCGCGAGGTCCATCTGCTCGCGCGGGTCCTGCGGGAAGTCGCGCCCGGCCTCGGTCTTGACGATCTTCTTGAACTTCGTGACCAGCTTCTTGAGGTCGGCTGCCTCGAGGTCGGTGTCGATCGTGACCTTCTTGGCCGCCTTGGCCGCCTCGAGGGCGTCCTCGAAGAGCTCGCCGTCGACGTCCATGACGGTCTTGCCGAACATCTGGATGAGGCGGCGGTAGGAGTCCCACGCGAAACGGTCGTCGCCGGACTGCTTGGCGAGGCCCGTCACCGACTTGTCGGAGAGCCCGATGTTCAGGACGGTGTCCATCATCCCGGGCATCGAGAACTTGGCGCCCGAGCGGACCGAGACGAGCAGCGGGTCATTGGCCTGACCGAGCTTCTTGCTCATCTTCTTCTCGAGGGCTTCGAGGTGCGCACTCACCTCGTCGCGCAGCTCGACCGGCTCCTCGCCACTGGCGAGGTAGGTCTTGCAGGCCTCTGTGGTGATCGTGAAGCCCGGAGGGACGGGCAGCCCGAGGTTGGTCATCTCGGCGAGGTTCGCGCCCTTCCCGCCGAGAAGGTCCTTCAGGTTCCTGTTGCCCTCGGTGAAGTCATAAACGAACTTCACGGCCGCATCGCCTGCATCGCTCGCATCGCTCTTCGCTACGTGCGCCACGTGCGCTACGTGGGGATCTTTGTTTTCCGACACGGGTCTCGACTCCTCGAGGACTCGGTGGCTGCCCTGACGGCGAGGAACATACCCAGATCGAAGGCACCTGGGTACGTCCACTTGTGCGTCATACGGCTGTAACCACCCGTCCGCCAGTAGATCGAAAGTGACTCGGCGGTAGCCCAGCTGCGGTTTATTCGTTCAACTCTTGAACGAGGCGACCTCCCAGATGCGGCGATTTGCTCAGATGAGCGGGAGATACTCAGATGTGAGTTCACCTCATGAATGATCGAGCAGTGGCACTGAGTGCCACCCCTTGGAGAAGTGCAATCGCCATGGAATCGCTCATCTGAGCGCAAGCCCTATCAGGGGTGGCGAGAATCACGCCGTTTGAAGCGGCCGGATGTCAGCATCCGGACTCCGGAGCGAGACGGACACACGGCCGTCATACGCCGAGCGCGGCCAGTCGCTCCTCCACCCGCTGCGGGGCGTACAAGTGCTCCACCACCAGCGTTCCCGCACCCACGAGGGCCGCGCGCTCACCGAGGCGCGAGGTGACGACCTCCAGATGAGCGGTCGAGCGGGGCAGGGCCCGCTGGTAGAGCAGTTCGCGCACCCCGGTGAGGAACGGTGTTCCGGCCAGATCTCCGGCGATCATCAGAACGCCGGGGTTCAGGAGCGTGACAACGGTGGCCAGGACCTCCCCGACGTGCCGCCCCGCCTCCCGCGCGAAGCCCACCGCCTCGGGGTTGCCCGCCTCAAGGAGCGCCCGCACATCCGCCCCCGAGGCCGCGGGAACGCCCGCCTCCCTCAGCCGGCGGGCCACCGCACGGCCACTGGCCACGGCGGCCAGGCAGCCGTAGGAACCGCACTTGCACAGGGCGGTCGCCTGCCGTGCGCCTTGTGCGCCCTGTGCCCCCTGTGCTCTCTGTATGTCCTGTGCTCCCTGTATGCCCTCCGCGCTCCCGGCCCGCTCCAGCACCCTGATGTGGCCGATGTCCCCCGCGCCGCCGTCGATCCCCCGGTAGACCGCGCCGTCGACGACGACGCCCGCGCCGATGCCGGTGGAGACCTTGACCAGGGCGAAGGCCGAGCACTCCGGGTACGAGGCGCGCTGTTCGCCGTACGCCATGAGGTTCGCGTCGTTGTCGACAAGGACCGGGATGTCTGCGGGCCCGCCCGTCTGTTCGGCGAAGGCGCGGCGCAGGCGGCCCCTTATGTCGTAGCCGTCCCAGCCCGGCATGATCGGCGGCTGGACGACGCGGCCCGTCTCGCTGTCCACGGGGCCCGGCACGGCGAGCCCGATGCCGCAGACCGACGCGGGGGCGCGGTCGGCCTTGCGCAGCAGCTCGGCGAAGCGGACACCCAGTTCGGCGAGGACCGTCTCAGGGCCGTCCTCGATCGAGAGAGGTCCCGCCTGCTCGGCGATGATCTCGCCGGTGAGGCCGAGCAGGGCGGTGCGGGCGTGCCGGGTCTCCAGGTCGGCGGCGAGGACGACCGCGTGGGAATCGTCGAACTCCAGACGGATGGACGGGCGTCCGCCGAGCGGTGAGCCCGCCTTGTCGGGGGCGCCTCCGGCGCCCTCCCGCAGCCAGCCCGCTCGGAAGAGGCGGTCGAGGCGCTGGCCGACCGTGGCCCGGGAGAGTCCGGTGGCCTGCTGCAGGGCGCCGCGCGTGGTGGCCTGTCCGCTGCGGACCAGGTGGAGCAGGTCCCCGGCACCGGCGTGCTGCCCGCCCACGCGTCCCCCCGTCGCCCGCGCTTCCGCGGGCATCGCCGCCTGCGACCCCGCCCGCACCGCTGTCCGCGTCTCCGCCTGCATTTCACTGTCCGGCATCCACTCTCCCCTTGCGCTCATCAACTCCACGTTACATATTGAGTTTTGCGTGTTAAGTAGACGTAACTCTATGGTGGGCCAGACCAAACTGACAGAGCGTCGAACCCCTCGGGGAGATCTGTGTGGACCGCACGAACGTGGGCGGCACAGCCCAGCTGACCACCGCCACCCGCCGTGCCCCGACGTCGCTGCGCGCGCGTGCCGCCGAGGTCCTGTGGGCCAACTGGACGGGTACGTCGACGGTGCCCTCGCGCCGGCTCTATCCACACCAGTGGTCCTGGGACTCCGCGTTCATCGCGATCGGCCTGCGTCATCTCTCCCCCTTGCGGGCACAGTTGGAGCTGGAGACGCTGCTCTTCGCCCAGTGGGGCGACGGCCGCGTACCGCACATCGTGTTCAACCCGTCCGTCCCCCTGGACGCCTACTTTCCCAGCCCCGACTTCTGGCGCTCCACGACGGCGGGGCGCGCGGCCGGGGCGCCCGGGGACGTGCAGACCTCCGGCATCGTGCAGCCACCGGTCCACGCGCTCGCCGCCTGGCTCGTCCACCGCGCCGACCCGGGTCTCTCCCGCGCCCGCTCCTTCCTGGCCCGCGCCCACCCGCGGCTCGCCGCCTGGCACCACTATCTGCTGCACCGCAGGAACGTGGGCGGCGCGGGGCTCGCCTCCGTCGTCCACCCTTGGGAGCAGGGCATGGACAACAGCCCTTGCTGGGATGCCCCCTTGAGCCGCGTGACCCCGGCGGACCCGGCCGCGTACCGCCGCGCCGACCTGGACCACGGCGCCGCGGAGGACCGGCCGACCGATCTCGACTACGGCAGGTACGTGCGGCTCGCCGCGGACTACCGCGACCGTCGGTACGCCGATGGAGCGGGCGAACTCACCCGCGGCGCGGGCGAATTCACCGGCAGCGAGGACGGATTCATCAGCGACGCGGGCCAGTTCGCCGTCGAAGACCCCTCGTTCAACGCACTCCTGATCGCCTCCGAGCACGCACTGGCCCGTATCGAGGCCGAGCTGGGCCTGCACGACGCGTCCGGCGCGCGGGAATCCCGGGCGGAGGCGCTCACCGGGACCCTCGTGGAGCGGCTGTGGGATCCGGCGGACGGCCTCTTCCTCTGCCGCGACCTGCGGTCCGCTGGAGCTGACGGGAACGGTGAGCTGGTGCCGGAGCGCGGGGTCGGCGGCCTCGTGCCGCTGATCCTGCCCGCGCTGCCGCGCCGCGTCTCCACCGCCCTCGTACGGACCGCGTGCGGACCGCACTTCGGCCTCGGCGGTCCCGCGCGGCTCGTGCCGAGCTACGACCTCACCGCGAGCGCGTTCGACCCGCGGCGGTACTGGCGCGGACCCGCGTGGTTCAACACCAACTGGCTGATCGAGCGGGGACTTCGGCTGCACGGCGAGCGCGCGCGGGCGGACGGCCTGCGGCGCGCGCTGCTCGATGTGGCCGGGGAGTCCGGGTTCGCGGAGTACGTGGACCCGTACACGGGGCGTGGCTGCGGTGCGCGCGGCTTCGGCTGGAGCGCCGCGCTCGCCCTGGATCTGCTGCTCGACGATCCCGCCGGGCGTGACGAGGAGCCGCACGGGAGGCCCGCCGACGGGCCCGGCGCGGCGGTGACGAGTGAGGGGTTAAGGGATGACTGATCAGCGTCAACCGCTCGTGCGGGGCGGTACGTTCGCGGCGCTCGGCCCGGGCGGCGACATCAGCGGGGTGCGGGACGGCACGGCCCCGGGCGGTCTGTTCGTGCGCGACGCACGGCACCTGAGCCGCTGGCAGCTGACGGTCGACGGGGTCGTCCCGGAGATCCTCGCGCCGGTGTCGGACGCCGACGCGGACGCGGGTGTCGCGCGCTGTGTGCTCGTCCCGCGCGGCGGCAGGCAGGAGCCCGCGTCCTGCACGCTCTTCCGTGAACAGGCGGTCACGGACGGCGCGTTCGTGGAGTCGCTGCGCGTCACGTGCAACCGCCCAGTGCCGACGACCGTACGTCTCGCGCTGACCGTGGACGCCGACTTCGCCGACCAGTTCGAGCTGCGGTCCGACCACCGTACGTACGCGAAGACGGGCGCCGTCCGGTCGCGCAAGGTCATCGGCGGTGACGAGGGCGAGGCGATCCAGGGCATCGAGTTCGCCTACCGGCGCCGTGAGTGGTGTTCCCGTACGACCGTGACGGCGGACCCGGCGCCGGACGCGGTCGAGGAGACGGGGACCGGTGCGCGACGGCTCGTCTGGACCCTCGGCCTCGACGCGCACGGCACGGCGGAGGTGGCACTGCGTGTCGCGGCGCATCCGCATGACGCGCCGACGCCCCGGGTCCCGGCGGGACCGGCGGAGGCTTCCGCTCAGCTCACCTCCCTGGAAGCCGATTTCGCGAAGGGCATCGAGATCCCCGGCGGCTGGCCGGAGCTGGCGGCGGCGTGCGAGCGGGGCCTCGCGGACCTCGCCGTACTCCAGGTGCCCGCGTCAGGACCGGACGGCGAGGCGCTGAGCGTCCCGGCGGCGGGAGTCCCCTGGTTCGTGACGCTCCTGGGCCGTGACGCCCTCCTGACCTCGCTCTTCGCGCTCCCCTATCTGCCGCGCCTGGCCGCGGCGACACTCCCCGCGCTCGCCGCCGCCCAGGCCACGGAGGCCACCGAGGGGGCGGTCGCCCAGCCCGGCAAGATCGTCCACGAGGTGCGGCACGGGGAGCTGGCGCACTTCGGGCAGGTGCCGTACGGGCGCTACTACGGCTCGGTCGACGCGACCCCGCTCTTCCTCGTCCTGCTCGGCGCGTACACGGAACGGACCGGCGACACGACCCTGGCCCGCCGCCTGGAGCCGCACGCGCGGGCCGCCGTCGGCTGGATCCTCGACCACGGCGGGCTCACCTCGCGCGGCTACCTCGTCTACCGCGCGGACGAGGGCGGCCTCGCCAACCAGAACTGGAAGGACTCCCCCGGCGCGATCTGTTCCGCCGACGGCAGCCGCGCCACGGGCCCGGTGATGGCGGCGGGCGCGCAGGGCTACGCGTACGACGCCCTCGGCCGTACGGCGTGGCTCGCGCGCACCGTCTGGGACGACGCGGTGTACGCGGACCTGCTCACGCAGGCGGCGGCCGACCTGCGGGACCGCTTCCAGCGGGACTTCTGGATGCCGGCGAAGGGCTTCCCCGCGCTCGCCCTCGACGGCACGGGACAGCAGGTCGACGCGCTCGCGTCGGACGCCGGGCATCTGCTGTGGTCAGGGCTCCTGGACAAGGAGTACGGAGAGGCGGTCGGCCGCCGTCTCCTGGAACCGGACTTCTTCTCGGGCTGGGGAGTCCGCACCCTGGCCGCCGGTCAGCCGGCGTACCACCCGCTCTCCTACCACCGGGGTTCGGTGTGGCCGCACGACAACGCCCTCATCACCCTGGGGCTCGCGCGCTACGGCCTCCATGACGAGGCGCGGGCCGTGGCACGCGGCCTGGTGGCGGCGGCGTCGCGGGGCGGCGACCGGCTGCCGGAGGTGATCGCCGGGTACGGGCGGGAGTGCTATCCCGGGCCGGTTCCCTACCCGCACGCGTGCGTACGGGAGTCGCGGTCGGCGGCGGCGCCGCTGGCTCTGCTGAGTGCGGTGGGGGGATAGATCGGCCTGCGTTTTGCGTCCCGTTGATCACCGGCTCCGCCGAATTCGTCCTCAATCGCCGGACGGGCTGAATGCTGTCAGCCCGTCCGGCGATTGAGGACATCTTGTCGGGGGTCCAGGGGGCGCAGCCCCATGGTTCGGGAAGGGGCGGGATGGGGAAAGCCCCGCACGGCCCGCCCCTACGGCACCTTCTCCCCCTCCGGCAACTCCATCAGCTCCCCCCGATAGCGCCCGGCCAAGCCCACAGCCTTCGGCCCACCAAGCGCGACCACCCCCACCAACCGCTCCCGCACGAAATACCCGTGAACCACATCCCCCTCCAGCGAGCCCGCATCCCCCGCCAGCAGCTCGACCCGCTCCCCCGCCCCCGGCAGCCCGAACGACTGCACCCGCACATCGAACTGGTCGCTCCAGAACGACGGCAGCGGCGCGAACGGCGCCAGGCCGTGCTCCCCGCCCCCGAGCCCGGCCACCAGCACCCGCGCCCCGTGCCGCGCGCAGTCCGCCGCCATCGACCAGTGCTCGACCCGCCTCGCGAGCGCCCCGTAGCGAGGGTTCGGGAAGCGCGCCACGTCCCCCACGGCCACCGCGTACGGAAGCCCCCCAATCCGCAGATGCGCGTCACACAGGATGCCGTCCGTCAGATCGAGGCCGCCCCCTCCGTCCCCCTCACTCGGCCTCAGCCACTCCACATTGGGCACCGAGCCGACCGCCTCGACGACGACGTCGGCCGCGTACGCGCTCCCGTCGTCAAGGACCACGCACCCGTCGCCGCCCCCTCCGCCCCCGCCGCCCAGTTCAGCGACGAGCCGCCCCATCCGGAACCGCACCCCCCGCGCCTCGTGCCGCCGCCGCAGCGCACGCCCGAGCTCCTCGCCCACCGCGAGCATCATGGGCTCGGCCTCCGGGGCGACGACCATCACCTCGCACCCCGCCTTGCGGGCCGTGGCCGCCACCTCGCAGCCGATGAAGCCCGAACCGATCACCAACACCCGTACGCCATGGCCCAGTTCGCCACGCAGCGCCGCCGAGTCCTCCAGCGTCCGTACGACGTGTCGTGGCGGACCCCCGGTGAAGGGAAGCCTGCGTGGCCGCACCCCTGTAGCGGCCACCAGGCCCTCGTACCCATGAACCGAACCGTCGGCCAGGGTGAGCGTGCGCGCGGACAGATCGGCGGACCGGACCGCCGAACCGAGCCGCCATTCCACGTCGTCGACGCTCGGGCGCCGACGCAGCGCCGTGACCGTGGCCGAGGCCTCGCCCGCGAGGACCTCCTTGGACAACGGGGGCCGGTTGTACGGGAGATGGGGCTCGTCCCCGTACACCGTGATCGCCCCTTCCCACCCCGCGGCCCGCAGCTGTTCGGCCGCCCGCAGCCCGCCGAGCGACGCGCCGACGACGGCGATTCCCGTCGGTCCGGCCCGTCCGGCCTGCCCCGCCGATCCCGCCGATCCCGCCGATCCCGCCGATCCCGTCAAGGCCACGGCGGGTCAGCCCTCGACCTGGATGGCCTGGAGCGGACAGACGTCGGCGGCGTCCTCCACGTCGGCGCGCAGGGCCTCGTCGGGCGTTTCGGCGTACGCGAGACGGCCGTCCTCGTCGAGCGTGAAGACGTCCGGCGCGGCGAAGACGCACTGCCCGTGGTTCTGGCAGACGTCGAGGTCGACGGTCACCTTGAGCATGTGAACTCCCTTAGGGATGAGGGGATCTAGCGGCGTGGGGGTCGCCTGCCGCGGAACTCCCAGTCGCCTCCGAAGGCCGTCGACACGACCTCCTCGGACTCCGTGGGCTGGGCACCGACGTCGGAGCGGATGGCCGTCGGACCGGTGACGATGTGGTTCGTGAGGCGGCCAAGGCCCTCGGCCTCGACCTCGACGACGTCTCCCGGCCGGACGGGCCGGGAATGGGCGGGGGTGCCGGACAGCAGCACGTCGCCCGGCTCCAGCGTGATCGTGCGGGCGATGTCGGCGACGAGATAGTGCATGTCCCACTCCATCTCGTCCGTCGAACCGTCCTGCACAAGGACCCCGTTGACGTACGTCCGCAGGTACTTGGAGTGGAAGTCCCACCCCGTGACGAGGCCCGGGCCCAGCGGGCAGAGCGTGTCGGAGCCCTTGACCCGGAGCATCGAACCGGCGTCGGTGTCACGGAAGTCGTGCAGGCCGTAGTCGTTGGCGACGGTGTAGCCCGCGATGTACGCGCCCGCGTCGGCGGGGGCGATATTGCGGCAGGTGCGGCCGATGACGATGCCGATCTCGCCCTCGTAGTTGAGGTACTTGCAGCCCTCGGGGCGGACGACCGCGCCGCCGTGCGCGTTCAGCGCCGAGACCGGCTTGTGGAAGTAGGTGGGCGCCGACGGCAGGCTGACGCCGAACTCCTGGACTCTGCTGCGGTGGTTGAGGTGGACGGCGATCACCTTGGAGGGGTGTACGGGAGGGAGGTGGTGCGCCTCGGACGCCTTCACCCGGCGGCCGTCGGCCGCGACCAGTTCGTCACCCTCGCGCACGACCTGGGCCGCGGCGCCTTCGAGGAGGATGCGGCGGTACTCGACGGTGGCCGTCATAGGAGTGAGGCCTCACTCTCGGCGTGGGCGGTGTGCTCGGTGTGTTCGGTGCGCTCGGTGTGCTCGGTGTGCTCGGCGGGGGTGACGGTCCAGCCTTCGGCGGGGCGGTCGAACCACAGGTGCATCTGGCCGGTGCCCACCGAGTTCTCGTAGTCGCTGAAGGCGCGCCCGGGCGCGGAGCACCGCTCTTCTCCGAGAGCACCGATCATCATCAGGTAGTGGCCGAAGCGCGCCTCGGGCTTGTGGGTGAGGAACTCCGGCATGGTGCGCAGGACCGTGGCATGGTCGCCGCGCTCGAACCACTCGATGCGCCGCTCGTCGGCGGCGCGCGCCTCGGGCGTACGGATGTGGGAAGGCTCGCTCGACTCGTGCGCGCGCAGCTGCCGCAGCGGCCAGAAGGTGTGCGAAAGGGCGCCGGACGCGATGAGGATGACTTTGCGGTCGGGCAGCGCCGCGATCCCGTCGGCGAGCGCGCGGCCGAGGCGCAGGTGGTCCTCGGTGTCGCCGGTCTGGCAGACCCCGATCGAGAGCCACTTCTTGTCCGGGAGGCCCTCGCCCAGGTACTTCCAGAGGTTGATCGTGGCGTAATGGACCGGCAGGTACGGGTCGTCGACCGGAGTGACCCAGGTCCCGTGGCGGTCGGCGAACTCCGTGATGGAGGACGCCAGTTCGGGGTCGCCCGGATAGTCGTACGGCATCCTGCACATGCCGCGCGGCAGCTCCTCCGAGGTGAAGAGACCGGCGCGGCGCGCATGCGCGGAGACGACGAACTCGACCGTGGTGGCCCAGTGCGAGTCCAGGACGACGACGGTGTCGTGGTCGAGGGTCTCGAACACCTCTTCGCGCAGGCGACGCAGTCCGGGGACGAGGCTGATCTCGCGGCCTTCGTTGAGCTCTTTGCGGGTCTCTTCGGGCAGCACGATGGTGGGCACGTGGGCGAGGAGCCCGGCCCCGACGATCTCACCCATGGCGGGCCCGTCCTTCCGTACGCTCTCGGCTCCGCTCGGGCAGGGGAGGCCCCCCTGGCGCCGTCACGGTGTTCTTCAGGTCGCAGTAGAAGTCGAAGGACCAGTCGCCGCCCTCGCGCCCGATCCCCGAATCGCGGGAGCCGCCGAAGGGCGCGGACAGGTCGCGTACGAAGAAGCAGTTGACCCACACCGTGCCGGCGACGAGCCGTGCGGCGACCCGGGCGGCGCGCTCGCGGTCGCCGGTGGCGAGCGTCGCGGCGAGGCCGAAGCGGGTGCCGTTGGCGAGGCGCACGGCCTCGCCCTCGTCGCCGTCGGGGAACGTCTGGAGGGTGAGGACGGGCCCGAAGACCTCTTCCTGCACGATCTCGGAGTCCTGGGCGACGTCGGTGAGGAGGGTGGGGAGGTAGTAGTTGCCGCCGAGCTCGGTGTTGCGCCCGCCGCCGATGACGGCCTTCGCGCCCGCGTCCAGGGCGCGCCTCACGAATCCGTCGACGCGCTCGACGTGCCGGGGGTGGATGTTGGGCCCGATGTCGGTGGCCTCGTCGCGCGGATCTCCCTGGGTCAGCTTTGTTACTCGGTCAAGAACGTGCCCGAGGAAGGCATCCCGCGCGGACTCCTCGACCAGGATGCGCGTGGCGGCCAGGCAGACCTGCCCCGCGTTGTCGAACTGCTCGACGGCGAGGTCGGCCGCGAGCTCCGGATCGGCGTCGGCGAAGACGAGCAGCGGGGACTTGCCGCCCAGTTCGAAGCTGCACGGCACGAGGTGCGCGCCCGCGGTCGCGGCGATCCGCCGCGCGGTGGGCACGGACCCGGTGAAGCTGATCCGGCGCACATCGGGGTCGGCGACCAGGACCTCGCCCACCTCCGCGCCGTACCCCTGCACCACGTTGAAGACCCCGGCAGGAAGCCCCGCCTCGTGCGCGATGTCCGCGAAGAGCGAGGCGGTCAGCGGGGTCCACTCGGCGGGCTTGAGGACGACGGTGCTCCCGGCGGCGAGCGCGGGCCCGATCTTCCAACTGGCCAGCATCAGCGGCGCGTTCCACGGCGTGATGAGGACGGCAGGGCCCGCCGGGTCCCAGCTCACGTGGTTCGTGTGGCCCCTGGTCTCGAAGTCGTCGTGGGCGAGGGCGAGGAGGCGGTCGGCGAAGTAGCGGAGGTTGTGGGCGACTCGGGGCATGACGCCGCGGCGGTGGGAGCGCAGGAGTGCGCCGTTGTCGGCGGTCTCGACGGCGGCGAGGTCTTCGATACGGGCCTCGACCCCGTCGGCGACCGCGTGCAGGAGCCGGGCGCGCTCGGCGGGCGGGGTGGCGGCCCAGCCGGGAAAGGCCTCGCGGGCGGCGGCGACGGCTGCCCGCGCTTCTGCCGCGCCACCGCGGGCGATCTCGGCGAGCGGGGTGCCGTCGAGGGGCGAGTGGTCGGTGAAGGTGGCGGAAGCCGCCGCACCCTCGGAGGCAGCCGCCCCCTCAGAGGCAGCCGCACCCTCGGAGGCAGAGGCAGAGGCAGAGGCAGAGACGGAGGCGACGCGCTCTCCGCCGATCCAGTGCCGGGTGTCGACGCGGACACCCGCGACGGTCGCCGCGTGCGCGGGATTCGCCGTGTGCACGGGATTCGCCGCCCGCGAGGGATGCGCCGCGTGCGGGTGGTTCGCCGGGTGCGCGGGGTTGGGGGGAGCCATGACTTCCTCCAGTTCGTTTGAACCCAAACAACATTAGGAGTGGCGGGGGGACGGGGTCAACCCCTCGATCGGACCGCACGGTTCGGCTACCGTTTGAATTCAAACGAAATACCTCAGGAGGAATCCATGCCGGACGACGCCCTGGCCACCAGCGGCCATCAGGACTGGATACGCCGGGCGGAAGCGCTCGCACTCCCCACCCGGCACCGCATCGCGGGCGCCGACGCGGACGGCTCGGGGAGTACGTTCCCCGTCGTCTCGCCACGCGACGGCCGCACGCTCGCGCTGGTCGCTGACGCGGGCGAGAAGGAGGTGGACCTGGCGGTCGCCGCCGCCCGCCGCGCCTTCGACTCGGGCCCCTGGCCGCGCCTCTCCCCCGCCGACCGGGGCCGGACCCTGCTGCGGATCGCCGCTCTCGTCGAAGAGCACCGCTCCACTCTCGCCCTCACGGTCACTCTGGAGAACGGCAAACCGATCACGGAGTCGTACGCCGTCGAGCTGCGCGCCCTGGCCAACACCTTCCGCTGGTACGGCCAGCTCGCCGACAAGCTGACCGACACCGCTCCGCACACCGACCCCGAAGCCCTCGCCCTCGTCACACGCGAGCCGTCCGGCGTCGTCGGCGCGGTGGTCCCGTGGAACTTCCCCCTGACGCTCGCGGCCTGGAAGCTGGCCCCGGCCCTCGCGGCAGGCTGCACGGTGGTCCTGAAACCCTCCGAACTGACGCCTTTGTCAGCCCTGTTGCTCGGCAGGGTCGCCGACGATGCGGGGCTTCCGCCCGGCGCCCTGAACGTCGTCGCGGGCGACGGCCCGACCGCGGGCCGCGCGCTCGGCCGCCACCCGGACGTGGACGTACTCGCCTTCACGGGGTCCACCGCGGTGGGCCGCCAGTTCCTCCACTACGCGGCCGACTCCAACCTCAAGCGCGTCTGGCTCGAACTCGGCGGCAAGTCCCCCAACATCATCCTGCCCGACGCCCCCGACCTCGCCGCGGCGGCATCCACCGCCGCCTGGGGCATCTTCTTCAACCAGGGCGAGATGTGCACCGCGCCCTCGCGGCTCCTCGTCCACGAGTCGGTGGCGGAGGAGGTGACGGCGGCGGTCGCCGAGCGGGCCGGGACCCTGCGGGTGGGCGATCCGCTGGACCCCGCGACGGAGATGGGCGCCCTGGCGGGCGCCGCACGCGTGGCGTCCGTCCAGGAGCACGTGCGGCGGGGTGCGGAGAGCGGCGCGCGGCTGCGGGCAGGGGGCGTACGACGTGAAGTCGTCCCCGGAGGCAGCTACTTCGCGCCCACCGTCTTCGACCGGGTCACCCCCGACATGCCGATCGCCCGCGAGGAGATCTTCGGTCCCGTCCTCTCCGTCCTCACCTTCGGCTCGCTCGACGAGGCGGTCACGCTCGCCAACGACACGGAGTACGGGCTCGCGGCCGGTCTCTGGACCTCGGACCTGTCGACCGCGCACACGGTGGCGCGCCGCCTGCGCGCCGGGACGGTGTGGGTCAACTGCTACGAGGAGGGTGACGTGACGGTGCCGTTCGGCGGCTACAAGCAATCGGGGAACGGGCGGGACAAGTCGGTGCACGCGGTGGAGAAGTACACGGAGCTGAAGACGACGTGGATCCAACTGTGAGTCTCCGCCGCCCCCGCCCGCTGATCGCCCTGCCCCAGCGATATGCGGCGTCGACTTCGGCTCTTCGGTACGAGGCTGTGGTGACGGCGCGGGCGTTGGCGGAGGCGGTGTTCCGTGCGGGCGGTGAGCCGTTCATGATGCTGCCGGGTCCGGCCGGGGAGGCGGCGGCACGGCTGGCCCGGTGCGACGGGCTGCTGCTGCCCGGGGGTGGGGACTTGGCGCCGTGGCGGTACGCGGGGAACGGCTCCGATGGGCAGGTCCAGACGCAGGTCCAGGCGCAAGCGCAGGCGCAGCTCCAGGTCCAGGTCCAGGTCCACGGGTCCGTGTACGACGTGGATGACGCCCAGGACGCGTTCGACCTCGCCCTCGCGCGGTGCGCCCTGGCCTGCGGCCTGCCTCTGCTCGCTGTCTGCCGGGGGCTGCAAGTGGTGAACGTCGCGCTGGGGGGATCGCTTCGGCAGGACATGCAGGACGTGCAGGACATGGATGGGGCGGAGGGAGTGGGGGCGGAGGGAGCGGGGGCGGAGTCGCGGGCGGGAGCGGGGTTGGGAGTGAGGCCGCATAGGCATGTGGTGCATCCCGTACGCGTGGCGTCCGGTTCGGCGCTGGCTCGCACGCTGGGGGCGGAGCTGGGGGCAGAGTCGTTGTCCGTCTCCTGCTTCCACCATCAGTGCGTGGAGGTGATCGGTCGGGGGCTTGTGGCCACCGCCTGGGCGGCCGACGAGACCGTCGAGGCACTTGAACTCACCGATGGGAAAGGGTGGTTCATGGCGGTCCAGTGGCACCCGGAGGACACGGCCGCGGCGGATGCGGCACAGCAAGGGCTGTTCGGAGCACTGGTTCAAGCGGCGTCCCTTACCGACAGATCCTTGGCGCATCAGTGATGCGCGTGACTGAGGCGCCCGGCAGCCGTGGTGCGCCGCGCTCCCGCCTTCCCCGTACCCTCAGGCCTCGTTGGCCTGAGGGCCGGTACTACAGTCGTTGCGCATGAACGCTTCCCCGCCCACCCGGCGCACGCTCATCGGCGTGGCCGCTGTCGCCGGGGCCTCAGTGCTGACCGGCTGCGCCAAGGACGACAAGTCGGGCGGGAAGGGGAAGGAACAGCCTTCACCCAGCCCGTCCACCACTGACACGGCCCGGCTCGGCGAGGCCCCGCCCGCCGCCGACACCGCTTCGGCCAAATCGACGGGCGGGGCTTGGCGCTATACGCACCTCTCGCCCGAGCACGGCGCCTCCTACCTCGCCCTCGCCGTCACGTCGCGGGACGACGTGTGGCTGCTGGGGGCGCGGGAGACGCAGTCCTCCACCCCGTTCCTGGAGCACTGGGACGGGAAGCGATGGAGCGAGCCCGCACCGCCCGACGAGCTGATCGCGGGTGGCCGCCGCTCCTCCTGGGCACTGGCCGCGGGCGCGCCCGGCGAGATCTGGCTCGCACAGCACACGGGGCAGGACGGCCAACTCGCCGTGTTCCACCGGAAAAGCGGGTCGTGGCAGCGGCTACCCGATCCCCCGGCCACCACGGGCAGCCGATGGCCGGGCGGGGCGACGGAAGGCTCCTGGTGCGTGGCCTCGGGGGCGCAGCTGTGGGCCAGCCCCTACGGCAAGGTCGTGCACTGGGACGGAGAACGCTGGAATGTCCCCTCTCTCCCCTTCCCCGCCGCCGCTCTCGCCGCCGCGTCCGCCGAGGACGGCACCCCCCGCGTCTGGGTGGCCGGTTCGGTGGACACCGAGTGCGGTCAGGGGGAGTGCTACGCACAGCCCGCCACCGCCCGGTGGGCGGACGGCGCCTGGCAGCAGCTCGACACGCCCTCGTTCCACTTCCCCGACCCCGTACCGCCCGAGCCGTCCGCCTCACTCGAAACCATCGTCCACGACCCTGTGCGCGACCGTCTGTGGGCGCTCGGCCGCCACGACTTCAACCACGGCGAGGTGGACAAGGAGCCCGACTCCGAGAGCATCGTGCTGACCGGTGACGGCACTACGTGGAGGAAAGTGCGCGCTCCCGATCTCGGCCGGGCCTTCACGACCGTCACGACCGTCCCCGACGGAACCGGCGGGCTGCTCCTGGACTCGCGGACCCGCCGCACCGAGGGCGGGAAGGTGCACAGACTGCGCGACCCGGGCCGACTGCCCGAGCCGTCCGAAGTGCCGAAGCCGAAGCGGAAGTACGACTTCAAGCAGCCGTTCGACGTCACCACGACGCGACTGATCCCCGGCACCCGGACCGTCCTGGCGGCGGGAGTGGCGATCTTCAACAACTCCACGAGCACGGGGAACCCGCCACGGCGTCCCGTACTGGCCCGCTACGACGCGGACGGTGAGGGCTGACCCGGCTGTCCGCGACACAGGCGGGGAAGTCCCAGGGCAGGGCGCCGGATTCCGTCTCCCTCGTCCGAAACCTCATCTCCGGGAGGCGCGGAGCGACCGGTCGGCAGGTCGGCCAGTCGGCAGGTGGCTGGTCAGTCGGTCAGTCGGTCGGTCGGCCGACTGACCAGCCAGCCAGCCAGCCAGCCAGCCAGCCAGCCACCAGATGAGACCTACTCCTTGGCCCGCCTGCCACTCCGGCGAGGAGCGGGCTCAGCCCCGTCCAGGAGTTCCAGCCGGCGCTCGTCCCCCTTCTCCTCCGTCTGCACCACGATCTTCCGCAGCAGATCGGCCAGCGTCCGGCACTCCTCGTCCGTCAATCCGTCGGCGACGAACGCCTCCT
Organism: Streptomyces sp. NPDC031274; assembly: GCF_055570235.1. Taxonomy (NCBI): domain Bacteria; kingdom Bacillati; phylum Actinomycetota; class Actinomycetes; order Kitasatosporales; family Streptomycetaceae; genus Streptomyces; species Streptomyces sp. NPDC031274. Next base: position 379,312 of record NZ_JBVIHP010000003.1, on the reverse strand, counting down.
CCGCGTTGAACGCGGGGAACACCTTCTCCATCAGCCGCTCGCCCTCCTCCGTGAGCCGCAGCAGCGCGAGCCGTCCGTCGTCCGGGTGGCCCCGGCGTTCCAGCAGGCCCCGGCCCGCGAGCGTGCGGGCCACTCCGGTCAGCGTGCCCTTGGAGATGGCCGCCTCCTCGGCGACGTACCGCGTCTCCATCTCTCCCCAGATCCAGACCACGTAGAGGACCACGAACGACGTCCACGTCAGCTCGGCCCCGCGCAGCACGGAGTTCTCGAAGTGCTGCCGGACGGCCGACGCCGCGCGGTAGATGTTCGAGACGGCGGCCATCTGCTCGTACTTGACGGGGGTGCCGCCGAGCTTGGCCCTGACCGCCTTCTCGGTCTCGCGGATGGTGCGGTAGCCCGTCACGTCCGTATCTCCTCGTCCCTGTGCCTCGCGCGTCCGCCGTGGTTCCGGCCGGACGTCCACAGTCTGCCAAGACCCCTTGCCGGGGCGCATACGCGTCCGTACCATCAGCGCCACTCGAATTCGTACGGGCTCAAACGATAACGCGTTTCCTGTGGATACGCCCTCCCCTCCCCGGAGTCCCGGTATGGCCATCGATCACCACGGCACACCCACGCCCGCGCCGCCCCTCTCCGCCACCGCCGCACCCGAGCGCCGTATCGGCGTCACCGGCATCGTCTTCTTCGTCGTCGCGGCATCGGCCCCGCTCACCGTGGCCGCGGGTGGCATACCGCAGTCCCTCGGCGTCACGGGGATCCTCGGCATACCCCTCCTCTACCTCCTCATCGGCGTCGTCCTCGCCCTCTTCAGCGCGGGGTACGCGGCGATGAGCCGGCACATCACGGGCGCAGGGGCGTTCTACGCGTACACCGCCCAGGGTCTCGGCCGTACCGCTGGTGTCGGCGCCGCCTTCGTCGCGCTGCTCGCGTACAACGCCATGCAGATCGGTATCGCGGGGCTCTTCGGGGCGACGACCGCGCAGTTCATCGACTCCAAGACCGGCGTCGACATCCCCTGGTGGGCGCTCGTCCTCGCGTGCATCGCCGTGGTGGGGGCGCTCGGGTACCGGCGCGTGGACCTTGGCGTGAAGGTGCTCGCCGTGCTGCTCGTGCTCGAGTTCGGCACCGTACTCGTCTTCGACATCGGGCAGTTCGCCGACGCGCCCGAGGGCATCTCCGCCACCCCGCTCACCTGGGGCGCCGCCACCGACGGCTCGCTCGGGGTCGCGCTGTGCTGCGTGTTCGCCGCGTACATGGGCTTCGAGTCCGCGGCGCTCTACAGCGAGGAGTGCCGTGATCCGCGCCGGACCGTGGCACGCGCGACGTACATCGCGGTCGGGCTCATCGGTGTCTTCTACGCGGCCACCGCGTGGGCGATGATCAGCGGCGCCGGTACCGGGCAGGCCACGAAGGTCGCGGCCGAGCAGGGGCCGGAGATGCTGTTCTTCCTCAGCGACCGGAGCAGCGGCCTGGGCTCGGCCTTCGCCGACTTCGCGCAGCTCTTCCTCATCACCAGCCTGCTCGCCGCGCTGCTTTCGTTCCACAACGCCGTTGCGCGGTACGCCCGTTCACTCGGGCGGGAGGGTGTGCTGCCGCGCGGGCTCGGGGTGATCCACTCGCGGCACGGGTCTCCACACCGGGGCTCCCTGCTCCAGACCGCGCTCAGTCTCGCCGTCATCGGCGTCTTCGCGCTCGCCGGACGCGACCCGGTGATGGACGTCTTCACGTGGCTGACCAACCTCGGCGCCCTCGGCGTCATCCTGCTCCTGCTCACTACGTCGGCCTCGGTCGTCGCCTACTTCGCGCGCCGCCGCGAGCTGGGCGAGCCCCGATGGAACCGGCTTGTCGCCCCGCTCCTGTCGGGCGTCGCGCTCGCGGTCTTCTTCTGGCTCGCCCTGACCAACTTCAGCGTCCAGCTGGGGGTTTCGTCCGGCAACCCGCTGCGGTGGATCCTGCCGTCCCTGATGCTCATCGCCGCGGCGGCGGGGGTCGTGTGGGGGCTCTGGTTGCGCAGGGCCCGGCCGGAGACGTATGCGGGGATCGGGTCGGCGGCGGGACAGTAGGTAGCTGTTGGGGGGCTGCGCTCGCGTCCCGCGCCCCCCCTACAGACCGCTCTCCAGCAGCGTTCCACCGTTCCACGTCACGCCCACTTGGCGGTAGTACGCGCCGATCGGCTCCTCGACCGTCAGCGCGGCCAGCTCCTCCGTGGGCGCGTCGAAGAGGTCGAGCTCGGCCTCGCCCGACCAGGGCCGCCCGCCCTCGAAGGAAGCGGCACCGGACGCGATGAGTTCGTCCAGGGCCAGCCCCTTCCCCTCGATGGCGGGGAGTTGGCGGTGGTGGGCCATGGGGTGGGCGTTGACGAAGCCGTTCGTCTCGGAGGGTTCACGCAGGACCACCACGGCCTGGGCGAGGCGGCGGTCGGCGGCGGCGAGGGTGGCACCGAAGGTGGCGCCCGCCTCGATGCGGGGCGCGGGGCCGAAGGGGTGCGGGCGGGTCAGGTGGATCGAGCCGAGCTTCTTCGGGTAGCCCTGGTGGTAGCCGCGGGCGACGGCGAAATCCTTGTCGACCCAGATGTAGACGCAGCGGGAGTAGGTACGGCCGCGGTAGCCGCAGCGCACGACGGCGAAGCACTCCTTGTACTGGGCCCGCACCGGGTCGAGCAGCTCCTCCTTGGAGCCCCCGCAGGACTGCCAGTCGGCCCAGATGAGGGCTACGGCGCCGGGGTCGTCGGCCGCCAGGTCGAGCGGCGCGGGGAGGAGTTCGCGGACCCTGGCCGGGTCGGTGCGGTACTCGACGGTGAGCAGGTCGCCCGAGTAGTGCCAGGGCGGGGCCGGAATGAGCGAGGAGCGCCCTGTCGCGGTCTTGGGCGGGAAGAATCCGTGAACTCCGGGCATGGGATGGCTCCTTGGGTGGTCGCCGCTACTGCCGCCTATTCGTTTGGGTCCGTACGATATGCCCACGGCGACGAGGACGCCATGGGCACGGCGCCGGTCGAGGCGGGGCAATCGGGTGGGTGGGCGGGAGAGCCCGTTCGTACACAGGTGGACGCGGGGCAATCGGGCGGGCGGGTGGGGAGACCCCCTACGGCACCGAAGCCCACACAGAGCAAGCCCACTCCCCGCCCAACCCGCCCAACCCGCCCGAAGGGCTTGCGCAGAACCCCGAGGATTCCTATCGTTTGGTCTCAAACGATACCCCCGATCCACCTCGCAGAAAGGCTGGAGTCCGGGTGAGTGAAGCGACAGTCGCAGAGACAGTGAAAGCGTTACGCGCCCAAGGCACGGACATCGTCCGCGTCATCTACCCCGACCTCATAGGCGCCGACCGCGGCCGGGACATCCTCGTCGGACACCTGCCGAGCGCCTGCGGCCACGGACTCTCCTTCTGCCGCGCCGTCTACCACACCACCCCCCGGGGTGACGTCGTTCCCGTCGCGGGCGGGCTCGATGCAGGGCTCCCGGACGTCTCCGTACGGCCCGATCTGTCCACACTCCAGGCGCTGCCCTGGGAACCCGGCGTCGCCTGGTGTCTCGGGGACACCTTCGATCCCGCGACCGGCGAACTCGCCCCGGAGTCCCCACGCACCCTGCTGCGGCGCGTACTTGAGAGCGCCGAAGAGTACGCCGACGGCGCCGTCACCCCCGTCGTCGGGCCCGAGCTTGAGTACTTCCTGTGCGACGCCGACCCGTCCACCCCCTCCGGGTGGTCCGTCTACGGCGGCGCCACCGGCAACGTATACAGCGCGGGTCGGCGCGGTGACCCGGACGGACATCTCCTGCGTACCCTGCGCACCCTGGCCGACCTCGGCATCGGCGTCATCGCGGGCAACCACGAGTTCGACGGCGGGCAGTTCGAGATCAATCTCGGCCACTCCGCCGCCATGGACGCCGCAGACCGCGCCTTCCGCTTCAAGGCCGCCGTCAAGGAGAGCGCCCGCCGAGAGGGGCGGCTCGCGACCTTCATGGCGAAGCCGTTCAACGGGCTCGGCGGCTCCGGCTTCCATCTGCACGTCTCGCTCGTCGATGCCGCAGGACACAACGTGTTCGAGGACGCGGGAACCCCCGACGGCCTCTCCGCGACCGCCCGGCACGCCATCGCCGGACTTCTGCGCCACGCGCCCGCGCTCAGCGCCCTGCTCAACCCGACCATCAACTCCTACAAACGCTTCGGCCCCGACACTCTCGCCCCCTGGCTGATCGACTGGGGCCTCGACAACCGCAGCGCCATGCTCCGGATACCGCCCGAGAGGGGCGCGGGCACCAGGCTCGAACTGCGGCTCGGCGACGCCTCCGCCAACGCCTATCTCGCCATAGCCGCCACCGTCGCCGCCCTGCTCCTCGGCATCCGCGACAAGGCGGAGCCGCCCGCGCCCCTGGAGGGCTACGGCTACCAGGAGGACTCCGCGCCCCGCCTCCCCGGCACGCTCGGCGCCGCGCTCGACGCCCTGGAGGCCGACGAGGCACTGACCGGGCTCCTGGGCGCGGAGTTCACCGACGCGTTCCTCACGTACAAGCGCAACGAGATCGAACGCTTCCGGCAGCACGTCACCGAGTGGGAGTTCACGGAGTACGCCTTCCTCATCTGACCGCTGCCTCCCCTTCCCCTGAAGGAGTACGTCCATGAGTACGGTCACGGGGCCCGCGCCCCTCGCGCTGTCCGACGTCGACCTCGCCGACAACGACAAGTTCACCGACGGCGCGCTCCCCTGGCGGATGTTCGACGTGCTGCGCCGCGAGGACCCCGTCCACTGGCAGCCCGAGCCCGCGCCCAACTCCGGCTTCTGGGCGGTCACCCGGCACGCGGACATCGTGCGCGTGGACCGCGACCCGGAGACCTTCACCTCGACGCGGTTCACGAACCTCGAAGAGGTCGACGAGGATCAGATCGCCCTGCGCCGCTCCCTCCTGGAGACCGACGGCATGCGCCACCGGGCGATGCGGCTGATCCTGCAGAAGCAGTTCACGCCGCGCGCGGTGGCGACGTACGAGACGTTCCTGCGCGGGCTCACCGCCCGTACGCTCGACGCCGCGCTCCCCAAGGGGACCTTCGACTTCGTGCGGGAGGTCTCGGCCGACTTCCCCATCAATGTGCTCGCCCGGATGCTCGACGTCCCCGGGGAGGACACCCAGCAGCTCATCGACTGGGGCAACCGCATCATCGGCAACACCGACCCCGACTACGCCGACGTACTCCTGGAGAGTGCGGAGAGCGAGCAGTACCGCGACCTGCCCTTCCGCTCCCCCGCAGCGCTCGAAGTCTTCGAGTACGGGCGGAAGTTGGCCGCCAAGCGGCGTGGCGGTGACGGCAGGGACCTGGTGAGCGCGCTGGTCAACAACTCGCCCAGGGACGGCATCCCGCTCTCCGCCACCGACTTCGACAACTACTTCCTGCTGCTCGTCGTCGCGGGCAACGAGACGACCCGGCACGCCATTTCGCACTCCATGCTCGCGCTGATCAACCACCCTCAGGAGCGTGCCAGGCTCACCGCCGACCCCTCGCTCATCCCGGGCGGCGTCGAGGAGTGCCTGCGCTGGGCCTCGCCCGTCTACCACTTCCGGCGGACGGCGACCCGTGACGTGGAGTTGGGAGGAAAGCTGATCAAGGAAGGCGACAAGGTCGTGCTGTGGTTCGCCTCGGGCAACCGTGACGCGGACGTCTTCCCGGACCCGTACCGCTTCGACGTCACCCGCGAGAACATCGACCACGTCACCTTCGGCAAGGGCAGCCCGCACTTCTGCCTGGGCAACTCCCTGGCCCGCCTGGAGATGCGGATCATGTTCGAGGAGCTGCTGCCGCGGCTCGCGGACATCCGGGTGACCGGTGAGGTGCGCCGGGTGCGGTCGAACTTCGTGAACGGGATCAAGGAGCTGCCGGTCACGGTGACGCCGACATAGCCGATCACCGGGACGCCGACATGGCCGATCACGGTGACGCCGCCACAACTGGTCACGGTGACGCCGCCATGAGGATCAGCCGCCGGACGTGTCCAGCTCCGCGTCCTCGCTGATCCCCGCGCAGTCGTAGGGGTCCTTCAGCCAGCCGTCCGGCAGGACCACGCGGTTGTTGCCCGACGTGCGGCCACGCGGTCCGTCGGCGCCCGTCGGCCATGCCTGGTCGAGGTCCAACTCGCCGAGCCCGTCCTCCAGTTCGGCCAGGGACGAGGTGATCGCGAGGCGCTTGCGCATCTCCGAGCCGACCGCGAAGCCCTTCAGGTACCAGGCGACGTGCTTGCGGAAGTCGATGACACCGCGCGCCTCGTCACCGATCCACTCGCCGAGCAGCGTCGCGTGCCGCAGCATGACGGCGGCGACCTCGCGCAGGTCCGGGGCCTTGGGCGCGCCCGTGCCCTCGAAGGCGGCCACCAGGTCACCGAAGAGCCAGGGGCGCCCGAGGCAGCCGCGGCCCACGACCACGCCGTCGCAGCCGGTCTCCTTCATCATCCGCTGCGCGTCGGCGGCGGACCAGATGTCGCCGTTGCCGAGGACGGGGATCTCGGGGACGTGCTCCTTGAGGCGGGCGATGGCGTCCCAGTCGGCGGTGCCGCCGTAGTGCTGGGCGGCGGTGCGGCCGTGCAGGGCGATCGCCGTGACGCCCTCCTCGACGGCGATACGGCCCGCGTCGAGGAAGGTGATGTGCTCGTCGTTGATGCCCTTGCGCATCTTCATGGTGACGGGCAGGTCCCCGGCACCGCTGACGGCCTCACGCAGGATCGCGCGCAGCAGGGGGCGCTTGTACGGGAGTGCGGAGCCGCCGCCCTTGCGGGTGACCTTGGGGACGGGGCAGCCGAAGTTCAGGTCGATGTGGTCGGCGAGGTTCTCCTCGGCGATCATGCGGACCGCCTTGCCGACGGTCGCCGGGTCGACGCCGTACAGCTGGATCGAGCGCGGCTTCTCGGTCTCGTCGAAGTGGATCAGCTGCATGGTCTTCTCGTTGCGCTCGACCAGGGCGCGCGTCGTGATCATCTCGCTGACGAAGAGGCCCTTGCCCCCGCTGAACTCCCGGCACAGCGTCCGGAACGGCGCGTTCGTGATGCCCGCCATGGGTGCGAGCACGACGGGCGGCCGCACGGCGTGCGGGCCGATCTGAAGCTGGGGCTCCATGGCGCGAGTTCCTCCGGGGGCGAGCTGTACGTAGCTGGGGCAGACCTCTTATTGTCCCTCATCCGCAGGACTGCCCGCGCGACCGCCTGTGGGACCGCCCGCGCGACCGCCCACACCACTGCCCGCACCGCCGCCCGCGCGACTGCCCACACGCCCGGCCCTCACCAGACGGTGCAGCTCCTCCGTGGCCGCCTGCGAGCGCGCGTCGGCCGGGACGTACGTCCCCAGGCGCGGGCCCTCGGCCGGGCCGAGCCACAGCCCGTGGTACGTGAAGTGCAGCGGACCCACGACCGGGTTGTTGAACCGTTTCGTCTTGTCCACGGCCTGCATCACCTCATGCCGCTCCCACAGTTCGCGGAACTCCGGCGAAGCACCGCGCATCCGCCTGAGCAGCGTCTTCCACGCCGGGTCCGCGAGATGCACGGCCATCCGCGCCCGGAACCTCGCGACCATCCGGCGCATCGTCTCGGCACGGTCGTCCATGGCGGCCTGCCAGGCGGGGTGCGTGAAGGTCAGCCACATGCAGTTGCGGTCCTCGGGCGGCAGCGCGTCGAGGTCGGTGAGGAGATTTCCGTACGTGGTGTTGTGGGCGAGGATGTCGTAGCGGGCGTTCTGCACGCACGCCGGGTACGGCTCGAGCTGGGTGACGATCCGCAGCAGCCCCTGCGGCACCGAGGCGATCTCGGCCTCCGGTGAGGGGTCGGCGGTGCCCGCGAGCTGGAACAGGTGCGCGCGCTCACCGGAATCCAGCATCAGGGCGCGGCAGAGCGCGTCGAGCACCTGGGCCGAGACATGGATGGCGCGGCCCTGCTCCAACCACGTGTACCAGGTGACGCCCACCGTGGAGAGGTGCGCGACCTCCTCGCGGCGCAGGCCCGGCGTACGGCGGCGGGGGCCGCGCGGCAGGCCCGCCTGCTCGGGCGTGATGCGCTCGCGGCGGCTGCGCAGGAAGTCGGCGAGCTCACTGCGGCGGATGCGGTCGCCCGGCTGCGTCGGCGCTGCGGTGTCCATGGGGACAGTCTGCCCGCACGCCGATCCGGTTTCCAGGTAGTGCAGGTACCAGGATAAAGAGACTCTGGTACCAGGCTGAAGGTTCGACGACCGTCGTACTCGTGAACCTGACGAACTCCACGGCCCACGTCCTACAGCCCGCTCCAGCCGCTCCTCACGCCTCCCCGACCGCCCCAGCCGATCCTCACGCCTCTCCAGCCGATCCTCACACCTCCCCCGCCCTGACCCCGCTCGGTCTCGTCACCATCCTGCTCGGCGCCGCGCTCCCGGTGATCGACTTCTTCATCGTCAACGTCGCCCTGCCCAGCATCGAGCACGACCTGCACGCGTCCCCCGCCACCCTGGAGATGGTCGTCGCGGGCTACGCCGTCGCGTACGCCGTGCTGCTCGTACTCGGCGGTCGGCTCGGCGACACCTACGGGCGCCGCAGGCTCTTCCTCTGGGGCGTCGCCGCCTTCGGCGTGACCTCGCTGGCCTGCGGGCTCGCGCCCGGCGCCTGGTGGCTGGTGGGGGCGCGCGTCGCCCAGGGCGCCGCGGCCGCGCTGATGCTGCCGCAGGTGCTCGCCACCATCCACGCGACGACGCGGGGAGAGCGGCGGACGAAGGCGGTCGCTCTGTACGGCTCGGTGAGCGGCATCTCCATCGTCCTTGGCCAGGTGCTCGGCGGCGTCCTGGTCTCCGCAGACCTGGCGGGCACCGGCTGGCGCGCGGTGTTCCTGGTCAACGCCCCCGTCGCGGTCGCCGCCCTGCTCTGCGCGGTACGTTCCGTGCCGGACAGCCGCGCCGAGCAGCCCACCCGCAGCGACATCGGCGGCACGCTCCTGCTCGCCGCGTCCCTGATCGCGCTGCTGCTGCCCCTGACCGAGGGACGGGCCGCGGGCTGGCCCCTGTGGTCGGTGCTGCTCCTGGCCGCCTCACCGTTCCTCGCCCTGGCCTTCGCCCGCGTCGAGCTGCGCGCCGAACGCACCGGCGGCAGCCCGCTGCTGCCCCCGTCGCTCCTTCGCGAGCCCGGCGTACGCAGAGGCCTGGCCCTGGGCCTGCCCATCTTCACCGGCTTCGCCGGCTGGATGTTCGTCAGCGCGGTGACCCTTCAGCAGTGGCTGGGGTTCAGCCCCCTGAAGGCCGGTCTGGCCCTGATCCCCATGGGTGTCGCCCAGTTCGCGGCGTCGATGCTCGCCCCGCGCCTGGCGACGCGGCTCGGCAGCCGCGCGCTGACGCTGTGCGCCCTGGTGCACGGCTCCGGTCTCGCGTTCCTCGCCCTGACGGTGCTGTGGACGCCGATGTCGGCACTGAGCCCGCTCGCCCTCGCCCCCGGCCTCGCCCTGTGCGGGATCGGCCAGGGTGTGCAGCTCGCCCTCTACTACCGCATCGTGCTCGCCGCGGTACCGGCCGCGAAGGCGGGCGCGGGCAGCGGTCTCGCGGCGACGGTCCAGCAGTCCTGCCTGGCCGTCGGCGTCGCCACGCTCGGCTCGCTCTTCCTGGCCCTGGTGCCGGGCCTGGGGATGCGGAACGCGTTCGCGATCGTCCTCGCGGCGCAACTGGCCGGGCTCATCGGCCTCGCGCTGCTGAGCCTGCGGCTGCCGCGCAGGCTCGGCTGAGGGCGGAGGGGGTAGGGGCGGGGGTGGGTGGGCGGTGCGACCCGGGCGCACGACATACGGCGTACAGCCCACACACGCGGCACCCGCCCGGCCGGGATACCGTCGAACACATGCCCCCGCAAGAGCTGACGCACCGCCGACGCATGCTCGTCCTCGCCATCTGCTGCATGAGCCTGCTCATCGTCAGTCTCGACAACACCGTCCTGAACGTCGCCCTGCCCACCATGGCGCGGGAGTTCGACACCAGCATCTCGGGCATGCAGTGGACGATCGACGCCTACACCCTCGTACTCGCCGCGCTCCTCATGCTCGCGGGCTCGACGGCCGACCGCGTGGGGCGCCAGAAGATCTTCAAGGTCGGCCTGGTGATCTTCACGGTCGCTTCGGTCGCCTGTTCCCTCGCGCCCAACCTGGAATCCCTCGTGGCCTTCCGCATGGCCCAGGCGGTCGGCGGCTCCATGCTCAACCCGGTCGCGATGTCGATCATCACCAACACCTTCACCGACCCCCGCGAACGGGCCCGCGCCATCGGCGTCTGGGGCGGCGTCGTCGGCATCTCCATGGCGGCGGGACCGATCGTGGGCGGACTCCTGGTGGACTCCGTCGGCTGGCGCTCCATCTTCTGGATCAACCTGCCGGTCGGCCTCGCGGCGCTCCTCCTCACCATCCGGTACGTCCCCGAGTCCCGCGCCCCCAAGCCGCGCCGCCCCGACCCCGTAGGCCAGCTCCTGGTCATCGTGCTGCTCGGCGCCCTGACGTACGCGATCATCGAGGCCCCGACGGCGGGCTGGACGTCGCCGCTGATCATCGTGTTCGCGGGCGCGGCGCTCCTGGCCCTCCTCGGGCTGCTTGCCTACGAGCCGCGCCGCGTCGACCCCCTCATCGACCTGCGCTTCTTCCGCTCGGCGCCGTTCAGCGGGGCGACGGTGATCGCGGTCAGCGCCTTCGCCGCGCTCGGCGGCTTCCTCTTCCTCTCCACGCTCTACCTCCAGAACGTGCGCGGCCTGAACGCCCTGCACGCGGGCGTGTGGATGCTGCCGATGGCCGCGATGACGCTGGTCTGCGCCCCGCTGTCGGGCCGCCTGGTCGGCAGCCGGGGCCCGCGCGTCCCGCTCCTGATCGCGGGGGTCGCGATGACGGTCTCGGGGGTCCTGTTCGCCGCGTTCGACGCGGAGACCACGAACGGGACGCTCTTCCTCGGATACGCACTCTTCGGCCTCGGCTTCGGCTTCGTGAACGCCCCCATCACCAACACGGCCGTCTCCGGAATGCCCCGCTCCCAGGCGGGCGTCGCCGCCGCCGTCGCCTCCACGAGCCGCCAGATCGGCCAGACCCTCGGCGTCGCGGTCATCGGCGCGGTCCTGGCCTCCGGGGTGGGATCCTCGTCGTACGCGGCCGCCTTCACCGAGGCGAGCCGCCCCGCCTGGTGGATCATCGTGGGCTGCGGGCTCGCGGTCCTGGTCCTCGGCGCGCTGACGAGCGGCCGGTGGGCGAGGGAGACGGCACGGCGGACGGCGGAACGCCTGGAGAGCGTGCCGCGGGGACCGCGTACGGATACGGCACACCCTGATCGGCGTTCGGCCCAGTCCTGAGCGAACGCTCGAACTACGCTCGTGCCGTGACTGAGAATGTGACTGGGGCTGGGACCGGGACTTGGGACCCCACGGCATCGGGCGTACTACGGCTTCCCTCGGGCCGACTCGTCCGTGGCCGGGGCCTGCGGCATCCGCTCCCCGATGGCCCGACGCCCGCCTTCGCGCTGTACCTACTGGGCAAGGAGCCGCCCACCGTCGCCTGGGAGGCCCGTTGGCTGCGCTGGCCCGACTTCCGGCTGCCCACCGACCGCGCGGAGACAGCCGCCGCCCTGCGCGAGGCGTTGGAGCGGTCGGGGACCGAACGGGTCGAGGTCGCGTGCGGCGGCGGACAGGGGCGTACGGGGACGGCGCTGGCGTGCATGGCGGTACTGGACGGAGTGCCGGGCGGCGAGGCGGTCGCGTATGTGCGGGAGCACTATGCGCCGCGGGCGGTGGAGACGCCGTGGCAGCGGAGGTTCGTGAAGCGGTTCGGCTGACGCCGAGGGCAGGCGTGACGGGCGGGAGAGCGGTGAACGTGAGGGGCGGGAGAGCGGTGAGCAGGAGAGCGAGGAGCACGGCATGGCGGATCTGCGGCTGATCACCGGGGCGCCGGGGGCGGGCAAGTCGACGCTTCTGGCGCGTCTGCGCCAGCACTTGCGCCAGGACCTGCGCCAGGGCCTGCGTCAACACTCACGCCAAGGCCCCTTCACCGTCGTCGACTTCGACGAGCTGCCTGATCCCGACGGCCGTCTGCTCGGCATCGAGATCACCTCACCCGACGCCGGCGCCGTCTGGCCGGACTACAACCGCCTGTGGGTGCGCGTCGCGGGCATGCTGACGCGGGGGAACCAGCCGGTCCTGGTGACCTGCCCGCTCACTCCTGCCGAATGGGAGGCCGCCGCAGCCGGTGTGGCCGATGCGCCCGAGCCCCAGTGGGCGCTCCTGGACTGCGACGACCGGGACCGGCGCGCACGTCTGACGGCCCGCGGATGGGACGACGCGGAGATCGAGGAGGCGCTCCAGGACGCGCGGGAACTGCGCGACCTCATCGGCACGGGGTTCTCCACCTCCGGCCGCGCCCCCTCCGACACGGCAACGGCGGTCGCGGCGTGGCTCGGAGAGGTCAGGGTACCGAAGGGTCCACCGTCGCCTGATGCTCCTCGGCGAGATGCTCCTCCGCCTTGAGCCACGGCAGGAACTGGGCGCGTTTCTCCCAGCCGCACGTGTCGCAGTTCAACTGCCGTTGGACACCGGACTTTCGCACGTGCACGACATGCTCGCGCCCGTGCTGGTCCCATCTGCTGACCTTGCTCGTGGTCATCGAAGGCATGGCGAACAGTGTGCAGCAGAAACCCCCGGATCCGTATGCGGATCCGGGGGCTTCTTTCAACCTTCATTCAACGAACGCCAGGCGTCAGGCGCCAGGCGTCAGGCGTCAGCAGCCCACCAGGCGCGAGGCGAGGTAGCCCTCGATCTGGTCGAGGGAGACCCGCTCCTGCTTCATCGAGTCGCGCTCGCGCACCGTGACCGCGTTGTCGTCCAGGGTGTCGAAGTCGACCGTCACGCAGTACGGCGTGCCGATCTCGTCCTGGCGGCGGTAGCGGCGGCCGATGGCGCCCGCGTCGTCGAAGTCGATGTTCCAGTTCTGACGCAGGGCCGTGGCCAGGCCCTTGGCCTTCGGCGACAGCTCCGGGTTGCGGGAGAGCGGGAGCACCGCGACCTTCACCGGGGCGATGCGGTGGTCGAAGCGCATGACCGTCCGCTTCTCCAGCTTGCCCTTGGCGTTGGGCGCCTCGTCCTCGATGTAGGAGTCGAGGAGGAAGGCGAGCATGGTGCGGCCGACACCGGCCGCGGGCTCGATGACGTACGGAGTCCAGCGCTCGCCGGCCTCCTGGTCGAAGTACGACAGGTCCTGGCCCGAGGCCTTGGAGTGCGCGGAGAGGTCGTAGTCCGTGCGGTTGGCGACGCCCTCGAGCTCGCCCCACTCGCTGCCGCCGAAGCGGAAGCGGTACTCGATGTCAGCGGTGCGCTTCGAGTAGTGGGAGAGCTTCTCCTTCGGGTGCTCGAACCACCGCATGTTCTCCTCGCGCAGGCCGAGACCGGTGTACCAGTTCCAGCGCTGCTCCATCCAGTACTCCTGCCACTTCTCGTCCTCGCCCGGCTTGACGAAGAACTCCATCTCCATCTGCTCGAACTCGCGGGTCCGGAAGATGAAGTTGCCGGGCGTGATCTCGTTGCGGAAGGACTTGCCCATCTGCGCGATGCCGAACGGCGGCTTCTTGCGCGAAGTCTGCTGGACCTGGCCGAAGTTGGTGAAGATGCCCTGCGCGGTCTCGGGGCGCAGGTAGGCGACGGAGCCGCTGTCCTGCGTCGGGCCCAGGTGCGTGGAGAGCATGCCGGAGAACTGCTTGGGCTCGGTGAACTGGCCCTTGGTGCCACAGTTCGGGCAGTTGACCTCGGCCAGGCTCTCGGGCGGACGGCCGTGCTTGGCCTCGTACGCCTCTTCCAGGTGGTCGGCGCGGTGGCGCTTGTGGCAGGAGAGGCACTCGGTCAACGGGTCGGAGAACGTCGCGACGTGACCCGAGGCCTGCCAGACCTCCGTGGCCAGGATCACCGACGAGTCGATACCGACGACGTCCTCACGCGAAGTGACCATGTAGCGCCACCACTGGCGCTTGAGGTTCTCCTTGAGCTCGACGCCGAGGGGCCCGTAATCCCAGGCGGCACGCTGGCCGCCGTAGATCTCACTGCACGGGTAAACAAAGCCACGGCGCTTGCTCAGGCTGACGATGCTGTCGATCTTGTCGGCGGCCACGGTGCTCTCTTCATTACGACGGTGGAATGTGGATGGGCGGCGCGAAGCGCCTCGTTGAGGGGCGGAGGTCAGGAGACGGGCGGGCGAATGCTTCAGGTTACCGGCGGCCTTACCCCCCTAATCAAATCGGTTCACGGTCGGCCGCACATCCACGGCACATCCACGGCACATCGGACAGCTAGTTGACAATCGTTTCCACATTTGTTGAAAATGAGTGTCATGAACGTACGTCGCCTCATACCCACCGCCGCCGTCGCCTCCGCCACGGTCCTCGGCCTCACGGCCCTGTCCGCCTGCTCGTCCTCCAGCGCCGCGGACAAGAACGGTGACGGCAAGCTGAACGTGACGGCGTCGTTCTACCCCATGCAGTACCTGGCCCAGGAGATAGGCGGCGACCACGTCTCCGTCGACACCCTGACCAAGCCGGGCGTCGAGCCGCACGACCTGGAGCTCAGCCCGAAGCAGACCGCCTACCTCGGCGAATCGGACGTCATTCTGTACCTCAAGGGCATCCAGCCCGCCGTCGACGACGCCATCGGCCAGTCCGGCGTGAAGAACACCGTGGATGCCGCGAAGCTCACCACGCTGGAGAAGCACGGCACGGGGGTCGGCCACGACCACGGCCACGAGGGCGAAGAGCACTCCGAGGACGAGCACTCCGACGAGGAAGAGCACGGCCACGAGGACGAAGCGGGCGCCGACCCGCACATCTGGCTCGACCCGGTGAAGTACGCCGAGGTCGCCAAGGGCGTCGGCAAGGCCATGGAGAAGGCCGACCCAGACCACGCGGCGGCGTACAAGAAGAACACCGAAGCCCTGGTCAAGAAGCTGGACGGCCTGAACACCGAGTTCGAGAGCGGCCTGAAGAACACCAAGACCAAGACCTTCATCACCACGCACTCCGCCTTCGGCTACCTCGCCGAGCGCTACGGCCTGGAGCAGGAGAGCATCGCGGGCATCGACCCCGAGTCGGACCCGAGCCCCGCCCGCATCAAGGAGCTCCAGGACATCGCCAAGGAGGACAAGGTCTCCACGGTGTTCTTCGAGACCCTCGCCAGCGACAAGACCGCCAAGACGCTCGCCACCGACGCGAGCCTCAAGACGGACGTCCTCGATCCCCTCGAGGGAATTACGGACAAGTCCAAGGGCGATGACTACATCGGGGTCATGGAGTCCAACCTCGCCGCGCTCCAGAAGGCCCTCGGCGCGAAGTGAAAGACGTGAAGTGAACGAACAGCCAGCAGCATCGGAGGCGCACGCCATGGGAGCCACGGAAGGCACGACCGAAACCGGGTCCGCCCCGCCCGTCATATCCGTGCGGGCGGCCACGGCCACCCTCGGCGCGCGCCCCGTGCTGCGCGGCATCGACCTCACCGTCAAGCGCGGTGAGGTCGTCGCGCTGCTCGGCGCGAACGGCTCGGGCAAGTCCACCGCCGTCCGCTCCGTGATCGGCCAAGTCCCGCTCACCGGCGGCGACATAAGCCTCTTCGGCACCCCCCTGAAGCGCTTCCGCCAGTGGGCCCGCATCGGCTACGTACCGCAGCGCACCACGGCCGCCAGCGGCGTCCCCGCCACGATCCGCGAGGTCGTCTCGGCCGGACGCCTCTCGCGTACGAAGTCGGCGAGGCTGGGCTGGACGACGAAGGCCGACCGTGCGGCGGTCGACCGGGCCATCGGGCTCGTCGGCCTCGCCGACCGCGCCAAGGACTCCGTGAGCGCCCTCTCCGGCGGCCAGCACCAGCGCGTGCTCATCGCCCGCGCGCTCGCCTCCGAGCCCGAGCTGCTGATCATGGACGAGCCCATGGCGGGCGTCGACCTGGCGAGCCAGGAGATCCTCGCCCAGACCCTGCGCGAGCAGGTCGCCGCCGGTGCGACGGTCCTGCTCGTGCTGCACGAGCTCGGCGCCCTCGAACCGCTGATCGACCGGGCGGTCGTCCTGCGCGACGGCTGCGTGACGCACGACGGCCCGCCGCCCAAGGCCACGGGACAGCACGCGCTGCCCGGCCACGACCACGTACATCCGCACTCGGCCGACGAGCACGAGCCGATCCGCACGGGACTGCTGACCTGATGATGGAAATCTTCCAGACCGAATTCATGCAGCGGGCGCTGATCGCCGCCGTCCTCGTCGGCATCACGGCCCCCGCCATCGGCATCTACCTCGTCCAGCGCCGCCAGGCCCTGATGGGCGACGGCATCGGCCACATCGCCATGACGGGCGTCGGCCTCGGCTTCCTGCTCAACTCCAGCCCCGTGTGGATGGCGACGCTGATCGCCGTGGTCGGCGCGGTGACCATGGAGCTGATCAGGGCGTACGGCAAGACGCGCGGCGACATCGCCCTCGCGATGCTCTTCTACGGCGGCATGGCGGGCGGTGTCCTGCTGATCAATCTCTCGGACACCGGATCCAACGCGAACCTCTCCTCGTACCTCTTCGGCTCGCTCTCGACGGTCTCGGACTCCGACGTCACGGCGATCTGCCTGCTCGCGGCCTTCGTGGTCCTGGTCACGGTCGGCCTGCGCAAGCAGTTGTTCGCGGTGAGCCAGGACGAGGAGTTCGCGCGGGTGACGGGCCTGCCCGTGCGCGCCCTCAACCTGCTCATCGCGGTCACGGCGGCGGTGACGGTGACCGTCGCGATGCGCGTCGTGGGGCTGCTCCTGGTGAGCGCGCTCATGGTGGTGCCGGTCGCCGCGGCCCAGCAGATCACCCGCTCGTTCAAGGTGACGTTCATCCTGTCGGTGGTCATCGGCACCGCGGTGACCCTCTCCGGCACGGTCACGTCGTACTACCAGGACGTGCCGCCCGGCGCGACGATCGTCCTGATGGCGATCGGCGTCTTCGTCGTCCTGACGGCGCTCGCGACCCCCTTGGCCAGGCGCCGGGCACGGGCCGTGGCCACCGCGGACGCGACCTGCACGGCGGACGTCCCCAAGGACGTGCCCGAGGCGCGGCGCCCGGCGGACGAGGTCACCGTCTGAGAGCGAGCTGGCACAATGGCCCCACGGGATATGACAGATGTGCGGGCGATCGTGCGATTTTTCAGTTGAGGAGGCACCTGTGACAACGGC
Source organism: Streptomyces sp. NPDC031274 (assembly GCF_055570235.1). Classification (NCBI taxonomy): domain Bacteria; kingdom Bacillati; phylum Actinomycetota; class Actinomycetes; order Kitasatosporales; family Streptomycetaceae; genus Streptomyces; species Streptomyces sp. NPDC031274. The sequence goes on along the minus strand of NZ_JBVIHP010000003.1, from coordinate 362,145 downwards.
TGCGGGACCCCCGGTACGAGGCCGATCCACCCGGCAGCGCGCCGCGGTGGCGGCGGCCCTGGGCGAGGTGGACGAGTTCCGCAGTGCGCAGGACCTGCACGACATGCTCAAGCACAAAGGTGATTCGGTCGGCCTGACCACGGTCTACCGGACGCTCCAGTCCCTCGCCGACGCAGGCGAGGTCGACGTGCTCCGCACCGACGAGGGCGAGTCGGTCTACCGCCGCTGCTCCACCGGCGACCACCACCATCACCTGGTCTGCCGGGTGTGCGGCAAGGCCGTCGAGGTCGAGGGCCCCGCGGTGGAGAAGTGGGCGGAGGCGATCGCCTCCGAGCACGGGTACGCGAACGTGGCGCACACGGTCGAGATCTTCGGCACGTGCGCCGAGTGCGCGCAGGCCGCCGCGCAGCAGAAGTAGCCTGAACGCACTGTGGGCCCGCGCCGAAGCCGGTGCGGGCCCACAGTGCGTTTGCGTCAGCTGTTCGCGATCTCTTCCTCGTTCGGGATCGCCCCGCCGAAGCGGCGGTCGCGCCCGGCGTACTCCAGGCAGGCGCGCCACAGGTCACGCCGGTCGAAGTCGGGCCACAGGACGTCCTGGAAGACCATCTCGGCGTAACTGGACTGCCAGATCAGGTAGTTGGAGGTGCGCTGCTCGCCGCTCGGGCGCAGGAACAGGTCCACGTCCGGCATGTCCGGGTAGTACATGTACTTGGCGAAGGTCTTCTCGTTCACCTTCGACGGGTCGAGCCTGCCCGCCGCGACGTCGCGCGCGATGGCCTGCGCGGCGTCCGCGATCTCGGCACGGCCGCCGTAATTGACGCAGAAGTACAGCGTCATCGCGTCGTTGTCGACGGTCTGCTCCTGGGCGACCTGGAGCTCCTGGACGACGGACTTCCACATCTTGGGCATGCGGCCCACCCAGCGGATCCTGATGCCCAGCTCGTTCATCTCGTCCCGCCGCCGCCGGATGACGTCGCGGTTGAAGTTCATCAGGAAGCGGACCTCGTCGGGCGAGCGCTTCCAGTTCTCGGTGGAGAAGGCGTACAGCGAGAGGTTCTTGACGCCCATCTCCAGGCAGCCCTTGAGCACGTCGAGGACGACGCCCTCGCCGACCTTGTGCCCCTCGGTGCGCGGCAGCCCCCGCTCCTTGGCCCAGCGTCCGTTGCCGTCCATGACGCACGCCACATGCTGCGGCACCAGCTCGCCGGGGATCTTCGGCGGCCGGGCGCCCGAGGGATGCGGCTCGGGGACCTTGTACTCACGGCGGGACCGTCCGAGGATTCCGCGTCGTGCCATGGGGGGCTCTCTCCTACCTAGCTGTTCTCTGTGACGTCTGTCATCACGTGGTCTTCTCTACGTACCGCAATGAGCGGAGCCCGCGCTCCAAGTGCCAGTGCAGATAGGCGGAAACAAGCCCGCTGCCCTCCCTGACATGCCGTGCCTCGCACGCGTCCGCCGTCTCCCAGTCTCCGGTGAGCAGCGCGCCGAGCAGGCCGAGGGCTTCCAACGAGGGTACGACGCTGCCGGGCACCCGGCAGTCGACGCAGACGGAGCCACCGGCGGCCACGGAGAAGAACCGGTTCGGACCGGGCATTCCGCACTTCGCGCAGGAGCTGAAGCTGGGCGCGTACCCGTTCACGGCGAGGGAGCGAAGAAGAAACGCGTCGAGGATGAGGTGCGGCTCGTGCTCGCCGTTGGCGAGGGTCCGAAGGCCGCCCACCAGCAGGAGGTACTGCTGCACGGCGGGCTCGCCCTCATGGTCCGTGAAGCGCTCGGCGGTCTCCAGCATGGCCGTACCGGCGGTGTAGCGCGCGTAGTCGGTCACGATTCCGCCACCGTACGGAGCGATGGTCTCGCTCTGCGTGCACAGAGGCAGTCCCCTGCCGATCAGTTCGCTGCCGCGCGAGAAGAACTGCACGTCGACGTGGGAGAAGGGTTCGAGCCGTGCCCCGAACTTGGACTTGGTGCGCCGCACGCCGCGGGCGACGGCGCGCACCCGGCCGTGGCCGCGGGTGAGCAGCGTGATGATGCGGTCCGCCTCACCCAGCTTCTGGGTGCGCAGCACGACGCCGTCATCACGGAACAGACTCATGGGCCCATTCTCGCGTACGGGACCGACAGCCGTGGCAGGGGTGGGCCAACGGCCGTGACGGAGTGCTCCACCCCTGATCGCCAGCCCCTGATCGCCACCCCTCGATCTCCAACCCCTGACCGCCAACCCCGGCCCGCCAACCCCTACCCGTTTGACTCACACCTGACAAAATGCCCGCATGAAGAGTGATCTGTTCTCCACGGAGCACATGGCGCAGCAGTCCGTCGCCCCCGGGATGACGCTGCAGAACGCCAAGTCCATCAAGTACGCGGTCAACGGCGAGATGCACGCGCGGCAGGGCGCGATGATCGCCTACCGCGGCGACCTGCAGTTCGAGCGCAAGGGCCAGGGCGTGGGCGGCATGCTCAAGCGGGCGATGACCGGCGAGGGCCTGCCGCTCATGGCGGTGCGCGGCCAGGGAGAGGCCTGGTTCGCGAACGAGGCGCAGAACTGCTTCATCGTCGACATGGAGCCGGGTGACGTCCTCACTGTCAACGGCCGCAACGTCCTGTGCTTCGACGCGACGCTCTCGTACGAGATCAAGACGGTGAAGGGCGCGGGTGTCACGGGCGGCGGCCTGTTCAACAGTGTCTTCACGGGCGCCGGGCGGCTCGGCCTCGTCTGCGACGGCAGCCCCCTGGTGATCCCGGTGTCGCCGCAGCAGCCGGTGTACGTCGACACGGACGCGGTGGTCGGCTGGACCGCGAACCTGGACACCACGCTGCACCGCTCGCAGTCCATCGGCTCCATGATCAGGGGCGGTTCCGGCGAGGCGGTGCAGCTGATGCTGCGGGGCGAGGGGTACGTCATCGTGCGCCCGAGCGAGGCGACTCCGCAGAAGCCGCAGCAGCACTGACGAGAGGCCCTAGCGGGCGGGGCGGGCCCGGTCGGGGTGGCTGATCGCTTCCCAGGGGGCGAGGTTCCACGGGCTCGTCCGGTTCGCCGGGTCCAGGAGGGCCCTCAGGTGGGCGTCGGAGGCGGCCTGGGGTGCGGGGAAGCTCTCGTCCTCGGTGCCCTGGAGGCTGTCCCGCCAGACCTGCCTGCCGAGGAGGTAGTGGTCGGCGTACTCCTTCCAGGAGGAGTACGTCCCCGCCACCGTCGGCACGACGTTCTTGAGTCGGGCCCAGGTGTCCGCCTCGCTCAGCATCCCGCAGGCGAAGCCGCGCCGTGAGATGTCCACGTAGAGCCCGATGTCCCAGGCCAGCGGTGCGACGCCGAGGCGCCGCTGGGCCATGGTGCGGTAGCCGGTGCTCGCGAGCCCGCTCAGGCGCCCGAGCAGTTGCTCGGGCGCGGTGATCTCCCACTGGTCGGCGAGCCACTTCTCGGCCTTGCCGTCGTCGATGCGGGTGAACGGATAGAGGGTCGTCCGGGACGCGTCCTTGTCCCGGCTCACCGGTGCCCCCAGTGACACCATCCAGAGCTGGTGCATGGTGAGCGGCGTCGGATACTTCGACTCGACCCTCGGCTTGCTCCACTTCCATATGGCCATGCGCCCGCACCTTACGTCACGGGACTTCACCCCACGTCACGGGACTTCACCCCGACTTCGTGCGTTCGCGTAGGCGGTGGCGGCGCTGATCCGCTCGGAGTCCGTGGCGGTCCTGAGCAAGGCAGGCTCACAGTCCCACTCCCGTCCGCCGCCGACGGGACGGAGCTGGACGTAGGGCCCTTCATGCCCCATGACCCTGCCGACCTGGCCGGTACGGGTGTCCACGGCGTAGGCACCGATGGGCAGGTTGCCGATGGGGAGGTCCAGGTTCATCACCGGCCCTCGCCTTCGACGCGGGCGGCGCGTGGCAGGGCGACGGCGAGGCGCAGTGCCGTATCGACGGAACACCCGCCCAATTCGATGGGGGGACAGGGGGCTTCGCGGGCCCAGGATGTGGGGTCGATCCGCAATGACGGAAGAATAATTCCGGTCCCCGCGAGTGCGGAACGCAATTCCTGCACGGTCTCCTCCGCTTCTTCGGCGCATAGCGCCGAGTGCGCCTTGCTTTCAGTCATGACGTGGCTCCCCTTTCCCATCGGATTTCACGCTTCGCGTCTCGATGGCGGCCGGTCCGACCTACACTCGGCAGCAGTCTGCGCTCTACAACTGCGACGCAGCGGAGGGTGGTTGGCCATGGCCAATGGTTCACGTCAGGCGGCGTGGGAGTTCTCCGGGGCGGATTCGGGGCAGATTCGGGGCGGAGCTGAAGAGGCGCTAGAGGATGCCGGTTTCACCCGGTCGGCACTGGGGGTGCAGGTATTTGCTTCCGGTGGACACATCGGCTAATTCGAACAGGCCATTCGGAGACCGCAGTTGGATGTCGCGCAGCGGATTGATGAGACGCTGCAAACCGGCGGCATTTCCGAGCGGTTGTGCCGCAGGCTGATCGATGACAAGCGGTTTGCCGATTACTTCGCACCCGTGGCAGAGCTGGAAGCTCCGGCGGAACAGGACGGGGCGGGGGCGCGAATTCGCAGATCTTCGGGGAGTCAAGGGCGTGCGGTAGCGGTCCGGCCCCCTGTGACGCGCAAGAGGTCGAGCTTTCCCTCGTCGCTGCTGCCGGACGCCGCCGTATAGGTGACCATGGGCAGGTCCGCGCCCGGGACGATCAGGACGTCGCAGTCGAGCAGGATGTCGCCGACCTCCGGACGCCGGATCGTCTTGCGTTCGGCGGTGTGCTGAGCGGCGGCCGTCTGCGTGGCCCAGTGACGGGCAAAGGCGTCGGATCCTGCCGGTCATGGCCCTCACCCCGTTCGCGACCGGCCGCGAGGCCGCCGGGCGCTACCTCGCCGACGTCGTCCTCGGCACGACCGAGGCGCCGACCGGGTCCTACGTGGACCGCGCCCGTGCGGCCCGATCGTCCGAGGAGTCCTACGACCCTCGGCGCGAAGGCGAACTGTGGGAACACGCCGAGCGGTTCACCGCGGCGTACGCAGCCTGAACTCCCCGATCGCGGACCCGCCTGTCGGGCGGCTACCGCAGGAGATCGCGGGCGCCGGTGAGGATGCCGACCACGCGGGGGAAGTCCTTGAGCTGGTCCAGGAGCGAGTCGAGCGCGGGGAGCAGGCACCGCGGCGGGACCCCACGAGCTGCCAGGATGTCCGCGGTCCACGTGATGAACCGGGTGAACAGGGCCGGGTCGTCGACGTAGACGGCCGTGGCGAGGTAGCTGACGATGAAGTCGATGTCCTCGATGGTGCGTTCACGCTGGTACTCGTTGTACCGGCTCATCTCGGGAAAGCCGTTCTCGACGGCGGCGAGGGTCTGCTTGACCAGCTGCAGCTTGGTCCGGCGGATCATCGTGTACTCCTGGTCGCCCAGGTGGGGCAGGTCCAGGTCCGGCAGGCGGGCCGCGTGCGCGCCGGGTTCCATCAGGTTCCGGCCGAGCAGGGTGGCCGCGCCAGGTGCGTCCTGGGCCCACTCCGCCCGCATCAGCCGCGCGTAGCGGCCCTGCGGACCGAACGCGGCTCCTCCGGCGAGTACCGGAACGCCGACGCTCTGGCAGGAGGCGATCGCGTTGTGGGCGCCGGGCAGAAGTGTCGGGATGGACGAGGACAGCAGCACCGCCTGCGCACGGGTGCGGTGCACGTGCGCGACCAGATGCTCGGTGGGGACCTGCGCCCCGAGATAGTCGACGCGCCAGCCCCGCAGTCGCAGCACCTCGCTGACCAGACGCGCGGGCAGGGCGTGCCACTCGCCGTCGACACACGCCACCAGGACCCTGCCCACGAACGTGCCGTCGAGAACGGAGGCGGTGGCGTCGGCGACCACCGCGATGCACCGCTCGCTGATCGCGGTGGCGGCGTGTTCCTGCGCCACCGTGATGTCGTTGGCCGCCCAGGCCAGACCGATCCGCTCCTGAGCCGGTGCGATCAGTTCGAGCAGAATCCGCTCACCCGCGGCACGATCCGCTGTGCCGAGCGCGCGCCGCACGATGGCGACGGCCTGGGTCTCGTCGCACTCGCCGAGCGCCTGCCACAGCTGATCACGCGGCTCGGCGAGGGAGTTGGTGTTCTTGTCACCGCTCACGCGGCTCACCTTCTTGGGTCGGTTCGTTCATAGGTCAGACGGTTGTCGCTCGGCCGGGGGCGCCGATCGCCAGAACCGCCATGTCGTCGTGCCGGCCCTCGCCCACCCACTGGGCGGCGACCATCTGCACGCGTTCGGTGACTACTTCGGCCGGCATCCCGGCGCACTGGGACAGCACGGTGCGCAGCCTGTCCTCGCTGAACATCACGTCCCCCAGCGGCCCACCGCGCGCCTCGGTGATCCCGTCGGTGTACAGCAGGCAGGTCTCACCCGGTTGCAGGGCGACTTCGGCGGTCGTGAACTCGACGTCGGCGAACGCGCCGATCAGTGTGCCGCTGGTACGGGTCTCCTCGACTTGGCCGGTGGAGCGCACGATGAGCGGGGCGGGATGGCCCGCGCTGGATATGCGCAGCCGTACCCGTGTGTCCTGCCGTACGGCGGTGGCCAGGACCAGCGTCACGAAGGGGGTCTGGTTCGAGGCCAGGAGCGCGTTGTTGAGGAGGGTCAGCAAGCGGGTGTGGTCGGCGGCGAACGGCACCAGCGCCTGGAGTACGTTGCGAATCCTGCCTGCTGTGATCGCGGCCTCAAGTCCCTTGCCGCACACGTCACCCAGCACGGCGAGAGTCTCGCCCTCCGGTGTGGCGGCGGGGTGCAGGTCGTAGAAGTCGCCGCCGATGCGTTCGCCTTCCGCAGACGCGCGGTAGCGGCCGGAGAAGCAGATGCCGTGCACCCGGCCGAGGGTGGGCGGCAGCAGGTCACGCATCAGCAGTTCGTTGATGTGCGCCTGGCGGGTGTGACTGCGGGCCACGGACAGGCCGGCACCGGCGCGTGCAGCGAAGAGCTGGGCGAAGGCCTCCTCTCCGGAGGTGAACGTCGCTTCCTCGCGACGGCGCAGCAGAACAAGGCACCCGGCAGGCACACCGTGCCCGGGCAACGGCACCACGACCACCGAACCGATATCGGCGGCATCCTCCACGAAACCGTCGGGCACGGCCCAGGGCGGCACCTGATGGGGGTCGATCCAGCGGGAGGACACAGCGGGAAGCCCCGACAACGCCTCGGCCACGCCGGGCAGTTGACCGGGCTCCAAGGCAACCCGCTCCTGCACCACGGGCCCGCCCATGGCGCACCGCGTCACAGGGAACAGGTATCCGTCCCCCATCCCGACGATGACCGCCGCGTCCGCCAGATGCTGCGCCGCCCGTTGCACGGTCACCGCCATACAGTGATCGAGGTTCAGCGAGGCGAGCAGCTCGGAAGAGAGCTCCTGCAGCAACCCGGATCTGGCCCGCTCGCGCGCCAACTCCAGCGCCGCACCGTCCGGAACACTGTCGCCGACGACCAGCCACCAGGTGACCGCACCATCCACACCCGCCCCGGCAAGCGCCTTCACCCGGCGCCCGCCGATCCGGCCACCCGCCCATGCCGACGCCCCCTCGCCCGCACCACCGACATGCCGCACATGGGCCTCGACCAGCCAAGCGGGCGCGACATCACCCCACGCCACACCGACACCGACGCGCGCCAGCAGAACACCGGCCTGCTCGTTATGAGCCACCACGACGCCGTCCGCGTCCACGGTCACCACCGGATACGGATCACGGTGCTGCGTGGCAGGTCCGACACCCCAAGGGCTCGTCTGATCCGAAAAGGAGACCATCGACCTGGAACCCACTGGCGGGGATCCCCACCCCCCATCTACTCGAAGGCAGGTAACCACCAAATTACCGACGGCATATGTCTATAGCCTGCACTTCACAGAACGCCCACCACCCACCCCCCAACTACTGAATAATCCGCCCAGCACAAACGCCCAAGAGGCCGAATCACAAAAAAGTCCCACCCCGGACCCGCCCCAGGGCCCTCCCGGTGGGACTTTCCTGCAATCCCCCCCAACCCCCGACGGCCACGCCGACCCACTACAGCCCCCGGAAGTACCGCACCTCCGTCCGCCCCTCGCCCACCAGCGTGAACCCCGCACGCTCAAGCACCACCCGTGACCCGGCGTTCCCCACGTCCGTCGCGGCCCGCAGCGAGGTCAGCCCGTACTCGGTGGCGGCCAGCTCGCAAAGCCGGCGTACGGCACCGGTGGCGAGGCCACGGCCCGCCGCACGCTCGGCAATGCGATAGCCGAGCTCGGCCTCACCATCGGCCACGTCGACGAGGTTGACCCGCCCCAACACCGCGCCCCCGGCACCGGCGGCGTCGACGTCGACGAGTACGTGGAAGTAACAGGTCCCGGCGTCCTGTTCGGCGAGCAGCGCCGCATGCCGTGCATCGAACTCAACGAAGTAGGCATCCCCACGATCACGGACGGACTTCGCGAAGTACTCCCGGTTCTCACGCTCGAAGGCGAGCAGAGCGGGAGCGTGATCGGCGCGCAGGCACTGGAGTTCGGGCACGGACATACCCGCACGCTAGCCCCGCCCCGCCCCCTCCCGCACCGGAAAATACTGCCGCGGGGTCAGCCCCACGATGCGGTGGAACGCGGGGACGAACGAGCTGGCGGAGGCGTAGCCGACCCGCGCGGCCACCGCCTCGGTCGTCATGCCCTCGGCGAGCATGCGTTCGGCACCTTCGAGGAACACCTCCCGGCCCCGGCGGAACCCGGTCGCGGCTCTTTGAGATCGTGCAGGGCCGAGCCCTTGATCCGGTCGACCAGAGGGCGCCCCTCCGCAGGACCGTGGCAGGCGAGGAGTGTGACCGCGGCGCCGAACCCACCCCCCCCCTCACCCGAACGAGGGAGATCAGCCGCGGATCACCGCCACCGAGGAGTCCCGCGGATCCATCCGCACATGCACCCGCTCCCCCGCCCCCGTCACCCGCGTCCGCACCTGCACCCCCTCCGGGAGGTCCGGCAGGACCGGAGTCACTCCGCACTCCGCTCGCACCCTGTCCAGGAGTTCCCGCATCTCCTTCGGGGTCGGGCGCGTGCCCAGGTACCAGGCCGTGCCCTCGCCGTACGTGTGGCGGGTCACCGCCGGGGAGCCGGAGGCGAAGGTGGTGATCGCCTCCGCTCCCTCCAGGTGGATCTCCTCCGACCAGGAGCCGTCCGGGCGGGGGTCGAACTCCTCCACGCGGAGGCCCAGGAGCTCGCGGAAGGGAGCCGGGTAGCCGCCGAGATGGACGCGGTCGTGTTCGTCCGTGATTCCGGAGAAGTAGGACATGACCAGGGTGCCTCCCCGCCTTACGTACGAGGAGATTCGTGCCGCGGTCTCCTTCGAGACCGAGTAAAGATTGGGGACCAGGAGCAAGCGGTACCCGGTCAAGTCGTCAGGCAGCCCCGTCGGCCCTCCGTCCACCGGCACCACATCGCACGCCACCGACGCGTCGTACAGCGGCTTGTGGTGGGCCAGGGCCGCGTCGAGGAATGTGACGTCCGTGCTGGGGTGCGCGTCCAGTTCCAGGGCCCACCAGCTGGGCCAGTCCAGGAGCAGGGCCGCGTCCGCACGCTCGGGGCGGGAGCCAAGGAGCTCCGGGTAGCGGGCCAGTTCCGCGCCCAGCTCCCGCACCTCCCGGAAGATCCGCGTCTCCCGGCCCCCGTGCGGCACCATCGCCGAGTGGAACTTCTCCGCTCCCCCGCGCGACTGCCGCCACTGGAAGAACAGCACCGAGTCCGCGCCGTGCGCCACCGCCTGCCAGCTGTCCAGGCGCATCCGGCCCGGCGGCTTCCTGCCGTTGCGCTCGCGCCAGTTCACCGCGCCCGGGGCCTGTTCGAGGAGCAGCCACGGCTGGCCGCCCTTCAGGCCGCGCATGACGTCGTACGAGAAAGCCGTCCGGTGGAGCGAATCCGGATCGTGCGGGTCCGGGTACGAGTCGTACGCCACCACGTCCAGGTGCGGGGCCCACTCGAACAGGTCCAGCGTCTTCGCGATCGGGACGAAGTTCGTCGTCACCGGTACGTCCGGTGTGACGCGGGCCAGGGTCTCCTTCTCCGCCAGGTAGCACGCGAGGAGTTCGTCGGACGAGAAGCGCCAGTAGTCCAGCTGCTGGGCCGAGTTGCGGAACGACGGGGCCTCGCGTGGGGTGTGAATCTCCTCGAACGTGCCGTACCGCTGCGACCAGAAGTCCGTCGACCACGCGTCGTTGAGGGCCGCCACCGTCCCGTACCGCCCCCGCAGCCACGTGCGGAACGCCGCCGTCGACACCTCGCAGTGGCAGTGGCGTGAGATGTGACAGCCGTATTCGTTGCCGATGTGCCAGAGCGCCAGGGCGGGGTGCGTGCCGTAGCGCGTGGCCAGGCGTTCCGCGAGGCGTACGGCATGGCGGCGGTAGATCGCGCTCGACGGGCACCAGTGCTGGCGCGAGCCGGGGTACAGGCGCGTGCCGTCCGCCAGGACCGGCAACGTCTCCGGGTGCAGGCGGGTCAGCCAGGGCGGCGGGGACGCCGTCATCGTGGCGAGGCTGACCGCGACGCCCGCCTCCGCCAGGCGGTCCATGTGGCCATCGAGCCAGGTGAAGTCGTACGTGCCGGGGGCGGGCTCCGTCTTCGCCCAGGAGAAGATGCCGAGCGTCACGAGGTTCACGCCCGCCTCGCGCATCAACACGATGTCCTCCGCGTGGACTTCGGGGCCCCACTGCTCGGGGTTGTAGTCACCCCCGAACCCCAGCGACGTGACCCGGTCATAGAAGTGACCCAGTCTCACCCCAGGCAACTCACTCGCCCCAGGTAGCTCGCCCACCTCGCTCACCTCACCCGCCTCGCCCACCTCGCTCGTCTCGCCCAGCTCACGACCCACCCTCATCCCACGCCCCTCATCCCACACCCCTCGCCCCCTGCTGAGACCTCGCCGCGATCCCCCGGAAGTGATCCGCCATCGCCCGCTGCGCCCGCTCCACGTCCCGTGCCCGCAGCGCCGTCACGATGTCCCGGTGCCTGCGCACCGTCACGTCAGGCGCCGGGTCGCGGACCCACCCCCGCACGCCCGCCACCCGGTTGAACACGTTCCAGAACGCGCCGAGCAGCTGCGGCACCAGCTCGTTGCCCAGCGGGCGGTAGAGCGTCTCGTGGAACTCGCGGTCCAGCTCCGGGAAGGCGGCTCCGCCATCCGCCGACTCCTCCATCTTCCGCACCAGCGCCTCAAGTTGGCGCAGCTCCTCGTCCGTGAGCAGCACCGCGACCCGGCGCACCAGGCCCTCCTCGAGCACCTCCCGCACCTGGAGAATCTCCGCCAAGGCGTGCGTGTCGTCGCCGAGTTGCACCAGTGCGCGGAACGTCAGACCGTCCGCGAGCGGCGTCAGCGACGCCTGCCCCACATACGTCCCGTAGCCGTGTCTGATCTCCACTATGTCCAGGGCCTGGAGGGCCTTCAGCGCCTCGCGCACCGAGTTCCTGCTGACCCCCAGCTCCTCCATCAGCTCGGCCTCGGTGGGCAGCAGTGCGCCCGGCCGAAGCCGTCTGTCGAGGATCAACTGCATGACCGAGCGCCGGACTTGACTGCCCACACGCCGTTCGCGGGCTGGCTCCTGAGGCATGCGGCACATCGTAGGCACGGATGACATCCCACGTCCCACCTCCGGACCGACATCGTTCCGAACGGACCCGGCGACCACCCCAAATCGGATACGTGCGCGATCTCTTGACCGGCCATCGCGGCGCTCTTATGGTCACCACGCCACCATGACGTAGGACGTGGGATCTCTCAAGGGAGACATAGTGAGCGACCATGTGAGCGACCAGGCGAGCGGCCGCAAGGCCCGCATCGGCTCCCCCGACCCCGCCCCCAGTCCCGGCCTCGGCCCCGCACCCGCACCCGGCCGCCGGTCCTTCCTCAAGTACACCGGTGCGCTGGGCGCGGCCGCCGCCATCACCACCACGCTCTCCGCCTGCTCGTCGGGGCCCGAGTCCACGAACGACGCCGGAGGGGGCGGCGGCAAGGGCGGCGACTCCACCCTCACCGCCGTCATCGGCTATGGGAACGACGGCAGTTGGGACCCGACGCAGACCGCGTCCGCCTTCGCGATGGCAGGCAACGAGCACATCTACGAGGGTCTCCTCAACACCGACCCCATCACCCGCGAGCCGTATGCCGCCCTCGCCACGGAGATCCCCGCCGACGACAAGGCGACCACCTGGAAGTTCACGTTGCGGCCCGGCGCCAAGTGGCACGACGGGAAGCCCGTCACCGCCGACGACGTGGTGTTCGTCTTCGACCGCATCCTGGACCCGAAGACGCAGACCCTGGCCAAGGGCTTCTTCGAGAGCTGGCTGAAGGAGGTCAAGAAGGTCGACGCGACCTCGGTCGAACTCGTCCTGAAGTTCCCGTTCCCGGACGGCCTCGCCCGCCTCTCCCTCGCCAAGATCATGCCGAAGCACGTCTTCTCCGAGCCCGGGGCCTGGGACGACGCGACCAAGGGCAAGGCGGTGGGCTCGGGACCGTACAAGCAGGCCTCGCACCACCCGAAGTCCAACACCACCTTCGAGGCGTTCGAGGACTACAACGGCCCGCGCGAGGCCGCCTTCAAGAAGATGAACTGGCTGACCATCGTGGACGCGGCCCCCCGCGTCGCGAAGATCTCCGGCGGCAGCGCGGACTCGGAGATCTCGGACAACATCCCGTACGCCAACATCGAACAGCTCAAGAAGGACGGGCTCAGCGTCGAGGGCGGGGCGGGGATGAACAACCTGTTCCTGATGTTCAACACCGCGCACAAGCCCTTCGACGACGTACGCGTGCGGCAGGCACTGCACTACGCCATCGACACCGAGAAGATGATCGAGGTCGCCCTCAAGGGGCACGGCAAGGCGTCGACGTCGTTCCTCAACGAGTCCAACCCCGCCTACCGCCCCGCGAAGTCCGTCTACGCGTACGACCCGAAGAAGGCGAAGAAGCTCCTGAAGGAGGCCGGGGTCACGGATCTTTCGGTCAACCTCATGGCGGTGAACGTGAGTTGGATCGTCGACTGTCTGCCGACCATCAAGGCCTCATGGGACGCGATCGGCGTCAAGACGACCCTCGACCCGCAGGAGACCACCGCCGTCTTCACCAAGATGGACCAGAAGAAGGACTACCAGATCGTCGCGGCCGCATCGAACCCCAACCAGTTCGGCATCGACCCCGACCTGATCATGCACTACAACTACGGCCCCGAGAACCTGTGGATGGGCTACGCGCGCTGGGCGTCCGACTCCGTCGCCAAGAAGCTCTTCAAGGACATGGACCAGGCGACGCGCGAGCCGGACGCGGCCAGGAAGAAAGCCATGGTCCAGGACTACATCGACACCGTCGCCGAGCAGGCGGTGATCTACCCGGTCGTCCACAACGAGCTGATGACCGCCTGGGACCCGAAGAAGCTCACCGGCATCAAGGCCCAGCCCTACCCCGGCATCAACCTCCTCCAGGCCAAGTGGGCCGACTAGCACCACCAGCTGTATCGGAAAGGCCGTGAAGGCCGTGAAGGCCGTCAAGACCGTGAACACCGTAAGGCCGTTGGGAGTCATCCGCACGTGACCGCCATCGTCAGAATCCTGGCCCGCCGCCTCGTCCTCCTCGTCCCGCTCCTTCTCGGCATCGTCCTGTTCGTCTTCCTCGTGATGCGGTTCTCGGACATCGATCCGGCGTCGGCGTTCTTCCAGGGCGCCAATCCGACCCCGGAGCAACTGCACCAGTTCCGCGAGGAGAACGGCCTGCTCGATCCGCTGCCGGTGCGCTACCTCGCCTTCGTCGGCGATCTGCTCCAGGGCGACATGGGCATCAGCGTGCTCACCCGCTCACCGGTGGTGGAGCAGGTCACCACCGCGCTGCCGCTCACCCTCCAGCTGACCTTCCTGGGTCTGGGCGTCGCGGTGGTCATCTCGCTGCTGCTCGGCGTGACCGCCGCGATCTACCGCGACCGGCTCCCCGACCAGCTCATCCGCGTCATCTCGCTGACCGGTGTGGCGGCGCCCGGCTTCTGGCTGGCACTGCTCATGATCCAGTATCTGGCGGTGGAGGCGGGCTGGTTCCCGACCGGCGGATACATCAACCCCGCCGACTCCTTCACCGGCTGGCTGAAGTCGATGACGCTCCCGGCCCTCGCGCTCTCCCTGCCCGTGGCCGCCGGGCTCACCCGCATCATCCGTACGGCGGTGGTCGAGGAGCTCGACAAGGACTACGTACGGACGGCGATCGGCAGCGGCCTGCCCCCGGTCGTGGTCGTCGGGCGCAACGTCCTGCGCAACGCCCTCATCAACCCGCTGACCGTGCTCGGCCTGCGCGTCGGCTATCTGCTCGGCGGCGCGGTCGTCATCGAGACGATCTTCTCGCTGCCCGGCATGGGGAAGCTGATGATCGACGCCGTGAAGAACGGCGACCCGGCCGTCGTACAGGGGGTCGTCATCACGACGGCCGTCGGGTTCGTGGTCGTGAACCTGGTCCTCGACATCCTCTATCTGCTGGTCAATCCGCGCCTGAGGGAGGCCGCCCGATGATCACGTCGCGCAAGGCTCTGACCGAGCGGCTCTCGCGGCCCGGCATCCGGCTCCGGTCACTGAGCCGCCTCCCCGTCCTCTCGCGCGTCGCGGTGGGCGTCGTGGGCGTCGTCGTCCTCGTGGCGCTCTTCGCGCCGCTGATCGCCCCGCACGACCCGCTCGACCAGCAGCCGCAGGTGGACGGCACGGGACACCCGTCGGGCGACCACTGGATGGGCCAGGACAGCCTCGGCAGGGACATCCTGAGCCGGCTGATGTACGGGGCACGCTGGTCCCTGGCGATCGGGCTCGGGGCGACGCTGCTCGCCCTGATCGTCGGCGCGGTGCTCGGCGCGATCGCGGCGACCTCGCGCAAGGCCGTCGACGAGACCCTGATGCGGTGCCTGGACATCGTCATGGCGTTCCCCGGGATCGCCCTCGCGGCCGTCCTCGTGGCGGTCTTCGGCGGCGGCATCACCGTGCTGATCTGCGCCATCGCCTTCCTGTTCACCCCGCCGATCGCACGGGTCGTACGCGCGAACGTGATGGATCAGTACGGCGAGGACTATGTCGTCGCCGAACGCATCGTCGGCGCCCGCACCCCGCACATCCTCATCAAGCACGTGGCCATCAACTGCGCCGCGCCGATCCTCGTCTTCTGTACGGTGCAGGTCGCCGAGGCCATCGTCTTCGAAGCCTCGCTGTCCTTCATCGGCGCGGGCGTACGCCCCCCGGACCCGTCCTGGGGCAGCGTCATCGCCGACGGCAAGAACATGGTGCTGCTCGGCGGCTGGTGGGCGACGGTCTTCCCCGGCCTCCTGATGCTGGTCACGGTCCTGGCCCTGAACATCCTCTCCGAGGGCGTCTCGGACGCGTGTGCGGCGCCCGCGACCCGGGACGTGCCGGGTGCGGCCCGCAAGGAGGACCGTCTCGAAGCCCCGGAACCGGGCAGCGGCAAAGTACTTGAGCTGCCGGGCCTGACAGCGGCGGCCCAGCGCCTGCGCTCACGCGCACGCCCTCTCCCCCAAGGCGCGCCGATCCTGACCGTCTCCGATCTCGCGATCGGCTTCGACGCCCGGCACGGCGGGGTGGACATCGTGGACGGCATCAGCTTCCACGTGCGGCCGGGTGAAGTACTCGGCCTGGTGGGCGAGTCGGGCTGCGGCAAGTCGCTCACGGCGCTGACCGTGATGGGCCTGGAGCCGAAGGGCGCACGTGTCAGCGGTGAAGTGACCTTCGACGGGCAGCAGTTGATCGGGACGCCGATGCGGACGCGCAGGCGGCTGCTCGGCCACGACATGGCGATGATCTACCAGGACGCGCTTTCGTCACTCAACCCGGCGATGACGGTCCGCGCCCAGCTCAAACAGGTCGTACGTAGAGGTGGGCGCCGCACATCGGTCGAACTTCTCGAACTGGTCGGCCTGGACCCGGACCGCACCCTGCGCAGCTACCCGCACGAGCTCTCCGGCGGCCAGCGCCAGCGCGTCCTGATCGCGATGGCGCTCTCCCGCGACCCGAAGCTGATCGTCGCGGACGAGCCGACGACGGCCCTGGACGTCACCGTCCAGGCCCAAGTCATCCAGCTCCTCCTGCGCCTGCGCGAGGAGCTGGGCTTCGCCCTGATCCTCGTCTCGCACGACCTGGCCCTCGTCGCGGACGTCACCGACCGGGTGGTGGTGATGTACGGGGGCCAGATCGTCGAGACGGGCGTGACGGCGGATCTGGTCGAGGCCCCGTCGCACCACTACACGCGCGGCCTGCTCGGCTCGGTGCTCTCCCTCGAATCGGCGGCGGAACGCCTGACCCAGATCAAGGGTGTCGTCCCTTCCCCCGCCGACTTCCCCGCGGGCTGCCGGTTCGCGGACCGCTGCCCGCTGGCGAGCGAGGTCTGCCGGACGACCGCGCCCGAACTCGTCCCGCTCGCCGCCGGGGAGCGGCATTCCATCGCCTGCCACCACCCGGCGAAGCAGCCGCCGAGAGTACCGGAGCCCAGGGGAAACGAGGCCCTCAAATGACCCAAGTGAGCGCCGAAAAGCCCGAAGACCTGATCACTCTCGCGGACGCGCACGTCGTTCACCGGGCACGCTCGGGCGGGCTGTTCTCGCGGGATCAGGTGTACGCCCTCACCGGCGCCGACCTGACCATCGCGCCCGGCGAGACCGTGGGAGTCGTGGGCGAGTCGGGGTGCGGCAAGTCGACGCTCGCGAAGGTACTGGTGGGGGTGCAGCGGCCGACGGCCGGCACGGTGTCCTTCCGGGGGCGGGACCTGTGGACGATGCGGCCCGCCGAGCGGCGTGCCGCGATCGGCAGGAACACCGGCATGATCTTCCAGGATCCCTCGACCGCGCTGAACCGCAGGCTGACGGTACGGCAGATACTCCGTGACCCCTTGGACGTACACAGGCTGGGGACGCCCGCCCGACGCGACGACCGCGTCCGCGAGTTGATGTCGCTCGTGGGCCTGCCCAAGGTCCTGGCCGACGGGCTGCCCGGACAGCTCTCGGGCGGGCAGCGGCAGCGCGTGGCGATCGCGCGTGCGCTCGCGCTCGAACCGGAGCTCGTGGTGGCGGACGAGCCGACGAGCGCGCTCGACGTCTCCGTGCGCGCCCAGATCCTCAACCTCCTGCTGGATCTCAAGGAGCGGCTCGGCCTCGCCCTGGTCTTCGTGTCGCACGACATCCAGACGGTGCGGCGCATGAGCGACCGGGTCATCACGATGTACCTGGGCAGGATCGTGGAGGAGTCGCCCGCCCAGGAGATCCTGGACAGGGCGCGCCATCCGTATACGCGCGCGCTGTTCTCCGCGACGCCCGGCCTCCTCGACCCCATCGACCCGATCCCGCTCGTCGGCCCGGTGCCGTCGGCCACGCGACCGCCGAGCGGGTGCCCGTTCCGTACGAGGTGCTGGAAGGCGGACGAGGTCTGCGCCTCCGCCATGCCGGACTTCGCATCGACGGAGGGGTCCGGGCACCGCTACCGCTGCCACCACCCCGTGCGGGACGGCCAGTCCACGCACGAGCTAGTGATCCAGTCCGCCGCCACGGACGCGAGCCCCAGGGAGATCCCATGACCATGCCCACCCCGCTGACCGGTGTCGTCCCGCCCGTCTGTACGCCCCTGACACCGGAGCGCGAGGTGGATACGGCGTCGCTCGTCAGGCTGGTCGACCACCTTGTGGAGGGCGGAGTGGACGGCCTGTTCGTGCTCGGCTCGTCGTCGGAGGCGGCGTACCTGACGGACGGGCAGCGGAGGGTCGTGATCGAGACGGTGGCGGGGCATGTAGGGGGTCAACTGCCCGTCCTCGCCGGGGCGATCGACATGACGACGCCACGGGTCCTCGACCACGTGCACGCGGTGACGGGGGCGGGGGCCGACGGGGTGGTGGTGACGGCCCCCTTCTACACGCGCACGCATCCGGTGGAGGTGGCCCGTCACTTCCGTCTGGTGGCGGCGGGGTCTTCGGTACCGGTCTTCGCGTACGACCTTCCGATGGCCGTCCACTCGAAACTGGACACGGAGCTGGCCCTGGAGCTTGCCTCGGAGGGGGTCCTTGCCGGGGTGAAGGACTCCAGCGGGGACGAGGGGAACTTCCGGGAGCTGGTGCTCGGAGCGCGGGGGCGGACGGACGTCTCGGGCTTCAGCGTGCTCACGGGGTCGGAGACGACGGTGGACTCGGCGTTGGCCATGGGGGCGGACGGGGTGGTGCCGGGTCTCGGGAACGTGGATCCGGAGGGGTACGCGCGGCTGTACCGCTACTGCCGGGAGGAGGACTGGGTGCGGGCCCGGGCCGAGCAGGAGCGGTTGTGCGGGCTCTTCGGGATGGTGCGGGTCGGGGACGGCGGGCGGATGGGGGGCAGTTCGTCGGCGTTGGGGGCGTTCAAGGCGGCGCTGCATCTGCGGGGAGTCATCGCCTGTCCGGCTACTGCTGAGCCGCAGGTGCCGTTGTCCTCAGGGGAGGTTGAGCGGGTGGGGAAGTTCTTGGCGGGGGCGGGGTTGTTGTAGGCGGTTGCTTTTCTCTACCCCGCCCCCTGAGCCGACCGGGCTATGTCCAGCCCGTCCGGCGTTTGAGGACGAACTCGGCGAAGCCGGTGATGACGGTACGGACGAGGCAAGGCACAGGGCTCCCGCGCCGAGCGGGTTTTCGGGAAGGGGCGGGGTCGGGGAATGCCCCGCGGGGTCCGCCCCTTCGCCGCCCCGTCGTCCCCGCCCCGGACCCGCCAACGGTCAGAAGTGCGTCGTCCGCGCCGCCACCATCAGCCGCGTCACCTCGTCCGCCCCGATGGTCAGCGCGCCGCCCGCCGTGGTGAGCACCTCGCGCTCGGCCGGGGTGTACGGGCCGTCGGCGAGCGCGATCCGCGCGCCCTGGAGCAGCAGCGCCTCACGCCCGGCCGGGGCGAGGTGCGGGGCCAGCGGGCCGAGCGCCTCGTGGAGCTCTATGGCCAGACCGGGCCCGCAGTCCGGCGCGGTCGCCCGGCCGGTGTCCGCGGCGAGCGCCTCGACGAGCGCGACGAGCTGCTCCTCGCAGGCGTCGTCGAACCCGGCGCCGCGCAGCGCGCCGACGGCCGCGTCCAGCGTCGTGCGCGACGAGGTGCCGCCCGCGGCGAGGACCGCGAGGACGACGGTGTGCACGGCGTCGCGCACCATGGCCGAGAGCCGGGTGGTCGTGGGGTGGTCGAGCACGTCCGTGCCGAAGTGGTCGCCGCAGGCGGCGCACTCGACGATGGGGCCCGCGGCGCCGCGCGGCAGGACCGGGACGCCGAGCAGGACGAAGCGTCGACGGCCGGTGCGCCGCTGGTAATTGCGGTCACCGCCGCAGGCCGGACAGAAGAACTCGCCGTCCCCGACGGTGGTCCAGGCCGTATGCACGCCGATCACGCGCCTGCGCAGGACCCGCCCGCGTGAAACGGGCGTGGCGACCATGCGGGATTCCCGGCCGTTTCGTTCCCGATCTGGCAGCACCACGCACCTCCGTAACGCCCCGGCGACGTTGCCGTGTTGGGCGTGATGTTAGCCACATTGTTGATGTGGCGTCAGCACCCTGCACGAGAGATGGCCTGTAGACGACCTGGACACGGTCCCACGCAAAAGCGCCGAACGGGCCCATTCGAACCCGTCCGGCGCTTGCCTGCCGCGTGGTGGAGCCGCGAGGCGCTGGTCAGCGAGCCGCGCGGTTCACCGCGGAAACCGCGGCCTTCAGCGAGGCGCGTGTCGTATTCGCATCGATGCCGATGCCCCACAGAACCTTGTCGCCGATCGCGCACTCGATGTACGACGCGGCCTGCGCGGAGGCTCCTTCACTCATCGTGTGCTCCTGGTAGTCCAGGAGACGTACGTCGATGCCGATGCCCTGCAGCGCGTCGAAGAAGGCCGAGATCGGGCCGTTTCCGGTGCCGCTCAGGACCGTGTCGGCGCCGTCGACCGTCGCCTCGACGGTGAGCGTGTCGGTGCCGTCCTTGTCCGTGGTGGTCTGGCCGTTCTTGACCTGGATGCGGCCCCACGGGTTCTCGGGGTTGGGCAGGTACTCGTCCTGGAAGATGCTCCAGATCGCGTCCGGCGTGACCTCGCCGCCCTCGGTGTCGGTCTTCAGCTGGATGGCCTTCGAGAACTCGACCTGCATGCGGCGCGGCAGGTCCAGCTTGTGGTCGTTCTGCAGGACGTAGGCGATGCCGCCCTTGCCGGACTGCGAGTTGACGCGGATCACGGCCTCGTACGAGCGTCCGACGTCCTTCGGGTCGATGGGCAGGTACGGGACGGCCCACTCGATCTCGTCGATCGTCTTGCCCTGCTGCTCGGCGCGGACACCCATCGCCTCGAAGCCCTTCTTGATGGCGTCCTGGTGGGAGCCGGAGAAGGCGGTGTAGACGAGGTCGCCCGCGTACGGGTGGCGCGGGTGGACCTCCATCTGGTTGCAGTACTCGGCGGTGCGGCGCAGCTCGTCGATGTCGGAGAAGTCGATCTGCGGGTCCACGCCCTGCGAGAACAGGTTCATGCCCAGCGTGACCAGGTCGACGTTGCCGGTGCGCTCGCCCTGTCCGAACAGGCAGCCCTCGATGCGGTCGGCGCCGGCCATGATGGCCAGCTCGGCGGCGGCGACGGCGGTGCCTCGGTCGTTGTGCGGGTGGACGGACAGGCAGACGTGCTCGCGCCGGGTCAGGTTGCGGGACATCCACTCGAAGCGGTCCGCGTGGGTGGAGGGCGTCGAACGCTCCACGGTGGCGGGCAGGTTGAGGATGATCTCGCGGCCCTCCGCGGGCTGCCACACGTCGCAGACGGCCTCGCAGACCTCCAGGGCGAAGTCCAGCTCGGTGTCCGTGAAGATCTCGGGGCTGTACTGGTAGCCGAAGATCGTCTCGGGGCCCAGCAGCTTCTCGGCGTACTCCATGACGAGGCGGGTGCCGTCGACGGCGATCTGCTTGACCGCGTCCTTCGAGCCGCGGAAGACGACCTCGCGCCAGACGGGCGCGGTCGCGTTGTACAGGTGGACGGTGGCGCGCTTGGCGCCGATCAGCGACTCGACCGTGCGCGCGATCAGCTCTTCGCGGGCCTGCGTCAGTACGGAGATCGTCACGTCGTCCGGGATCGCGCCGTCCTCGATGATCGACCGTACGAAATCGAAGTCCGTCTGGCCCGACGAGGGGAAGCCGACCTCGATCTCCTTGTAGCCCATGCGGACCAGGAGGTCGAACATCTCGCGCTTGCGCGCCGGGGACATCGGGTCGATCAGCGCCTGGTTGCCGTCACGCAGGTCCGTGGAGAGCCAGCGGGGTGCGACGGTGATCCGGTTGTCGGGCCACGTGCGGTCGGGGATGTCGACCTGGTCGTACCGGCCGTACTTGTGGATCGGCATGGACGTGGCACGCTGCAGATTGGGCTTGATCGCCATGATGCGGGGGCTCCTCGGGAGTGTCCTTAAGGACGGCCGACGGTCGCTTCGCGAGCAACACCGAACTCCGCGGGGAGGGGGTCGGCCTCGACTACAGGCCCTCGCCGCGGCAGCTAAGGAGAAGCAGCCCGTAACGCATGATGCTCCGCAGCCTAACCGAGCCGCGCCGGGTGCGCGGATCCATATCAGTATGCGGGACCGACGCTACCGGTAAGAGGTGATCAATACCTCTATTTCACTAATCATGGTGGCAGGTAGTGACAGCGGCATGACCCAGTGCCACATTTGCGGCCATGACCGCCAATCCAGGCTTCGAGCCTGTCTTCTGCACGATCATTCCGCCGCACGTGCTCGACACTCTGGCCCAGAGTGACGACGCCGCACTCGCAGGGCCTGCCCGCCGCACCCTGGAGCGGGACTCCATCGAGCGCACCCACCGCCGTCTGACCACGGTCATCGGCGCCCCGGCCGTCTCACTGCCCAAGGAAGCGGCAGAGGGAAAGGCGCACCGCACGCTCTACGACGCCAAGCACAAGACCGACCTGCCGGGCCGCAAGGTCCGCGGTGAGGGCGAGCGGCCCGGCAAGGACGCGACCGTCAACCGCGCGTACGCGGGCCTCGGCGCGACCTTCGAGCTGTACCTGAAGACGTACCAGCGCAACTCCATCGACGGCAGCGGCCTGCCGCTGAACGCGACCGTGCACTACTCCGAGGACTACAACAACGCCTTCTGGAACGGCGAGCAGATGGTGTTCGGCGACGGTGACGGCGAGATCTTCCTCGACTTCACCATCCCGGTCGACGTCATCGGCCACGAGCTGACCCACGGCGTCACGCAGTACACGGCCAACCTCACGTACTTCGGCCAGCCCGGCGCCCTGAACGAGTCGATGTCGGACGTCTTCGGCTCGCTGATCAAGCAGTACACACTCGGCCAGACCGCCGCCGACGCCGACTGGCTGATCGGCGCGGGACTGCTCGCCCCCCGCGTCACGGGCAAGGCGCTGCGCTCCATGAAGGCCCCTGGGACGGCCTACGACGACGACGTGCTCGGCAAGGACCCGCAGCCCGCCGACATGGACCACTACGTCCGCACGGGCCGCGACAACGGAGGCGTGCACATCAACTCCGGCATCCCCAACCACGCCTTCTACCTGCTCGCCGAGGCGCTCGGCGGCAACGCGTGGGAGCGGGCGGGGCAGATCTGGTACGCCGTCCTGACCGGCGGGCAGCTGGCGCAGGACGCGTCCTTCGCGGACTTCGCGAAGCTGACGGTGGCCGCGGCGCGCGACAAGTACGGCGAGGGCGAGGAGCACGGAGCGGTCCTGAAGGCGTGGTCCCAGGTCGGGGTGCCCACCAACTGACCCGCCGACCGACCTCCCCATGGAGCAGCCGGAGTAGATGGAGTAGACAGGATCCATGCGTATCCAGGTGAAGCGCACGGGAGGTTTCGCGGGCATCGAGCGGCATTCCGAGGTCGACACCTCGGGCCTGCCCGATGCCCACGAGTGGCAGGTCCTGGCCGAGGAGGCCGTGACCGACGGGCGGAGCACGCCGCCGATAGGAGTGCCGGACGGCTTCAGCTACCAGCTCACCGTCGACGGGCACACGGTGTACTGCGCGGATCCGCGCCTGACCGATCCACAGCGGAAGCTGATCACGCGCGTACTGAAGGAAGGGGCCTGAGAGATTCCGGCAGAAATTCAGGCAGGGGTTCCGGCAGAGGTTCCGAGAGGCTCCAAGACATGAGAACTGTTCACCTTTTCTGAGGTACGCCCATTGACTTCCGTACGCGGCCGTACGGAAGATCGCGCCCATGGCAGCGAGCGATGCGCGCGATCCACTACCTCAGTTCCCCCGCGACTTCCTGTGGGGGGTGTCCACATCGGCTCACCAGATCGAGGGCGCCGTCGACGAGCGCGGCCCCTCGGTCTGGGACGCGTTCACCGCGGTGCCGGGCAGGGTGAAGGACGGCACGACGGCCGCCGTCGCCTGCGACCACTACCACCGCTACCGCGAAGATGTCTCGCTCATAAGGGAGTTGGGGGCGGGCGCGTACCGCTTCTCGGTGTCGTGGCCGCGCGTGCTGCCGAGCGGTTGTGGGGAGGTGAGCGCCGCGGGCCTCGACTTCTACGACCGTCTGGTCGACGAGCTGTGCGCGGCGGGGGTGAGCCCCGTCCCCACGCTCTTCCACTGGGACACCCCGCTCGCGCTCGCCGACGAGGGCGGCTGGCTGCGGCGGGACACGGCCGAGCGCTTCGCCGAGTACGCGGCCGTGGTGGCGGACCGCATCGGCGACCGCGCCAAGAAGTGGATCACCCTCAACGAACCCGCCGAGCACACCCTCCTCGGTCACGCGCTCGGCCAGCACGCGCCGGGCCAACAGCTCATGTTCGACGCGCTGCCGGTGGCCCACCACCAGCTCCTGGCCCACGGACTGGCCGTACGGGCCCTGCGCGCGGCCGGTGTCACGGACATCGGCATCGCCAACTCGCACGGCCCCACCTGGCCGGCGTCCCCCTCGGCCGAGGACACGCGGGCGGCGGACTTCTACGACGTACTCCTCAACCGCCTGTTCGCGGACCCGCTGATCCTGGGCCGGTACCCGGACGGCATCGAGGAGCTGCTGCGGTCAGGCGGCATCGACGACGTCGGCGACATCGAGGCGGACCTCAAGGTCATCGCGGAGCCGATCGACTGGTACGGCATCAACTTCTACCAGCCGACGAAGGTGGGCGCGCCGCTCCCGCCGACGTCGACAGGGGCACCGACGTCCACGGAGTTCTCCGGGCTCACCCTCCCGCCCGAACTCCCCTTCTCGCCCAGGGAGATCGAGGGCCGCCCGGTGACGGACTTCGGCTGGCCGGTGGTCCCCGAGTCGCTCACCGAGCTCCTCACCGGCTTCCGCGACCGGTACGGCGACCGCCTGCCGCCGCTGGTGATCACCGAGAACGGCTGCTCGTACGAGGGGCTCGACGACCAGCGTCGGATCGAGTACCTCGACGGCCATCTCCGTTCACTGCACCGGGCGTTGGCGCAGGGCGTCGACGTACGCGGCTACTTCGTCTGGTCCCTGATGGACAACTTCGAGTGGGCGGAGGGCTACCGCCAGCGCTTCGGCCTCGTCCACGTCGACCGCACCACCCTCGAACGCACCCCGAAGGCGTCGTACGCGTGGCTGCGCGAGACGCTGCGGGCCCAGCGGACCCAGCGGACCCAGCGGGCCCGGCGGGCATGACCGCGGCGCCGCCGGTCGACGACGCGCTGAAGGAGCCGACCGAGCGGGTCGGGCGGAGCTGGACGTCCGCGCTCTCGCTCGCCAACGGCGCGATCTGGGTGGGCTGGTACGGCCCGCTGCAGATCCTCCTTGCCCTACAGGCGGAGGACCTCGCCCCGGACGGTACGTCGAAGGAGACGGTCCTCGCGTGGGTGGCCGGTGTCGGGGCCGTGGTGTCCCTCGCGTCGAACCCGCTCTTCGGCGCGCTCTCGGACCGTACGGTCTCGCGCTTCGGGCGGCGCACGCCGTGGATCGTGGCGGGCACGGCGGGCGGTGCGGCGGCGCTCCTGCTGCTCTCGGCCGCGGGGTCGGTGTGGTGGATGGCGGCGGGCTGGTGCCTGGTCCAGCTCACGCTGAACGCCGCGTTCGCCGCGGTCACGGCGGCCGTGCCGGACCGGGTGCCGCGGCTCCAGCGGGGCGCGGTGGGCGGCTGGCTCGGGGCGGCGCAGATCCTGGGCGTGGTGGTGGGGACGGGCCTGGCGACGGTGGCCGGGGGTGTGGGGGCGGGGTACGCGGCCTGCGCGGTGTTCACGGTGGCGGGGGTCCTGCCGTACGTCCTGCGCCATCGGGACCCGCGCCTCGCGCCACGGGACAGGCCGCCGTTCGCCTGGCGCTCGTTCGCCGCCGCGTTCTGGCTGAGCCCGCGCCGCCATCCGGACCTGGGATGGGCCTGGCTGACCCGCTTCCTGATCAACCTCAGCAACGCCCTGGTGCTGCTCTATCTCCTCTACTACCTGCGCGACCGCCTGGACCACCCGGACCCCGACGAGGGCGTACTGATCCTCACGGCGGTGAACGGCCTGACGCTGCTCGCGACGGTGGTCGTGGGCGGCGTCTGGTCGGACCGCGTGGGCCGCCGCAAACCGTTCGTGCTCTGGTCGGGCGTCCTGATGGCCCTCGCGACCGCCATGCTGTCCGGCTGGCAGACATGGCCGGGCGCGATCGTCGCGGCGGCGGTGCTCGGGTTGGGCTTCGGCGTCTTCACGTCGGTGGACTTCGCGCTGATGACGGACGTACTCCCCACGGCCATGGACCGCGGCAAGGACATGGGCGTCATCAACATCGCCAACTCGCTCCCCCAGGTGGCCGCCCCCGCCCTCGCGGCCCCGATCGTGACGCACCTGGGCGGCTACCGGGTCCTGTACCTGGTGGCGGCGGGAGTGGGTCTCGCGGGGGCGCTGCTCGTGACACGGATCAGGGGCGTGGAGTAGCCCTCAGGCGTGCGGCGGCCCTCAGGCGTGCGGCGGCTCTCAGAAGCCGAGCTTGCGCAGCTGCTTGGGGTCGCGCTGCCAGTCCTTGGCGACCTTGACGTGCAGGTCCAGGAAGACCGGCGTACCGAGCAGGGCCTCGATCTGCTGGCGGGACTTGATCCCGACCTCCTTGAGCCGCTTGCCCTTCGGGCCGATGATGATGCCCTTCTGGCTGGGCCGCTCGATGTAGACGTTCGCGTGGATGTCGAGCATCGGCTTGTCCGCGGGGCGGTCCTGGCGCGGCAGCATCTCCTCCACCACGACGGCGATGGAGTGCGGCAGCTCGTCCCGTACGCCCTCGAGCGCGGCCTCGCGGATCAGCTCGGCGACCATGACCTGCTCGGGCTCGTCCGTGAGGTCGCCCTCGGGGTAGAGCGGCGGGCTCTCGGGCAGCATCGGGACGATCAGGTCCGCGAGCAGCTGCACCTGCTTGTCGCCGACCGCCGACACCGGCACGATCTGCGCCCACTCGAAGCCGAGCTCCTTGCCGAGCTGGTCGATGGCGATGAGCTGCTCGGCGAGCGTCTTGCTGTCGACGAGGTCGGTCTTCGTCACGACCGCGATCTTCGGCGTCTTCTTGATGGTGGCCAGTTCCTTGGCGATGAACCGGTCGCCGGGACCGAGCTTCTCGTTCGCGGGCAGGCAGAACCCGATGACGTCGACCTCGGCCCAGGTGGTCCGCACGACGTCGTTGAGCCGCTCACCGAGCAGCGTGCGCGGCTTGTGGAGCCCGGGGGTGTCCACCAGGATCAGCTGCGCGTCCTGTCGGTGCACGATGCCGCGCACCGTGTGCCGCGTGGTCTGCGGCTGGTTGGCGGTGATCGCCACCTTCTGGCCGACCAGAGCATTCGTAAGGGTGGACTTGCCCGCGTTGGGGCGGCCCACGAAGCAGGCGAAGCCGGCGCGGTGGATGGCCTCGGACGGCTCGGATGACTCGGTACGAACGCTCATGGCGCCCATTCTCCCTGATCGACGGAGGGCCGCAGCACGCCGAGGCACCGATCGGGCACCAATGAGGCGCCGACGCGGCATCAGTGAGCTCCACGAAACTCTCACGCAACACGAAACACGGCGGAAACGCCGGGGTGTCCTTTCCGAAATGCTGGGCGGTGACGCTTCCCCTCTGCCCCCACCCGGAGGAGAGATTCCCCGTGCAGCCCGCCCAGTCCGTGATCTCGTCGTACTCGTCGTACTCGTCGTACTCGTCGTACTCGTCGCACCCGCTCACGACAACCCTGGCCGCCGCCGATGGGCCCGACACCGGAGACACGGCCTGGCTGCTCGCGGCCACCGCCCTGGTCCTCCTGATGACGCCCGGCCTCGCGCTCTTCTACGGCGGCATGGTCCGCACGAAGAACGTCCTCAACATGCTCCTCATGAGTTTCGTGTCGATCGCCCTTGTCACCGTGGTGTGGCTGCTCGCGGGCTACTCGCTCGCGTTCGGCGACGACACGTTCGCGGGCCTGATCGGCGGCGTCGACCACTTCGGCATGGCGGGCATCGGCCCGAGCACGCTCACCGGGACGGTCCCCACCCTCCTCTTCACCACCTTCCAGCTGACCTTCGCGATCCTCACCACGGCGCTGATCAGCGGCGCGATCGCGGACCGCACGAAGTTCGCGGCCTGGCTCGTCTTCGTGCCGATCTGGGCGCTGCTCGTATACGTTCCCGTGGCGCACTGGGTCTGGGGCCCGGACGGCTGGATCTCCTCGTCCCTGGGCGCCCTGGACTTCGCGGGCGGCCTGGTCGTCGAGATCGCGTCCGGCGCGTCCGGCCTCGCGCTCGTCCTGGTCATCGGCCCGCGTATCGGCTTCAAGAAGGACGCGATGCGCCCGCACAACCTGCCGATGGTCCTGATGGGCGCGGGTCTGCTCTGGTTCGGCTGGCTCGGCTTCAACGGCGGCTCGGCCCTCGGCGCGAACGGCCTCGCGGCGGCCTCCGTCATGAACACCCTGCTCGCCGGGTGCACGGGCCTGCTCGGCTGGCTCTTCGTGGAGCAGAAGCGCGACGGCCACCCCACGACGTTCGGCGCGGCATCGGGCGCGGTGGCGGGCCTGGTGGCGATCACCCCCGCGTGCGGGGTCGTCGGGGTGCTCGGCGCCGCGGTGGTCGGCCTCGCGGCGGGCGTGGTCTGCTCGTACGCCGTGGGATGGAAGTTCCGCTTCGACTACGACGACTCGCTGGACGTCGTGGGCGTCCACCTGGTCGGCGGCGTGATCGGCACACTCCTGATCGGCCTGTTCGCGACGGCCACGATGACGGACGGCGCGGAGGGCCTCTTCTACGGGGGCGGGCTCGCGCAGCTGGGCAAGCAGACGGTGGCGGTGCTCGTCGTGGCGGCGTACACGTTCACCGTGACGTTCGCCATCGGCAAGGCGATCGACAAACTGATGGGCTTCCGTGCGCACGCCGATGACGAGATGACGGGCCTCGACCAGACGCACCACGCGGAGACGGCCTACGATCACGGCGTCCTGGTCGGCGGCCCCCTGAAGGGCAGCACCACCTCGCACCACCCGAAGGGGAGCACCCACGCATGAAGCTCGTGACCGCGGTCATCAAGCCGTTCCGCCTCGACGAGGTGAAGACGGCACTGCAGGAACTGGGCGTACTGGGCCTCACCGTCACCGAGGCGAGCGGGTACGGGCGCCAGCGGGGGCACACGGAGGTGTACCGGGGGGCGGAGTACCAGGTGGACCTGGTGCCGAAGGTGCGCATCGAGGTCGTGGTCGAGGACCCCGACCTCGACCCGGTGATCGACGCGATCGTCCGCGCGGCGGCCACGGGGAAGATCGGCGACGGGAAGGTGTGGGCGGTCCCGGTGGAGACGGTGGTGCGGGTGCGGACGGGGGAACGGGGTCCGGACGCGGTGTAGATGTCCTCAATCGCCGGACGGGCTGACCTTTCAGCCCGGCCGGCGATTGAGGCCATCTTGTACGGGGTCTGGGGCGGAGCCCCAGGTAGGTCCGGGGCGCAGGCACGGTTTTCGGGAAGGGGCGGGGTCGGGGAGAATTCAGTTCGCCTGAGCCCGCACCCGAACCTCCCCATCAGGCCCCGCCAGGAAGACCGGCGTCCCGGCCCCGCCGAGGTCCCGCACAGCGGCAAGATCCTCCGCGGAGAGCGACTCCTCGGCGGAGACGACCGCCGCCGCTTCCAGGGACTCGGCGCCGGAGGCGACCGCCATGGCGACAGCGGTCCGCAGGGCGGAAAGCTTCAGGGAGTCGAGCGAAACCGTCCCGGCGACATACGTCCGCCCCGTCTCGTCCCGCACAGCGGCCCCCTCGGCCACCCCGTTCCGCGCCCGCGCCGAACGAGCCAGCGTAACGATCTTCCGGTCCTCAGCGTCAAGCGCAGCACTCTCGGTCATGAGCCGAGCATACGGAGCGAAGAGAGCTACATGGCCACCGGGTACATGGACCCCCGCCGCCCCTCCGGCGACGCGAGCCACTCCAGTTTCGCCGCCGTATCCGCCTCCGGCAGCGGCGTGTGCAGCACGATCGTCAGGTCGGGCCGCGCCGGCACCCGCAACGCCGTCGACTCGACGTGCAACGCCCCCACCAGCGGATGGATGAGCTCCTTGTGGACCTGCCCCGCGGGCCGCACGTCCCGCCGCTCCCACAGCTCGGTGAACTCCTCGCCCGCCACGTCCCGCAGCTCGGCGAGCACCGCCTGGAACCCCTCGTCGTCCGGCGCCTCCGAGCACGACGCACGGAACTGCGCGACGACCGACTCCGCATTGGTCCGCCAACTCGCGCTCCGGGCGCGGTAGATGGGGTCGGTGAAGAAGTCCACGAGACAGTTCTGGGTGATCTCGGGACGCATCCCGAAGACCATCCCGGCGGCGTCGTTGTAGAGGACGCAGTTGTAGTAGCGGTCCATGATGTGCGCCGGGTACGGCATCCACGTGTCGATCAGGCGCCGCAGCCCCTCGCACATGTCCCGGTCCGCCTGCTCGACCTCGGGAGCCGGCGGGTTGAGACCGGCGAGCACATACAGATGCCGCCGCTCGGCGCTCGACAGCTTCAGGACGCGCCCCACGGAGTCCAGGACCTGCGGCGACACCGAGATGTCGCGGCCCTGCTCCAACCACTGGTACCAGGACGCGCCGACCCCGGCGAGCACGGCGACCTCCTCGCGACGGAGACCCGGCGTACGCCGCCGCGCCCCGCCGTCCGGGAGCCCCGCCTGGGCCGGGCTGATCCGGGCGCGGCGGCTCATCAGGAACTCGCGCAGTTCACCGAGCCTCCGTGCCTTGGACGCGTCCTGCGGCACCCTCGCCACGGCCTCACTCGTCCCCGCCATATGCGCAGTCCCCCTGCCTGGTGTTCCGACCACCAGCATAAGTTCTGGCTCCCCACGGCTATTCCTGCCGCCCGAACCTCATCTCATGGCGATCGACACCACCACTCCCCCGTCCACCACGGCCGCGGCCCCCAAGACGCGCCCACAGCCGGAGCAGGCCCCCAAGCTCTCCTCCCGCGACAAGCTCGTCCTCTTCGTGCTCTGCGCCGCCCAGTTCATGGTCGCGCTCGACTTCTCCGTACTGAACGTGGCGCTGCCCGTGCTCGGCGCCGACCTGGGCATGAGCCAGTCCGCGCTGCAGTGGGCGGTGACCGCGTTCGCCCTTCCCTCCGGTGGCTTCCTGCTGCTCTTCGGCCGCACCGGCGACCTGTTCGGGCGGCGCAAGCTGTTCATCGGCGGCCTGGCGCTGTTCGGCCTCGCCTCGCTCCTTGCGACCTTCGCCTGGGACCCGGCGTCGTTCCTCGCCGGGCGCGCGCTGCAGGGCGTCGGCGCGGCGGCCATCGTGCCGACCGGCATGTCCCTGCTCACCACCACCTTCCCCGAAGGCCCGCAGCGGGACCGGGCGCTCGGGATATCCGGCACGCTGCTCTCGCTCGGCTTCACGGTCGGCATGGTGCTCGGCGGCGTACTGACCGACACGCTCGGCTGGCGCTCCACGATGGGCCTGCTGACCCTCTTCGTGCTGATCGTCCTGCCGCTCGCGCCGGGCCTCCTTCCCGAGTCCCGCACGCCGGACCGCCCCCGCCTCGACATCCCCGGCGCGGTCACGGTCACCGGGGGACTGCTCGCCCTGATCTACGCGCTCTCCACGGCCGCCGAACGCGGCTTCGGCGGCACGGACGTCATCGTCACGCTGATCACCGGCGTCCTGCTGCTCGCGGCCTTCGCACGTATCGAGTCGCGCGCCGTGTCCCCGCTCGTCTCGCTGCCGATGCTGCGGCGGCGGACGGTCGCGTGGGGCAACCTGGGCGGTCTCGTCACCTTCTCGATGATGTCGGCGGTCGTCTTCGTCCTCACCCTCTACCTTCAGGAAGTCCTGAAGCTCTCCGCCTTCCGGACGGGTCTCGTCTTCGGCGTGCAGGGCGTGCTCTCGATCGTCTCCGGGATCTACGCGCCCAAGGTCATCAGCC
Source organism: Streptomyces sp. NPDC031274 (assembly GCF_055570235.1). Classification (NCBI taxonomy): domain Bacteria; kingdom Bacillati; phylum Actinomycetota; class Actinomycetes; order Kitasatosporales; family Streptomycetaceae; genus Streptomyces; species Streptomyces sp. NPDC031274. Next base: position 330,801 of record NZ_JBVIHP010000003.1, on the reverse strand, counting down.
GCTTCGGAGCGCGCCGCACCCTCGTCGTCTCGCTCCTGGGCCAGGGCCTGCTCATCGCGACGCTGCTCGGCATCGGCGACGGCACGGGGTCGGTCTGGCTCGCCACGGCGGGCGTATCGGTGGCGAGCATGTTCCACCTGGGCGCGATCATCTCGTACGGCGTCACCGTCACGTCGGGTGTCCCGGACGAGGAGCAGGGCCTGGCCACGGGCCTGGTGACATCGACCCAGCAGGTGGGCATCACGATCGGCATCCCGCTCCTGGGCGTGCTCGCGACCACGAGCACGGACCTCCTGGCGGGAACGCGGACCGTGCTCCTGATCGACGCGGCGGTGCTGCTCGTGGCGGCGGCCCTGGTCGCGCTGGGCCTGCGCACCCGCCGTAACGCCTAGGGCCTGACGTCTAGGGGCGGTCGAGCCGCAGGCGTCGCGCCTTCGGAAGCCCGGCCACCACCAGGTCGTACGAGTCCTCGACGAGCTCCCGGACCTGCTGGTCCGGGAGTTTCGCGTCGACCGTCACGGTGTTCCAGTGCCGCTTGTTCATGTGCCACCCCGGCGCGATCTCCGGGTGCGCGGCCCGCAGCTGGACCGCGATCTCGGGATCGCACTTCAGGTTCACGGTCAACGGCGTCGCGTCCAGCGAACTCAACGCGAACATCTTCCCCGCGACCTTGAACACCGAGGCGTCAGGACCGAACGGAAACTCCTCGACCACGTCGTTGAAGGACAAGCAGAACGCGCGCAGCTCCTGCGGTTTCACGCCGACGCCTCCTTCTCCGCGCCCGCGGGCGCGACCGGCTCCACGAGCACCGTCACGATCTTGTTCCGGCGCCCGGCGGCGGACTCCGCGGTGAGCCGCAGCTGTCGGCCGTCCGGCAGCGGCACAAGGGCCGACGCGTCGGCGATCGGCACCCTGCCGAGCGCCTTGGCGAGCAGGCCGCCCACGGTCTCCACGTCCTCGTCGTCGAACTCGTCGAGCCCGAAGAGCTCGCCGAGGTCACCGATGTCCAGGCGCGCGGTGACGCGGTAGCAGCCGTCGTCGAGCTCCTCGACGGGCGGCAGTTCACGGTCGTACTCGTCGGTGATCTCGCCGACGATCTCTTCGAGGATGTCCTCGATGGTGACGATGCCGGCCGTGCCGCCGTACTCGTCGATGACGACGGCGACGTGATTGCGCTGCTGCTGCATCTCGCGCAGCAGGTCACCCGCGTTCTTCGTGTCGGGCACGAAGGTCGCCGGGCGCATCGCCGTCGACACCAGGTCCGACTCGCTCTCGCGGTTGATGTGCGTCTTGCGGGCCAGGTCCTTGAGATAGACCATGCCCACGATGTCGTCCTCGCTCTCCCCGGTCACGGGGATGCGGGAGAAGCCGGAGCGCAGGGCGAGGGTGAGCGCCTGGCGGATGGTCTTGAAGCGCTCGATGGCGACCAAGTCCGTCCGGGGCACCATGACTTCGCGTACGAGGGTGTCGCCGAGCTCGAAGACGGAGTGCACCATGCGGCGCTCGTCGTCCTCGATGAGGGACTCCTTCTCGGCGAGGTCGACCATCGCGCGCAGCTCGGCCTCGGAGGCGAACGGGCCGCGCCTGAAGCCCTTGCCGGGCGTGAGCGCGTTGCCGATGAGGATCAGGAGCGGCGGGATCGGGCCCATCACGCGGGCCAGCGGCAGCAGGACGTACGCGGCGGCCGTGGCCGTGTTGAGCGGGTGCTGGCGCCCGATGGTGCGCGGCGAGACGCCCACGGCCACGTACGACACGAGGACCATCACCGCGATGGCGACGGTGAGCGCCTGCCAGGTCTCGTCGAACTCCTTCAGGCAGGCGTACGTCACCAGGGACGCCGCCGCCATCTCGCACGCGACGCGCACGAGCAGCGCCACGTTCAGATAGCGGGTGGGGTCGGCGGCGACCTGCGCGAGTTTCGCGCTGCCGCGCCGCCCGGAGCGGACCGACTCCTCCGCCCGGAAGCTGGAGGTACGGGCGATGCCCGCCTCGGCACAGGCCGCGAGCCAGGCGACGACGACAAGGGCGACGGCGCCCGCGATCAGCTGGAAGCTCATGGGGTTACGAGACGGTGGGCGCCGGAGACGGCCCGGTCAGGCCGTTCTCACCGCGCCAGCCGTCGACGATGGCCGCCTGGAGGCCGAACATCTCGGCCTTCTCGTCCGGCTCCTCATGGTCGTACCCGAGCAGGTGAAGGACCCCGTGGACGGTGAGCAGCTGGAGCTCCTCGTCCATGGAGTGCTCGGTGGGCGCTTCCTTGCCCTGCCTGAGGGCGACCTCGGGGCAGAGCACGATGTCGCCGAGGAGGCCCTGCGGGGCCTCCTCCTCGTCCTTGGCGGGCGGGCGCAGCTCGTCCATCGGGAACGACATGACATCTGTCGGCCCCGGCAGGTCCATCCACTGGATGTGGAGCTGCTCCATGGCGTCGGTGTCCACGACGATCACCGAGAGCTCGGAGAGCGGGTGGATGCGCATCCGCGCGAGGGCGTAGCGGGCGATGTCGAGGATCGCCTGCTCGTCGACCTCGGTCCCGGATTCGTTGTTGACGTCGATCGACATGGTGCGGCTTCCGCTACTTCCCGTTTTTCTTGTTCTGCTGACTGTCGTCGTACTTCTCGTACGCGTCGACGATACGGCCGACCAGCTTGTGCCGTACGACATCGCTGGACGTGAGCCGCGAGAAGTGCACGTCGTCGATGCCCTCCAGGATGTCCTGGACCTGCCGCAGACCCGACTTGGTGCCGTTCGGCAGGTCGACCTGGGTGACATCGCCCGTGATCACGATCTTCGACTCGAAGCCGAGGCGGGTGAGGAACATCTTCATCTGCTCGACGCTGGTGTTCTGCGCCTCGTCCAGGATGATGAAGGCGTCATTGAGGGTGTTGTGCGTGAGCAGGTAGTCCTGCGTGACGTAGAGGGAGTCCTCCGCCGCCACCTGGATGCAGACCGTGTCCTCGCGGCCCGCCGGCTCGATGCTGTCGATGAAGCGCATCGGGCGTCCGCCGCCTCCGGCCGCCAGGTACTTGTCACGCTTGCGGGCGAGGCGGAAGGGCTCGATGCCTTCGGGGAGACGGATGTCGACGACGTGGGCGTCGTACTTGTGTGCCGCAAGCGCCGTGCCCTGCCGACGGCCCTCTGCCTGACGACGCCGCGTGTAGGCGACACCACCGAGGGACTGGACCAGCGCGATCACATCGTCCCGCAGGACGATCGACGCCGTCGAGTACTGAATACGGCAGGTGCGGTCGTCCTGGGTGACGGGGCCGCCATCGGAGTCGAGCAGGCCCTGGAGCACGGCAAGGCGGACCTCCGCCGTGTTGAACAGGTAGTCGTCCGGAACGAACTTGGAGTGCGAACGGCTGCCCACCAGGTCAAGCTCGCGCAGGGCGCCGGTGACCGGGTTCTCCAGGGTGACCACGTCACCGGGCGACTTCACCCGGTTCAGCACATAGTCGGGTCCACCCTTGTGCCGCACGCTGACGCCGGGGAGCGCCGCCTCAAGTGCCTGGGCGAGTTCGACGTCTTCGGTGGAGAACGACGGCGTGGTGGAACCGGTGAGGCAGCCGTCGCCGAGGAGCAGCCCCAGCGCGTACGGGTCCATGCGGACCTCGCGCTCCGGGAACTCGACGGGTGCGGTGAGCGTAGGCAGCTCATACCGGCGGGCGTGCGCTGCCCGCAGGTTGCCGATCATGTCCTGGGTCTCCAGGACCCGCCAGGGCTTGTCACGCCGCTTGTCCGAGGCGGTGCGGACCGTCCACAGGTGCTCACCGCAGCAAAGGGTCCAGGAGCCGTCCTGCGCGGTGACCCGGTAGATGTCCCTCTCGCCCTGCGGGTACACGCCGAGGACCGGGGTGGGCTCGCCGTTCGACCCGATGACCAGATCGCCCACCTGAAGGTCACCGATGGGGCGCCAGCCGTCCGGGGTCAGGACGTTCGTGAAGAGCGGCTGACTCCGGCCCCGCATGTAGGCCAGCGGGGCGACCTCGATGGTTCCCGCTGCCATCAACCGCGGAATGGAGTCCGGGTCGAGCATGTCGTGCAGCGCGTCGTACAGCGGCCGCAGATACGGGTCGATCTTCTCGTAGAGCGTGCCCGGCAGGAAGCCGAGCCGCTCGCCGGCCTCGACGGCGGGGCGGGTCAGGATGATGCGGTTGACCTGCTTGGCCTGGAGCGCCTGCACGGCCTTGGCCATGGCGAGGTACGTCTTGCCGGTACCGGCGGGGCCGATGCCGAACACGATGGTGTTCTTGTCGATGGCGTCGACGTAGCGCTTCTGGTTGAGCGTCTTGGGGCGGATCGTGCGGCCGCGGGACGAGAGGATGTTCTGCGTGAGGACCTCGGCCGGGGTCTCCGGACCGTCGCCCTCTCCCGCCTCGTCCGCCCTGAGCATGGCGATCGAGCGTTCCACTGCGTCCTCCGTCATCGGCTGACCGGTGCGGAGCACCAGCATCATCTCGTCGAACAGACGCTGGATGAGGGCGACTTCATGGGCGTCACCGACAGCGCTGATCTCATTGCCCCGGACATGGATGTCGGCCGCCGGGAAGGCCTTCTCGATCACGCGCAACAGGGCGTCTCCGGAGCCGAGCACCGTCACCATCGGGTGGGTCGCCGGGACGGTGAAGTGTGCTCGCGACTGGCCCTGGGCAGGGGTACGAGCTGTGGGTGTCTGAGTCATGGGCCGGCACTATGGCCTGCTCAACCCTCCTCTGCGCCTCATCCGGCGCCGCTCTCGCGGGACCTGCTAGCCCGCCGTGGTGGTTACTCGATCAGTGGTCGCGGTGCCTTGGGGTACCGCAACGCCTGGTAGCCCTCCGCACTGCCAAGGGTACGACGCCCCACTGTCACCGCCGAAGGGCTTTTCCACTCCGGTGACGCACAGCTGTACGACCTGTTACGCCGACCTGAACCCGATCGTGGGCACGGCCCGGCGCAGCGGCCACGGACGCGTGGCCTCCGGAAGCAGGCCCTCCAGGAACCCGTACCGCCGCAGCGCCACCGGGTCCTGGTCGTCGACCTCGCGCACGGTCCGCCACCACGCGGCGACCTCCGCCCAGCCCGGCGCCGACAGGGAACCGCCGAACTCCTGCACCGAGAGCGCCGCCGTGAGCCCCGCGAAGGCGAGCCGGTCCGCGAGGGGCCAGTCGGCGAGGGTGCCGGTCACGAAGCCCGCCACGAAGACGTCACCGGCCCCCGTGGGATCGAGCGCCTCCACCTCGATGGCCGGAACCTCGGCGGTCTCGCCGGTCCTGCCGTCCACCGCGTACGCCCCTTCCGCACCCAGCGTCACCACCGCGAGCGGTACGTGCTCGGTCAGCGCCCGTGCGGCGGCGCGGGGGCACTGGGTCCGCGTGTACCGCATGGCCTCCTCCGCGTTCGGCAGGAACGCCTCGCAGTGCTCCAGGTCCGCGAGCCCCGCCAGATCCCAGCGCCCGGTGTCGTCCCATCCGACGTCGGCGAAGATCCGCGTGCCGGTGCGCGCGGCCCGGGCGATCCACGGCGCGCGTGTGCCGGGCGTCAGGGAGGCGACGGCGGCACGCGCGCGTGGCGGGCACTCCGGGGCGCCGCCGTCCGGGGAATCGACGTCGGGCGGCGGCTCGTGGCCGTGGCTGACCATGGTCCGCTCGCCCTCGTACGCCATGGAGACGGTCACCGGGGAGTGCCAGCCGGGCACGGTGCGCGACGTCTGGAGGTCGATGCCCTCGCCCTGTTCGAGTGCGTCCCAGCAGTACTCGCCGTAGTGGTCGTCCCCGAAGGCCGCCGCGAGCGAGGTGCGCAGGCCGAGCCGCGCGAGCGCGGTCGCCATGTTGGCCACGCCGCCGGGGCTCGACCCCATCCCGCGCGCCCAGGACTCGGTGCCGCGTACGGGCGCCGAGTCGAGGCCGGTGAAGATGATGTCGAGGAAGACCGTCCCGGTGAGGAAGACGTCACAGGGCGGATCGCCTGCTCTGCGGCTTGCCTTGAGCGGGTCGATGCTGGGTTTGAGAGGTACGACCATGCAGGCAACGTAACGGAAGAAGCCCATCGGGGCTCGAATGCCGGACGAGCCGGGTTCCGGCCCGGCTCGTCCGGCGCTCGATGACGGAGCCCTACCTCGCCCGCTGCCCGCCGAGCTCCGCCTCGATGAGATCGGCGGCCCGGACCGTGCCGCCCTCGGCCCGCACCTCCGCCTTGAGCCGGGCGGACCGGAGCGCGACGTCGGGGTCGGACGTCAGCTCGAACAACGCGGACCGCAGCGCGTCCGCCGTCGCGTCGGCGGTGTCGATCCGCCGCGCGACCCCCAGCTCCACGAGCCGGTCCGCGTTGAGCGGCTGCTCGGCCCCCTGGGGAACGGCGATCATCGGCACCCCGCTGAACAGCCCCTCGCTGCTGCTGCCCATGCCCGCGTGTGTGACGAACGCGTCGGCCTGCTCCAGGATCGCCAACTGCGGTACCCACGAGCTCACTTCGACGTTCCCCGGCACGTCGCCGAGCTCCGCGGGATCGATGTGCTTGCCGATCTGCAGCACCACGTGCCACCCCGCGAGCCCGCCGAACGCGGCCACGCAGTTCCGGTAGAACTCGGGCTGCTGGGTGAACGAGGAGCCGAGGGAGACGAGCAGCACCTTCTCGGCGCCGTCGGGCCGCTGCCAGCTGCCCTGCCCCGAGCGGTCCCCGAAGCAGGGCCCGACGAAGTCGACCCGCTTCGGATCGACCCGGTCGGCGGACAGCTGCATGGCCCGGGGGATCATCGCGACGGCGCGGTCGGGCGTCCCCGAGAAGGCGCCGACGTCCAGGGTGGTGGCACCGTTCCCCGCGAGCCACTTCCCGAACCGCGCCTCCAGTTCGGCGGCCCCGGGCAGCTGCCGGAACTGCGCCCCGACCTCCTCCTGGTAGCCGTCCCAGGCCACGAAGGTGGGCGAGAGCTGGATGAACGGCCGCCGCTGTCCTTCGGCAAGGGCACGGGCGACGTACGCGCCGATGTCGTACAGATACAGGTCGGCGGGGTCGTCGTCGTAGAACGAGCGCAGGCGCGGAAGCACCGCCATCGCGTCGTCGAGGAAGAGACCGCTCGCGGCGATCGGGTCCTCGGGCCAGATGTTGTCCTTGAACGGCAAGGTCGAGACGCACGGGACGAGTTCGGCGCCGGTGGGCTCGATCAGCTCGCGGGTCGCCGGGTCGTTCGCGTACGTCACCCGGTGGCCGCGCGCCACGAGCTCGCGGATGATCTCCAGACCGGGCAGCACGTGGCTGACCATCGGCACGCCGATCATGGCGATATGGGCACGGCGACGGGACGGTCGAGGATGCATGAGACGGATTCCTTCGTGTGGTTCGACTGCTACGGAAGAGGACACGACGGCCCGGCGCAGCCGCTGATCAGCGGGGCGCTCGGGCCTTCGGGGGCGTGTCAGCCGTAGAGCTGAACCATGGAATCCATGGGCGGACCTTAACTCCGCCCGCGATGCTCAGTCGAACGAATATTCCGCGACCTCGGCGAGGTACCGGGCCCGCAGCGCCTCGTCCTCCGCGCTCCCGTCGAGGAAGGAGGCCTCGAAGGAGTTGCGGGCGAGCTCGCGCAGCCGCTCCTGGTCGAGCGCGAGGGCTTCCCGTACGGCGTGGAAGGTGTCGTCGACATAGCCGCCGAAGTAGGCCGGGTCGTCGGAGTTGACCGTGCACAGCAGCCCGGCGTCCATCATCCGCGCCAGCGGATGCTCTTCGAGTACGTCGATGGCGCGCAGCCGGACATTGGACAGCGGGCAGAGCGTGAGCGGGATCCGCTCGCGCACGAGGCGCTCCACAAGCTCCGGGTCCTCCATGCAGCGCAGCCCGTGGTCGATGCGCTCGACGCCGAGGACGTCCAGGGCCTCCGTGATGTAGGCGGGCGGACCTTCCTCGCCCGCGTGGGCGACCCGGCGCAGGCCGAGCACGGCGGCCGCCTCGTACACCTCGCGGAACTTGGCGGGCGGGTGCCCGACCTCGGCGGAGTCAAGGCCGACGCCCACGATCCGGTCCAGGTGCGGCTTCGCGGCCTCCAGGGTCTCCAGGGCCGATTCGGCGGACTGGTCGCGCAGGAAGCACATGATCAGCCGGGTGGAGATCCCGTGGCGCTCCTCGCTGCGCTCCAGGGCGCGCCCGAGCCCCTCCATCACGGTGCCGATGTCGACGCCGCGCGCCATGTGCGCCTGCGGATCGAAGAAGATCTCGGCGTGCCGCACGCCCTGCTGAGCGGCGCGCGCCAGATAGGCGTCGGCGAGCTCTTCGAAGTCCTCCTCGGTGAGCAGGACGGCCATCAACCCGTAGTACAGATCAAGGAAGGACTGCAGGTCGTCGAAGAGGTAGGCCTTGCGCAGCTCTTCGGTGTCCGCGTACGGCAGGGTGACGCCGTTGCGGGCGGCGAGGGCGAAGGCCAGCTCGGGTTCGAGGGTCCCCTCGATGTGGAGGTGGAGTTCGGCTTTGGGAAGGGGCATGACGGCGGCTCACTCAGGTGGTTCGTTTGGGCAGAGGTACACGCAACAGGTCTTGTGCGACGGTGAGTTCACCGTCGAATCCCGCATCCCGGGCCTGCTGCTCGAAAACGCCGGGGTCGGGGTAGCGCTGGCTGAAGTGGGTCAGTACGAGATGCCGCACGCCGGAGTCCACCGCGACCCTGGCGGCCTGCCCGGCGGTCAAGTGCCCATGGTCGAGTGCGAGTTGCTCGTCCTCGTCCAGGAAGGTGGACTCGATGACGAGCATGTCGCAGCCGTCGGCGAGGGCGTGGACGCCGTCGCAGAGCCGGGTGTCCATCACGAAGGCGAACCGCTGTCCGCGCCGGACCACGCTCACCTCGTCGAGCGTGACGCCCCGCAGTACGCCGTCGCGCTGGAGGCGGCCCACGTCGGGTCCCGCGATGCCGCGCTCGGCGAGCAGCTCCGGGAGCATCCGCCGCCCGTCGGGCTCGGTGACCCGATAGCCGAAGGACTCGACGGGGTGCGAGAGCTTGACGGCGTCGAGGGCGTAGGCGGGAGCGCGGGCCAACTGCCCGTCGTCCGCCACCGGTTCGACGACGAGCTGGACGGTCTCGCGGTAGGCGGTGGAGTACCGCAGCCGGTCGAAGAAGTGCTGACCGGAGCGCGGGAAGTGGACGGTCACGTCGTGCGGGACCCGGTCCAGGTTGATCCGCTGGATGACGCCGGGCAGCCCGAGCGAGTGGTCGCCGTGGAAGTGCGTGACGCAGATCCGGTGCAGGTCGTGCGCGGCGACCCCGGCACGCAGCATCTGCCGCTGCGTGCCCTCGCCGGGGTCGAAGAGGATGCCCTGGCCGTCCCAGAGCAGGACGTACCCGTTGTGGTTGCGGTGCCGGGTGGGGACCTGGCTGGCTGTGCCCAGGACCACCAGTTCACGTACGGACAAGGCGAGTTATCCCGGGGGCCACTGCAGGCCGCGTCCGCCGAGGACGTGGGCGTGCGCGTGGAAGACGGTCTGGCCCGCGCCGGCGCCGGTGTTGAAGACGATGCGGTAGCTCTCGGCCTTCTCTTCGGCGGCGACCTCGCCGGCCTCGCGCAGGACGTCGGCGGCGATGGTGGGTTCGGCGGCGGCGAGGGTGGCGGCGTCCGGGTAGTGGGCCTTGGGGATGACCAGTACGTGGGTGGGGGCCTGCGGGTTGATGTCGCGGAAGGCGACGGTCGTGTCCGTCTCCTTCACGAGGGTCGCGGGTACGTCACCTGCGACGATCTTGCAGAACAGGCAGTCCGCCTGCGGTTCTCCCGCCATTGTTGCGCCTCCGCTTCTCACTGCTTCTCTGTTCCCCCGCATGCTATCCGGGCTGCGCCCACGCCCGGCCCCTCCCCTCAGCCCCTGCACCCTCACGTTCCCGAACAAGCCTCTCCCACCCACCCGCCCGATTGCCCCGCGTCGCGGGGGCGGGGGTCTGCGCCGATGAGACACAGACGGGGTGGGCGGGGGCCACGCCCAGAGGGTGGGGACGTGCAGACGGGCGGCTTGGGTGGGAGGCGACGCGCCTCAGCGACGGGAGACCGGGCCCCACGCACCCGCACCCGGCAGCGCACGCGAGGGGGCGTGTCGGTATTTCCGCCCGGAGCACGGTTCGCGGCACTCCAGGACCGGAGCAGACAGGCGCCCAGAAGCGGATGGCGAGGACGGACATACCGGCGCGGCCCCGCACCCCAAGACGGAGCGCCCCCGCACCCAGACGCACCCGCACCCGGCAACCAGACCCACACCCACACCCGCCCCCTCAGCCCCCCGGCAGCTCCGGTGCTGTCTTGGGTGGCGCAGCCTCCAGTGCCGCCAGCGCCAGGCGGATCGCCTCGTCCAGTTGGGGGTCGCGGCCCGACGCGTAGTCCTCCGGGGTCGTCACCACCTCCACGTCCGGGTCCACGCCGTAGTTCTCGACGCCCCACCCATACCCCTCCAGCCAGAACGCGTACTTCGGCTGCGTCACCAGCGTCCCGTCCACCAGGCGGTACCGGCTGTCGATCCCGATCACCCCGCCCCACGTCCGCGTCCCCACCACGGGCCCGATCCCCAGCGCCTTGATCGCCGCGTTCACGATGTCCCCGTCGGAACCGGAGAACTCGTTGGCGACAGCGACGACAGGGCCCCGAGGCGCGTCCGCCGGGTAGCTGAAGGGCTGCGAGCCCCTCGGCAGGTCCCAGCCCACGATCTTCCGGGCGAGTTTCTCCACCACCAGCTGTGACGCGTGCCCGCCGCGGTTCTCGCGCACGTCCACCACGAGCCCGTCCCGCGCCACCTCCACCCGCAGGTCCCGGTGGATCTGCGCCCACCCGGGCGCCTGCATGTCCGGCACGTGCAGATACCCGAGCCGTCCGCCGGACCGTTCGTGGACGTACGCACGCCGGTCCACCACCCAGGCGTGGTAGCGCAGCGGCTCCTCGTCATCCACCGGGATCACCACCGCGTGGCGCGGATCGCCGCCGCCCGCGGGCGACACCGTCAACTCCACCGGCTTCCCCGCCGTACCCACCAGCAACGGCCCCGGCCCCGTCACCGGATCGACCGGCCGTCCCGCGACCGCCAGCAACGCGTCCCCGGCCCGCACGGCGACCCCGGGCGCGGCGAGGGGCGAGCGGGCGGACGGGTCCGACGTCTCGGAGGGCAGGACCCGGTCGATCCGCCACGCCCCGTCCGCGCCCCGCGAGATGTCCGCGCCGAGCAGACCCTGCCGTACGGACGAGCTTGCCCAGGCCCCGCCCCCGATCACGTACGCGTGCGATGTCCCCAGCTCTCCGGCGACCTCCCACAGCAGGTCCACGAGGTCGTCGTGCGTGGCCAGCCGGTCGAGCACCGGACGGTAGCGGTCGAGTACGCCGTCCCAGTCGACCCCGCCCAGGTCGGGCCGCCAGAAGTTGTCCCGCATCAACCGCCCGGCCTCGTCGTACATCTGGCGCCACTCCGCGGCCGGATCGACCGTCTGTCTGACCCGTGTGAGGTCCACGGTGATGTTGGAGTCGGAGCTCTCGTCACCGGACGCGCGCCGGTCGCTCGGTACGACCTTCAGTTTCCCGTCGGCCCAGAGCAGCACCCGCTTGCCGTCACCGCTGACGGCGAAGTGGTCGACGTCCGAGGACAGTTCCTCGATGCGCTGCTGGACGAGGTCGTAGCGTTCGAGCTCGGTCTGCGGGTCGGGGTCCGACGGGGTCGCGCGGGAGGCGCCCAGGACGCCCCGCACGGGGTGCCGCAGCCACAGGACGCCGTCCTTGGCGGCCCGCAGGGTCGAGTAGCGGGCGGCCTCGACCGGGAACGGCACGATGCGGTCCGCGAGCCCGTCCAGGTCGATGCGCGTGACGGGCGAGCCCTCGCTGTCCGGGGTCTCGTCCTTGTCGGGTGCCTCGAAGGGGCGTCCGTGCCGCTGCGGCCCGAAGGGCGACGGTGTGGTCGCCGCCAACGTGATCAGGTACGGCCGCGATCCGCCGACGAAGGCCAGGTCGAAGACGTGCTCGTCGTAGACGGGGTCGAAGGCCCGCGCGGACAGGAACGCCAGGTGCTTGCCGTCGAGGGTGAACGCGGGCGCGTAGTCGCGGAACCGCAGCGGCGTCGCCTCGGAGACGGAGAGGTCAGCCGTGTTCGCCAGTTTCAGCTGCCGCAGCGGCCGTGGCCCCGGATGCGACCACGCGAGCCAGGCCGAGTCCGGCGAGAAGACGAGCCCGGTGGCATCGCCGTGCTCCCCACGGTCGACCTCGCGCACCTCCCCGCTCTCCCGCTCCACGAGCAGCACCCGCCCGTCGTGCGAGGCGACGGCGGCCCTGCTGCCGTCGGGCGCCATGGCGAGCCCGAGCACCCTGCCCAGCTGTCCGGCGGCGATCCTGCGCGGCGTCGCCCCCGGCGAGAGCCCCGTGGCGGGCGCGAACTGGAGCGCGTCGTCGCCCTCCGCGTCCGTCACCCAGACGACGTGTTCCTCACCGTCGACGCGGAACGTCCGCGGCAGCCGCGCACGCACCCCGTGCTCGACGGCGAGCGCGCGGGCGGGCCCCTCCCGGTGGGTCACCCAGTGCACGCCGCCGCGCACGGAGACGGCGCTGCCCCGCCCCGTGTGGTCGGGGGCCGCGGCACCGAACCAGCGCGCCGCGCTCACGGGGAACGGCTGGAGGTCGGTGCGCTGGCCGCCGAGGCGGATGTCGACGCGGCGCGGCTCGGCGTCCGTCAGGTCGTCGATGAGCCAGAGCTCACCCGCCGACATGTACACGACCCGCGTGCCGTCGGTCGCGGCGTGCCGGGCGTAGAAGCCGTCGACAGCGGTGTGCCGACGCAGGTCGGAGCCGTCGGGCAGTGAGGAGTAGACGGCGCCGACGCCTTCGTGGTCGGAGAGGAAGGCGATCCGCTCCCCCACCCACAGCGGGTACTCGATGTTCCCGTCGAGCTCTTCATGGACGCGCACGAAGCGGGCCTCGCCACCGACGCCCGACGCCTCGCGCCGGATCCAGAGCTTGCCCGCCGTACCGCCCCGGTACCGCTTCCACCAGGCTGCCTCGCGGCCCATCGGCGCGGAGAGCAGCAGGACCTGGCCGTCCTCGGGGCCGTGCGCGACGTCGCCCACGATGCCGTACGGCAGGGTGTCCGCGGGACCGCCGTCCAGCGGCACGGCCCGCGCCCAGCTGCGGCGCAGCGAGGCCTTGCCGTACGTGCTGACCGCGAGGACCTGTCCGGCCGGGGTCCAGCCCCGCACCGACGTACGCGAACTCCCCCAGTAGGTGAGGCGCCTGGAGGAACCGCCGTCGACCGGCGCGACATGCACCTCGGGGGCGCCGTCACGGGTGGACGTCCAGGCGACGGTCGTCCCGTCCGGGGAGATGCGGGGGTGGTTCACGGGCATGTTGTCGGCGCTGACGCGCCACGCCCGACCGCCGTCGAGGGGCGCGACCCAGACGTCGTCCTCAGCCGTGAAGGCGACCAACTCGCCGCGCAGATGCGGAAACCGGAGATACGCAGAGTGCCCAGTCAGTGTCACAATGCCAGCCTAGGCAGCCGCGGCGGAGCCGGTCAGCGTTTTGGATCACTTGCCTGTTCACGCGGTCGAGCGGGGTCGAGCCGGCACGGTTCATTTGCCCTTGAAGCACGAGCACGTCGGATCGGGCTCCCGCGCCGGCGGATCGGGCGTGGCGGTCACCGTGACGGTCGCCGTGGACGGCTGATCCGGCTGGTCCGGCTTGTCACTGCCTTGATCGCCGTTGTGGTCGCCGCCGTCGTCCCAACCGCCGTTGCCTCCTCCGTTGTCGCCGTTGTCGCCGTTGTCGCTCCCGTCGTCGCCTCCGGAGCAGTCGCCGAGCACGTCGACGCGGAACCACACCTTGTCCTCGACCTTGGCGGTCAGGCTCCCGCGCACGCAGTGTCCGTCGACGACGGACCACACCGTTCCCTTGACGGTGATGCTGCTGGTGTCGCTGGAACCTTTCCCGTCCCTGGCCTGCCCCTGGCAGTCGACGGTGATGTCGGCATTCTTGTCCGACTCGCCGCTGGACGGTGTGACCCTGTCCTTGTAGCGGGCGGTGCAGCTGATCCACAGCACGTCGAGATGCTGCCGCTCCAGCTCCTGCGTCGCCATCTGGTCGGTGGTGACCGCGACGGCAGCGGTGTTCGTGCCCCCGTCGGCGGGCTCGCACGCGGCGACCCCGATCGCCGCCGCCCCGGCGAACCCGACGGCGTACAGCACCCGTCGGCGCCGTCGGCGTGGTCCTCGTACGTCCACCGCACGATCACGTATGCGCCTCAATGCCCCCATAGGCGGCAGAGTGCCAGGGCGAGCGGCCTGACGATAGTCGCCTTTGCGTCCACTCCGGACGCCGTGGAACGCGTGCCGCCGGGGAAAAGAACGCGCCGGACGCCTGCCCCCGCCCGTACCCTCCCCGCATGAGAAACGACCGCAGGCTCCGGCGTCTTGTCGTCGACGACCGCACCGCCTACCTGTGGTCGTTCCGGCACCGCCACGACAGCGCCGCAGGCCCGGGCGGCGCGGACTGCCGTCACATCCTGACCCTGTACCGCGAGGGCAGCCGCTTCCGTACGGCGATCGTCTTCAGGGAAGGGCCCGGGCGCGTCATCTCCGAGGGCCACTGGGTGCACGGCTCGCTCGTGGACATGCGCGCGAATGGCGTCGACCAGAAGTGGCTCAACCTGTACGAGCCCGGGGCCGTGCGCCTCCTCATCGACGAGGTGGTGGCGCGCGGACCGCTGCCGCGAGGCGCCGACGGATCGACGCACGAGCTTGACGGGTGGGCCCTGTTCGACGGCGCCCTCAGCCGCGAAGCAGCAGCCACTCCTGCAACTCCACCAAGTTCCCTTCCGGGTCCTTGAGATGGGCCACCCGCATGCGGTCCGTCAGCGGCGCGGGGCCCTGGGCGATGGTTCCGCCGCGTTCGACGATCCCCGCGCAGTACGCGTCGAGGTCGTCGACCCGCAGCACCACGAGTGAGCGGTGGCCGGTCGCCGACTCCTCCAGCTCGTCGAGGAGGCGGGCCATCATCGAGCGGTCCTGGAGCGCGATCCCCGCGGAGCCGGTCGACGGGCTGAATTTCTCGTACGGTCCCTCCACCGCCCCGGACTGCGGCTTGAGGCCGAGGATGTCGGCGTAGAAGTGATAGCAGGCACTGAAGTCCGTGACGAGCAGACGCACTTGGGCCAGTTCCACGACAACTCCCTTGTTGGGGCCGGGGTTTCAGGACCAGCGGCCCGTGCGCCCCAGGAGCAGTGCGGACGCCGCCGTCCCCGCGGTCGACGTACGCAACACGCTACGCCCCAGGCGGTACGGCTTCGCGCCCGCTTCCGCGAACGCCGCGAGCTCGTCCGGGGACACGCCGCCCTCGGGGCCGACCACCAGGACGATGTGTCCGGCCGCCGGAAGATCCGCAGTGGCGAGGGGCTCGCTGCCCTCCTCGTGCAGGACCGCGGCGAAGTCGGCCGCGGCGAGCAGCGCCGCCACCTGCTTGGTCGACGCGGCCTGAGCGACCTCGGGGAAGCGCACGCGGCGGGACTGCTTGCCCGCCTCACGTGCCGTCGCGCGCCACTTGCCGAGCGCCTTGAGCCCGCGCTCGCCCTTCCACTGCGTGATGCAGCGGGACGCGGACCAGGGCACGATCCGGTCGACGCCGGTCTCCGTCATGGTCTCGACGGCGAGTTCGCCGCGGTCGCCCTTGGGCAGCGCCTGCACGACGGTGATCCGGGGCTCCTGGGGCGCCTCCTCCCGCACGGGGGCCATCCGCAGGATCAGCCGGTCCTTGCCCTCGGTGTCGACGACCACGCAGTCCGCCCAGCGTCCCGCCCCGTCGGTCAGGACGACGTCCTCACCGGCGTGCAGCCGCTTCACCGACACGGCGTGACGCCCTTCGGGACCATCGAGTACGTAGCGACCGTCGCCGCCCGCGGCAGTGTTCTCGAAGGTCTCGACGACGAAGACGGGCGCGGTCACGCCTGGCCCCCGGACTGAGTTCCCTGCTGCCCTCCGGACGCCAACGCGGCCTTCGCCTCGTCCAGTTCGGCCGCGAGGACCTCCACGAGCTGCCCGGCTTCGAGCTCTCGCGCCATGCGGTGTCCCTGCCCGGCCCACAGCGCCATGCCCTGTGCGTCACCGGCCTTGGCAGCGGCCTTGCGCAGGCCGCTGGTGAGGTGGTGGATCTGCGGGTAGGCGGCGGGGGCGTACCGGCCGTGCTCGCGCATGAAGCGGTTGACCAGGCCGCGTGCGGGGCGGCCGGAGAAGGCGCGGGTCAGTTCGGTCCGGGTGAACAGCGGGTTGGTCATGGCCTGCTTGTGCAGGACGTTCGCGCCCGACTCGGGGCAGACCAGGAAGGCCGTGCCGAGCTGCGCCGCGTCGGCGCCCGCCGCGAGCACCGCGGCGATCTGCGAGCCGCGCATCAGGCCACCGGCCGCGACGATCGGGATCTGCACGGTGTCACACACCTGCGCGATGAGCGAGAGGAGGCCGAGCCCGGCGCCGTCCGTCTCGGGGTTGTCGCGGTGCGTGCCCTGGTGGCCGCCCGCCTCGATGCCCTGCACGCACACGGCGTCGGCGCCGGACCACTGGGCGGTCTGTGCCTCTTCGGGCGTGGTGACGGTGGCGACGGTGATCGTGCCGACCCGCGCGAAGGAGTCGAAGACGTCGCGGGTGGGGCACCCGAAGGTGAACGACACCAGCGGCACCGGGTCCTCGATGAGGATCGCGAGCTTGGCGTCGTAGTTGTCGTCACGGCCGCTGTCCGGATCGCCGAGCTGCGTCTCGTACCAGGTGGCCTCACCGGCGAGCTGGTTGCGGTAGACGTCGACGGCGGCGGCATCGGCGTACTCGGGCTGCGGCATGAAGAGGTTCACGCCGAAGGGCCTGCTCGTGAGCCCGCGCAACTGTTTGATCTCCTGGTACATCCCGTCGGCGGTTTTGTACCCGGCGGCGAGATAACCGAGCCCCCCGGCCTCGGATACGGCCGCGGCGAGCTGGGGGCACGAAGCGCCGCCCGCCATAGGGGCCTGCACGATCGGATGGCGGCAGAGATCGGTCAGCGCGGAGGACATGAACGCATCGTGCCATGCCCCGGGCAACCGTCCGAATCGCGCCTTGCACCGGGCCCCGGGGCGCCCTGTGAGGGGCGCGGGGAACTGCGCGAGCAACCCAAGACGGCCCGCGGACGAAAACGGCAAGTGCCCCCGGCGCGAACATCCGCGACCGGGGGCACAGAAAAGACACCGCTCCAGGCGCTACCGCCCGTTGAACGCATCCTTCAAGCGCGAGAACAACCCCTGCTGCCCCGGCTGGAACTGCCCCGTGGGCCGCTCCTCGCCCCGCAGCACGGCAAGCTCCCGAAGGACCCGCTCCTGCTCCGCGTCCAGCTTGCTCGGCGTGAGGACCTCGACGTGCACGATGAGGTCACCTCGCCCGCCGCCCCGCAGGTGCGTGATGCCCCTGCCGTGCAGCGGCACCGACTGGCCGGACTGCGTGCCCGGCCGGATGTCGACCTCCTCCATGCCGTCCAGCGTCTCCAGGGGCACCTTGGTGCCCAGAGCCGCGGCCGTCATGGGGATGGTGACCGTGCAGTGCAGGTCGTCCCCGCGCCGCTGGAACACGGCGTGCGGCAGCTCGTGGATCTCCACGTACAGGTCACCGGCGGGGCCGCCGCCGGGGCCGACCTCACCCTCACCCGCGAGCTGGATCCGCGTGCCGTTGTCGACACCGGCGGGGATCTTCACGGTGAGCGTCCGCCGCGACCGGATGCGGCCGTCGCCGGCGCACTCCGGGCACGGGGTGGGCACGACCGTGCCGAAGCCCTGACACTGCGGGCACGGCCGCGACGTCATGACCTGACCGAGGAAGGACCGCGTGACCTGCGACACCTCACCGCGACCGCGGCACATGTCACACGTCTGAGCGGACGTTCCCGGTGCGGCGCCTTCACCGCTGCAGGTCGTACAGACGACCGCCGTGTCGACCTGTATGTCCTTGGTGGTCCCGAAGGCCGCCTCGTCCAGGTCGATCTCGAGCCGGATCATGGCGTCCTGGCCACGGCGCGTGCGCGACCGGGGGCCACGCTGCGACGCCGTCCCGAAGAACGCGTCCATGATGTCCGAGAAGTTGCCGAAGCCACCGGCTCCGAAACCGCCCGCACCGCCGCCGCCCGCCTGGGACAGCGGGTCACCGCCGAGGTCGTAGACCTGCTTCTTCTGCGGGTCCGACAACACCTCGTACGCGGCGTTGATCTCCTTGAAGCGCTCCTGAGTCTTCGGATCCGGATTCACATCCGGGTGAAGCTCACGCGCCAGCCTCCGGAAGGCCTTCTTGATCTCGTCCTGGGAAGCGTCGCGGCGCACGCCTAGTACGGCGTAGTAGTCCGTGGCCACTTACGACTCCGCCAGGATCTGTCCGACGTAACGTGCCACTGCGCGTACTGCTCCCATCGTTCCCGGATAGTCCATGCGGGTCGGGCCGACCACGCCGAGTTTGGCTACTGCCTCGCTGCCCGAACCGTAGCCGACGGAGACCACGGACGTAGAGCTGAGTCCCTCATGGGCGTTCTCATGACCGATCCGTACGGTCATGCCCGAATCTGTGGCCTCGCCAAGCAACTTGAGCAGAACGACCTGCTCCTCAAGGGCCTCAAGCACTGGCCTGATGGTGAGGGGAAAATCATGTCCGAAGCGGGTGAGATTGGCCGTTCCGCCGATCATCAGCCGTTCCTCGGTCTCCTCGACGAGGGTTTCGAGGAGCGTGGAGAGCACCGTCGCCACCGTGCCCCTGTCCTCCGCGTCGAAGGACTCCGTCATGTCCTGCACCAGCTGCGGCACGTCCGCGAAGCGACGGCCCGCGACCCTGCTGTTGAGCCGCGCCCGCAGATCCGCGAGCGAGGTCTCGCCGAACGGGGCGGGACAGTCGATCATGCGCTGCTCGACCCGGCCCGTGTCCGTGATCAGGACGAGCATCAGGCGGGCGGGAGCCAGTGAGAGCAGCTCCACGTGCCGCACCGTCGACCGCGTGAGCGACGGGTACTGCACGACCGCGACCTGCCGGGTCAGCTGCGCGAGCAGCCGCACCGTGCGCGCCACGACGTCGTCGAGGTCGACGGCGCCGTCGAGGAAGTTCTGGATGGCCCTGCGCTCCGGCGCCGCCATCGGCTTGACGCCCGCGAGCCGGTCGACGAAGAGGCGGTACCCCTTGTCGGTCGGGATGCGCCCCGCACTCGTATGAGGCTGGGCGATGAACCCTTCCTCCTCCAGTGCCGCCATGTCGTTGCGGACGGTGGCCGGGGAGACCCCGAGGCTGTGCCGCTCGGTGAGCGCCTTAGAGCCGACGGGCTCCTCGGTACCGACATAGTCGTGGACGATGGCGCGCAGCACTTCGAGCCTGCGTTCATTGAGCATCCGCGCACACCTCCACCTTTTTGCCCTGGAACCTCTACTGCCCTGTGACCCGCCTGGCACTCCCCTCGGGTGAGTGCCAGCCATTGTCGGGCCCAGTGTACGGCCGCGAGGTACGACCCCGGCAAGGGCCGGACCCCCTATGTCGGTTCAACCGGCAAGGCAGCGGCTGCCAAGGCGCCCGTACGGGGCTAGCGTCGGCTTATGAACGTGGCACTGGCATGGGACGAGGCGGGCTGGGAGCGGCTCGCGCCGCACGTGGGGCGGCGGCGCCTGCCGATCTGGGACTGCACGGCGGGTCTCGTGGTCGGCGGCGAATCGGCGCTGATGATCGAGGCGGGGGCGACCCTGCGCGAGGGGGCGGAGCTGCGCACGCAGGCGCGCGGCATTCTCGGCGGGGGACGCCGGGTCACCCACCTCGCCCTGACGCACCCGCACTTCGACCACGTGCTCGGCGCGGCGGCGTTCGCGGGCGTGGAGGTGTACGGCGCGGTCGGCATCGACACGGTCCTCGCGGGCGGCCGCGACGAGCTGCGTGCGTCGGCGGTCCGGCACGGGGTCCCCCCGGACGCCGCCGCGGAGGCCGCCGACCTGCTCGTCCGGCCGCACCACTCGGTGTGCGGGGAGTGGACGCTCGACCTGGGCGGCGGGGTGCGGGTGCTGCTCGCGAACGTCGGCCCGGGTCACACGGGCCACGACCTGGCGGTCCTGGTCACCGGCGCGGACGGCTCTGAGGAGATCGTCTTCTGCGGCGACCTGGTCGAGGAGTCGGGCGAACCGCAGGCGGGCGACGACGCGGTGCCGCAGCGGTGGCCGGCGGCGCTCGACCGGCTGCTCGACCTGGGCGGCGATGACGCCCTGTACGTGCCGGGGCACGGTGCGGTGGTCGATGCGGCTTTTGTCCGCGCGCAACGCGCCACACTGGCGGCCCGCTTCGGCGTGTCGTAGCCAGCCCCACGCCCTTTCTCTTATCGTCGTGCGAATGCTCCCACCCGTCTCCCGCCAGCACCCTTCCAGCGAGGGCCCTGCGGGCCCGCAGCGCCGTCTGTACTCCCCTGACCTCACGCCGCCATGGAAGAAGCCGAAGCCCGTGCCGGAGGTCGCCGCGGAGGCGGACCTCGTGGTGGAGGAGCTGAGCACCGGCTTCTGCGGAGCGGTGATCCGCTGCGAGAAGACGGCGGAGGGTCCGACGGTGACCCTGGAGGACCGCTTCGGCAAGCAGCGGGTCTTCCCGATGACTCCCGGGGGCTTCGACCTGGAGGGCCGGACGGTCACGCTCGTCCGCCCGTCGGCGACCGCTCCTCCCGTACGTCCCACACGCACCGCGTCCGGTTCGGTGGCCGTACCGGGAGCGCGGGCCCGGGTCGCCCGTGCCGGTCGGATCTACGTCGAGGGGCGGCACGACGCGGAACTCGTCGAGCGGGTGTGGGGCGACGACCTGCGCATCGAGGGCGTGGTCGTCGAGTACCTGGAAGGCATCGACGACCTCCCCGCGATCGTCACGGAGTTCTCCCCCGGCCCCGACGCGCGCCTCGGCGTCCTGGTGGACCACCTGGTACCCGGCTCCAAGGAGTCGAGGATCGCGGCGGAGGTGAGTTCTTCCTCGGCCCTTGTGGTGGGGCACCCCTATATCGACGTGTGGGAGGCGGTGAAGCCGTCGTCGGTGGGGATCGAGGCGTGGCCCCGGGTCCCGCGCGGCCAGGACTGGAAGACGGGCGTCTGCGAGGCGCTCGGGTGGCCGCTGAACACGGGGGCGGCGTGGCAGCGGATCCTGGGCTCGGTGCGCAGCTACCGGGATCTTGAGCCTGCGCTCCTGGGCCGCGTGGAGGAACTGATCGACTTCGTCACCGGGGCAGAGGCCTAGCCTGCCGCTGCGCGGCAGATCCTTTACCGGCCGCCCACTCGATTGCCTCGCACTTACCCACCGGCCCGCCGAGGGTCTTTCAGCCCGTCCGGCGTTTGAGGACGAACTCGGCGGAGCCGGTGATGACGGTGCGCCCGAGGCGGCGGAGCCGGAATTTTCGGGAAGGGGCGGGATCGGGGAAAGCCCCGCAGGGACGCCCTGACCTCAGTCCACCAGGTCCCGCACCACCGCATCCGCCAGCAACCGCCCCCGCAGCGTCAACACCGCACGCCCCTCCTCGTAGGGCCCGGCCTGCAAGAGGCCGTCCGAAAGGGCCCGCCCCGCAGCCGCGAGCCCCGCAGGCCGCAGCAGACCCAAAGGACACCCCTCCAGCAGCCGCAGCTCCAGCAGGATCCGCTCCACCCGCCGATCCTCATCGGCGAGAATCTCCCGCCCGGCCCCGGGCGACCGCCCCGAGGCAAGCGCCCCGGCGTAGGCCCCGGGATGCTTCACGTTCCACCACCGCACACCCCCCACATGGCTGTGGGCCCCCGGCCCGGCGCCCCACCAGTCGGCGCCCCGCCAGTACAACTCGTTGTGCAGGCAGCGCCCGGCCTCGGAGGTGGCCCAGTTGGACACCTCGTACCAGGAGAATCCCGCGCCCCCGAGCACCTCCTCGGCGATCAGATACCGGTCCGCGTGGACGTCGTCGTCCGTCATCGGCACCTCCCCGCGCCGGATCCGCCGCGCCAGCTGCGTGCCCTCCTCGACGATCAGGGCGTAGGCGCTGACGTGGTCGGGTCCGGCGCCGATCGCGGCGTCGAGGGTGGCCCGCCAGTCGTCGTCCGTCTCGCCCGGTGTGCCGTAGATGAGGTCCAGGTTGACGTGCTCGAATCCCGCCGCCCGCGCCTCCGCCACGCATTCCTCGGGCCGCCCGGGCGTGTGCGTACGGTCGAGCACCTTCAGTACGTGCTGCTTCGCGCTCTGCATCCCGAAGGAGACGCGGTTGAATCCCCCGGCCCGCAGCTCGCTCAGGTACGCCGGGTCGACGGACTCGGGGTTCGCCTCGGTGGTGATCTCCGCGTCGTCCGCGAGCCCGAACTCATCCCGCACCGCACCCAGCATGCGGACCAGGTCGGCTGCGGCGAGGAGCGTCGGCGTACCGCCTCCGACGAAGACCGTCTGCACCGGGCGCGGGTCGTCGCCCAGGGTCTTGCGCGCGAGCCGCACCTCGTCGATCAGGGTGTCCGCGTAGTTGTCGCGTGAGGCGAGCACGCCGCCGGAGCCGCGCAGCTCGGTCGCCGTGTACGTGTTGAAGTCGCAGTAGCCGCAGCGCGTGGCGCAGTACGGGACGTGGAGGTAGAAGCCGAGCGGACGGGCCCCCGCTCCCTGCAGGGCGGACGCGGGCAGCGCGCCGTCCTCGGGCATGGGCTCACCATCGGGCAGTGCGGAAGGCATACCTTCGATTGTCCCGCACCGCCGGGCAACCCGACGCCGCGCACGGAACCACGGGTGCCGGAGCCACCAGAGCCGCTACTGCGCGCCTGCGACCCCAGCACGGACACCAGCACAGTCGTGGTGTCGTCCAACGGCTTCTCGGAGGCTGCGTTCCCCGGGGGACGCCACCGGGGAACGCAGCCGTACAGGACAGCTCGCCCGTCCCCTGCGCCGAGCGGCGAGATCACTGCGCCTGCAACACAAGGACCGCCATATCGTCGTCCAGCGGCCTCTCCGAGAACTCGTACACCATCCTCTTGATCCGTTCCGCCACCAGAACCGCGTCCAGGCCCGCGCAGCCCGCGAGCGCCGTGGTCAGGCCGTCGCCGTCGTCGAACATCTCCCGGCCGGCCCGGCGCTCCGTCACCCCGTCCGTGACGCAGAGCATTGTGTCGCCCGCCCAGAGCTCGAACGTTTCGCTGGTGTACCTCGCGTCGTCGACGACCCCGAGCAGCAGCTGGGGCGTGGCAGCGGCCTGGACCGTGCCGTCCGGGGAGAGGAGGAGCGGCAGCGGATGTCCGGCGCTCGCCACCGTGCAGCGGACGCCGCCGCCGTCCATGGGCACGAGCTCGCCGTAGAGCAGGGAGAGGAAGCGGGATGTGGGCCCGTCGGCCGGCGGGCTCTGGCCGCCCGCGACCGCGATCACCGCAGCCGCCGCGTCCGCCGCCTCCGTCGCGTCGTCGAGGAGGAGCTGGTTGAGGCGGTCGAGGACGTCCGCGACCTCGTATCCCTCGCGGGCGAGCAGCCGCAGCCACGGCCGGGCGAGGCCGATCACGACGGCCGCTTCGACGCCCTTGCCCTGTACGTCGCCGAGCGCGAAGCACCAGCGGTTCTTGCCCGCCTGGAACACGTCGTAGAAGTCGCCGCCGGGACCGCCCTTGTCGCGCGGCTCGTACACCACGGCGCTGTGCATCCCGGGGATGTCCGCGACGGAGCTGGGCAGCAGGCCGCGTTGCAGGACCTGACTGATGGTGGCCTGCCGCTGGTAGCGGCGGGCCGCGCTGATGGCGAGCGCGACGCGGCGGCTGAAGTCCTCGACGAGGCCCGTGACTTCGTCGGCGAAGCGCATCTCCCCGGCCCGCCCGATGACGAGCGTGCCCAGCGAACCTCCGCCCGCCATGAGCCGGTAGGCCAGGGCCGTGCCGGGCGCCTCGGCGGCCGGTACCTCATCGGCCATCGCCCCGCCGGGCCACGGCACGGGGACGGCGCCGGTTCCTGCCGATTCGGGCAGCCGGGGCGGATCCTTCTCCAGGCTGCGGCGCAGTTCCTCCATGCGCTGCTCGCTGGCGTGCCAGACGCGGGCGAGCCGTGCCGACGTACCGCCGCCCTCGGCGCCGCGCGGCGCGGCCTCCGATTCGTCGTCGAGCCACACCGCGCACCAGTCCGCGAGCCGCGGCACGAGGAGCTGCCCGACGAGAGCGGCCACCAGTTCCTCGTCGAACTGCCCGGCGAGCAGGTCGGACGCCTCGGCGAGGAAGGTGAGCGCGCCGCGGTTGACCCACTCCGTCTCGTGCGCGATCCGCTTCGGCAGCGGCGCGAGGATCTCCATGCCGCGCAGCCCGCGCTGTATGGCCTGTTCGGTCGCGTACGACTCGATCTCCTGTATGGCCTGCGCACCCCCGACCGGAAGGCGGGCCCAGACGGCCTTGGTGCCGGTGCGGTAGGTGATGCCCCAGGAGTCGGAGAGGGCCGCGACGAGCTGAAGGCCCCTGCCGTACTCGGGTGTTTCCGGCAGCTGGTGCTTGGGGTCGCTGCGGACCGCGCGGGCGGGGTGGTGGTCGGAGACCTCGATGACCAGGGTGTCGGTCTCCTCCCCCAGGCCCGCCTCGTCGAGCCGGCACAGCAGCTCGACCGTCGTGCCCGCGTGCACGACGGCGTTCGTGACGAGTTCGCTGACCAGCAGCACGGCGTCGTCCGTGACACGCTCCGTTATGCCCGCCGCCGCGGGGACGGACAGCTCGGTCCAGTCCGCGAGCGCCGCGCGCACGAACTTGCGTGCGGTGGCGGGCGCCGACGGGTTTCCGGGCAGTGATGTGCACACCACGGCGGGCGGGCCGGGCTCGCGCCCCGGCTGGACGGACACACGGAAAGTGGTCTCCGGTTGCATCGGAATGGACCCCACGTTTCGGCTCCTGAGCAGTTCGGTCGAATACGCCTCAGCCGACACCGACAGAGTGACAGACTGGCCATGCCCATAAGCACCGAGTTACCGAAGTGGGCCGCTATGAGTGAGAACAGTGCTATGCCCGCGCCCGATTCCGGTCGGATTCCGGCACAGAAACCCATACTTTCGCCGACTCCCGGTCTCCCTCCGGACGAGGCCTCAGCATCCCCGGAGCATGCCCCGGAAGTGATCTCCGACCTGCGCCCGCTCCTGGCCGCCATGCGGGCGGCGCGGGACGGCGACTTCACGAAAGTCGCGGTGACCGGCCACGGCCTGACGGCCGAGCTGCACACCGTGTTCAACGAAATGCTGGACCGCTCCCTCCACTTCGACGTCGAACTCGCCCGCGTGCGCCGGGAGATCATCCGTCTCGGCCATCTCGACGAGCGGTTCTCCGCGAGCCCGGGGCAGGGCAGCTGGGCCACGCGCGTCCAGGACATCAACTCCCTGCTCAACTCGCTTGTCGCCCCCGCGGCCAACGCCACCCGCGTCCTGAACGCGGTCGCGGGCGGCGACCTCACCCAGCGCGTGGACCTGCACGACGGCTCCCGCGAGCTGCGGGGCGATCTGCGGCGCCTGGGCCGTGCGGTGAACACGATGGTCGACCAGCTCTCGCTCTTCACGGGCGAGGTCACCCGCGTCGCCCGTGAGGTCGGCACGGAGGGGCGGCTCGGCGGGCGGGCCAAGGTGCGCGGTCTCTCGGGCAGTTGGCGTGACGTGACGGAGGCCGTGAACACGATGGCCTCCCGGCTCACCGCACAGGTGCGCGATATCGCCTTGGTGACGACGGCGGTCGCGCAGGGTGACCTGACACGGACAGTGACCGTCGAGGCGACGGGAGAGCTGCTCGAACTGAAGTTGACCGTCAACACGATGGTCGAACAGCTCTCGGCGTTCGCGGCCGAAGTGACGCGTGTCGCCCGAGAGGTCGGCACCGAGGGCCAGTTGGGCGGCCGGGCGCAGGCCCGTGGGGTGTCGGGGGTCTGGAAGGACCTCACCGACAACGTCAACTTCATGGCGTCGAACCTCACCTCTCAGGTGCGCAACATCGCCCAGGTCACCACGGCCGTCGCCAACGGCGACCTGAGCCAGAAGATCACCGTCGACGCCCGGGGCGAGATCCTGGAGCTGAAGTCGACGGTGAACACGATGGTGGACCAGCTCTCGGCCTTCGCGGACGAGGTCACCCGCGTGGCCCGCGAGGTCGGCACCGAAGGCAATCTGGGCGGCCGTGCTCAGGTGCGGGGTGTGTCCGGGGTCTGGAAGGACCTCACGGACAACGTCAACTTCATGGCCGACAACCTCACCTCTCAGGTGCGCAACATCGCCCTCGTGTCGACGGCCGTCGCCCAGGGAGACCTCGGCAAGAAGATCACGGTCGAGGCGAAGGGCGAGATCCTCGAACTGAAGTCGACCATCAACACGATGGTGGACCAGCTCTCCGCCTTCGCCGACGAGGTCACCCGCGTGGCCCGCGAGGTCGGCACCGAAGGCAACCTCGGCGGTCAGGCCCAGGTGCGCGGCGTCTCCGGCGTGTGGAAGGACCTCACCGACAACGTCAACTTCATGGCGCTGAACCTCACCTCTCAGGTGCGCAACATCGCCCAGGTCACCACGGCCGTCGCCAACGGCGACCTGTCCAAGATGATCACGGTGACGGCGCGCGGCGAGATCCTGGAGCTGAAGGACACCGTCAACACGATGGTGGAGCAGCTGCGTGCCTTCGCGGACGAGGTGACCCGCGTGGCCCGCGAGGTGGGCACCGACGGGCGGCTCGGCGGGCGGGCCCAGGTGCTCGGTGTGTCGGGCGTGTGGAAGGACCTCACCGACAACGTCAACTACATGGCCGACAACCTCACGGGACAGGTCCGCAACATCGCGCAGGTCGCGACGGCGGTGGCCCAGGGCGACCTCTCCAAGAAGATCGACGTGGACGCGCGCGGCGAGATCCTGGAGCTGAAGACCACCATCAACACCATGGTGGACACGCTCTCCTCCTTCTCCTCCGAGGTCACCCGAGTGGCCCGCGAGGTCGGTTCCGAGGGTCAACTGGGCGGCCAGGCAAGGGTCGAGGGCGTCTACGGCACGTGGAAGCGCCTGACGACGAACGTGAACGAGCTCGCCCTGAACCTCACCACGCAGGTCCGCGCGATCGCCGAGGTCGCGTCCGCCGTGGCCCAGGGCGACATGACCCGCTCCATCACCGTCGAGACCCGCGGCGAGGTCTCCGAACTCAAGAACAACATCAACGTCATGGTCTCCAACCTCCGCGAGACCACCCGCGCCAAGGACTGGCTGGAGTCAAACCTCGCCCGTCTCGCGGGTCTGATGCAGGGCCACCGTGACCTGATGGAGGTCGCGGACCTGATCCTGCGCGAGCTGACCCCGCTGGTGAACGCGCAGTACGGCGCCTTCTTCCTGGCCGACCCGGACGCGGGAGAGACCGCGACGCTGCAGGCTCCCCCCGTCAAGGGGCTCGCCTTCATCGCCGGGTACGGCTCCGCGCAGGGCTCGGTCGTCGACACGGGCGCGATGCCCGCGCACGGCCTGGTGCGGCAGGCCGCCCTGGAGAAGAAGCGGATCCTCGTGGACGAGGTGCCGCCCGACTACATCAAGATCATTTCGGGACTCGGGGACGCGGCACCGGCCAGCCTGGTGATCATCCCCATCCTCTTCGAGGACAAGCTGCTCGGCGTGATCGAGCTGGCCACGTTCTCCCGCTTCTCGGACGTGCACCTCGCGTTCTTCGACCAGTTCGTGAGCACGATCGGCGTCGCGATCAACACGATCATCGCCAACTCCCGTACGGAATCACTGCTCAGCGAGTCCCAGCGGCTCGCCACCCAGCTCCAGGACCGCTCAGACGAACTCCAGCTCCAGCAGGCGGAGTTGCAGCGCTCGAACGCCGAGCTTGAGGAGAAGGCGGCCCTGCTCGCCACGTCCTCCCAGTACAAGTCGGAGTTCCTGGCGAACATGTCGCACGAGCTGCGCACACCGCTGAACTCCCTGCTCATCCTTGCCCGACTGCTCTCCGACAATCCCGACAGCCATCTCTCCGACCAGGAAGTGCAGTTCGCGACCACGATCCACCGCTCGGGCTCCGACCTCCTCCAACTCATCAACGACATCCTGGACTTGTCGAAGATCGAGGCGGGCCGGATGGACGTACGCCCCAAGAAGCTCCCCCTGATCAAGGTCCTCGACTACGTCCACGCGACGTTCCGTCCGCTCACCCTCGACCGCGGGCTCGCCTTCGAGGTGTCGGTCGGCGAGGACGTACCGCGCGAGATGTTCTCGGACGAGCAGCGGCTCCAGCAGATCCTGCGCAACCTCCTGTCGAACGCGGTCAAGTTCACCGCGACCGGCCGCGTCGAGCTGCGCGTGAGCCGGGTCAAGCACACGAGTGACCGGCTCCACGAGGGCGACCGGCTCTGTTTCGCCGTCAAGGACACCGGCATCGGCATCCCGGTCGACCAGCTCCCGGCCATCTTCGAGGCGTTCCAGCAGGCCGACGGCACCACCAACCGGAAGTACGGCGGCACCGGTCTCGGCCTCTCCATCAGCCGCGAGATCGCCGGACTCCTCGGCGGCCGCATCACCGCGGAGAGCAGCCCGGGCCAGGGCTCCACCTTCTCGCTGTACGTCCCCGTGGTGCACCCCGGACACGGGCCCGCGGCGGCGGCGTACGCGGCGACCAGGGAACTGACGACGCCGGAGCCGCACGACGAGCGGGTCACCATGTCCCCGCACACCTTCCACGAACAGAACGACAGCTGGCCGACACCCACCAAGCTGGAGGAGTACAGGGAAGGCGCGGCCGGCCGCATATTGCGTGGGCGCCGCGTCCTGATCGTGGACGACGACATCCGCAACGTCTTCGCGCTCACCCATGTACTGAGCCGCGTCGGCATGCCCGTCCTCTACGCGGAGAACGGCCGCGAAGGAATCGAGACCCTGGAGCGCAACCCCGACACCGACCTGATCCTGATGGACATCATGATGCCGGAGATGGACGGGTACGAAACCATCACCGCGATCCGCCGCACCCCACGCTGGACCGGCCTTCCCATCATCGCGCTGACCGCCAAGGCAATGCCCGGCGACCGCGAGAAGGCCATCGAACAAGGCGCCAGCGACTACGTACCCAAACCTGTGGATGTGGACCAGCTGCTCACCGTCGCCTGTGCACTCCTTGCCCCCGAGAGCAATGACACGGACGAGCTGGACACACCCACCGCTGAAGAGAAACCCGTTGTTCCGGAACCAGCAGACGCTCTCGGGGAGGCTGCTGTTCCGCCGACGATCGAATGAGGCACCATCACCATGAGCTCTGAGGTCATGACCGACAACCGCGCGAGCATCCTTCTTGTCGATGACATGGAGGACAACCTGATGGCGCTCGAGGCTGTCCTGGGTTCACTCAACGAACCACTGGTGCGCGCACGTTCGGGCGAGGAGGCGATGAAGGCCCTCCTGCGGCAGCGATTCGCCGTGATCCTCCTGGACGTACGCATGCCGGGGATGGACGGCTTCGAGACCGCGTCGAACATCAAGCGGCTCGACCAGACCAAGGACGTGCCCATCATCTTCCTGACGGGCACCGACAACGACGCGGGCTACGCCTTTCGGGGCTACGCGACGGGCGCCGCGGACTACCTCACCAAACCGTTCGACCCCTGGGTACTGCGCTCCAAGGTCACCGTCTTCCTCGAACTGCACCGCAAGAACCAGCAGTTGGAGAAGATCCTGGCCCGCGAGCAGCAGCAGTTCGCCGAGCTGGCGGCTCGTCTCTCGGCGATCGAGGCGCACATGGCCGCGAGCAGCCTGGGCGACGTACTCGAACTGCGCCACCACGTGACACACATGGAGGACCTGGTGAACGAGATGTGGCGCGGGCGGGGCGCCTGACCCGTCTGGCCTGGGGGTCGGACACCGCGCCCGCGTACAGGGGTTGAGGCTCAGGCCTCGCGGGAGCCCGCGTACATCTCGTCGATCAGGTGCTGGTACTCCCGCTCGACGACCGGGCGCTTCAGCTTCAGGCTGGGCGTCAGTTCGCCGTGCTCGATGTCCAGGTCGCGGGGCAGCAGCTTGAACTTCTTGACGGTCTGCCAGCGCTGCAGGCCTTCGTTGAGCTGCTTCACATAGCCCTCGATGAGCTCGACCGTCACCGGCGCGGAGACCACGTCGGCGTAGCTCTTGCCGTCCAGGCCGTTCTCCTTGGCCCAGGCCAGGATGGCCGGCTCGTCGAGCGCGATCAGAGCGGTGCAGAAGTTCCGGTCGGCGCCGTGCACCAGGATGTTGGAGACGTACGGGCAGACGGCCTTGAACTGGCCCTCGACCTCGGCGGGCGCGATGTACTTGCCGCCGGACGTCTTGATCAGGTCCTTCTTGCGGTCGGTGATCCTCAGGTAGCCGTCCTCGGACAGCTCACCGATGTCCCCGGTGTGGAACCACCCGTCGGACTCGAGGACCTCGGCCGTCTTCTCGTCGAG
The DNA here is from genome assembly GCF_055570235.1 of Streptomyces sp. NPDC031274. Lineage (NCBI taxonomy): Bacteria > Bacillati > Actinomycetota > Actinomycetes > Kitasatosporales > Streptomycetaceae > Streptomyces > Streptomyces sp. NPDC031274. The sequence continues at coordinate 300,476 of NZ_JBVIHP010000003.1, read as the reverse complement.
GCCGTGGTAGCCCTCCATGATGCCGGGGCCGCGCAGCAGGATCTCGCCGTCGTCCGCGATCCGGACCTCCGTGCCGGGCAGCGGCTTGCCGACGGTGCCGGTGCGGTAGGCCTCACCGGGGTTGACGAAGGACGCGGCGGAGGACTCGGTGAGTCCGTAGCCCTCCAGAATGTGGATGCCCGCGCCGGCGAAGAAGTAGCCGATGTCGGGTGCGAGCGCGGCCGACCCGGAGACGGCGGCGCGCAGACGTCCGCCGAAGGCCTCCCGCAGCTTGGAGTAGACGAGCGCGTCGGCGACCTTGTGCTTGGCGCCGAGCCCGAAGGGCACGGACGCGGAGCCGGTCCTGCGGAAGTTGTCCTGGCTGACCTTCGCGTACTCGCGGGAGACGTCGGCCGCCCACAGGAAGATCTTGTACTTGGCGCCGCCACCGGCCCGCGCCTTGGCCGCGACCCCGTTGTAGACCTTCTCGAAGATGCGCGGCACCGCGGCCATGTACGTCGGCTGCACCACCGGAAGGTTCTCGATGATCTTGTCGACGCGGCCGTCGACCGCGGTGACGTGCCCCAGCTCGATCTGCCCCGAGGTCAGCACCTTGCCGAAGACGTGTGCGAGCGGCAGCCACAGGTACTGCACGTCGTCCGGGCCGAGCAGACCGGTCGACGCGATGGCCTTGGCCATGTACGACCAGTTGTCCTGCGGCAGGCGCACGCCCTTGGGGCGGCCCGTGGTGCCGGAGGTGTAGATGATCGTGGCGAGCTGGTCCTTGGTGATCGCCGCGATCCGCTCCTTGACGGCCTCGGGGTTCTTCTCCAGATGGGCGGCGCCGCGCGCCTCCAGATCGGCGAGCGTCAGCACCCAGCCTTCGGGGTCGCCGTCGGCGGGCCCCGCGCCCTCGGTGTCGATCACCACGACGTGCCGAAGATCGGGCAGCTCGGCGCGCTTCTCGCGCGCCTTGGCGAGCTGCGCGGCGTTCTCCGCGATGAGGACCCGGCTGCCGGAGTCCGCCAGGATGTAGGTGGACTCCTCGGCGTTGGTCTGCGGATACACCGTGGTGGTGGCCGCGCCCGCGCAGAGGATGCCGAGGTCGGCGAGGATCCACTCGACCCGCGTGGACGAGGCGAGCGCCACCCGGTCCTCGGGGGCGAGGCCGAGCTCGATCAGGCCCGCGGCGATGGCGTAGACGCGCTCGGCGGCCTGCGCCCAGCTGAGTGACTTCCATTCGTCGGGGCCCTCGCCCGAGGCCGCCGGCACTGGGTAGCGGTAGGCCTCTGCATCGGGCGTGGCCGCCACGCGCTCAAGGAAGAGATGCGCCACGGACGGCGGACGGTTCTCGATCAAGGTCTGTGTGTCGCTCACGACATCCTCCGGACCCGCGACATGGCGGCGACTGGCTGGCGGCTGCTGGTCTTGTTTAACTTGCGAGTAACCTACGAGCAGTGATCAGAGTAGAGCGCTGAAGCCCAGCGCGTAAGGGGCTTCTGCCTGTCACTTCATACAAGAACGGGTCCGCCGCGCAAGAGCGCGACGGACCCACTGAGATGCCTCTGTGCCGCCCGTGCCGGACGGGGCCAGAGTTACTTCTTCGCCTTGCCCGGACCACTGTCGTCGCTGGAGAGCACCGCGATGAAGGCTTCCTGCGGCACCTCGACGGAGCCGACCATCTTCATGCGCTTCTTGCCCTCCTTCTGCTTCTCGAGCAGCTTGCGCTTACGGGAGATGTCACCGCCGTAGCACTTGGCGAGCACGTCCTTGCGGATGGCGCGGATGGTCTCGCGGGAGATGACCCGGGAGCCGATGGCGGCCTGGACGGGGATTTCGAAGGCCTGCCGCGGGATGAGCTCCCGCAGCTTGGCCACCAGGCGCACGCCGTACGCGTACGCGGCGTCCTTGTGCGTGACGGCGGAGAACGCGTCGACGCGGTCGCCGTGCAGCAGGATGTCGACCTTCACCAGGTCGGCGGACTGCTCGCCGGTGGGCTCGTAGTCCAGGGACGCGTAACCACGGGTCTTGGACTTCAGCTGGTCGAAGAAGTCGAAGACGATCTCGGCGAGGGGGAGGGTGTAGCGGATCTCCACCCGGTCCTCGGAGAGGTAGTCCATGCCGAGGAGGGTGCCGCGGCGGGTCTGGCAGAGCTCCATGATCGAGCCGATGAACTCGCTGGGCGCGAGGAGAGTGGCGCGTACGACAGGCTCGTAGACCTTGTCGATCTTGCCCTCGGGGAACTCGCTCGGGTTGGTGACCGTGTGCTCGGTCCCGTCCTCCATGTCCACGCGGTAGACCACGTTGGGGGCGGTGGCGATCAGGTCGAGCCCGAACTCGCGCTCGAGGCGCTCACGGATCACGTCGAGGTGCAGAAGCCCCAGGAAGCCGACGCGGAAGCCGAAGCCGAGCGCGGCCGATGTCTCCGGCTCGTAGACAAGGGCGGCGTCGTTGAGCTGCAGCTTGTCGAGGGCCTCGCGCAGGTCCGGGTACTCCGAGCCGTCCAGCGGATAGAGACCCGAGAAGACCATCGGCTTCGGGTCCTTGTAACCGCCGAGGGCCTCGGTCGCGCCCTTGTTCAGGGAGGTGATCGTGTCACCGACCTTGGACTGACGTACGTCCTTCACGCCGGTGATGATGTAGCCCACCTCACCGACGCCGATGCCGTCGGCCGGGGTCATCTCGGGGGACGACACACCGATCTCGAGCAGCTCGTGCGTGGCGCCGGTGGACATCATCCGGATCCGCTCACGCTTGTTGAGCTGGCCGTCGACGACTCGTACGTACGTCACGACGCCCCGGTAGGAGTCGTACACCGAGTCGAAGATCATCGCGCGGGCGGGCGCGTCGGCGACGCCGACCGGCGGCGGAACCTCAGCGACGACCTTGTCGAGCAGCGCCTCGACGCCCATGCCGGTCTTCGCGGAGACCTTCAGCACGTCTTCGGGGTCGCAGCCGATGAGGTTGGCGAGCTCCTCCGAGAACTTCTCCGGCTGGGCGGCCGGCAGGTCGATCTTGTTGAGCACCGGAACGATCTTGAGGTCGTTCTCCATCGCCAGGTAGAGGTTGGCGAGAGTCTGCGCCTCGATGCCCTGCGCCGCGTCGACGAGGAGGATCGTGCCCTCGCACGCCGCGAGCGAGCGCGACACCTCGTACGTGAAGTCCACGTGCCCCGGGGTGTCGATCATGTTGAGGATGTGGGTCGTGCCCTTCTCGGGGCCCTCCGAGGGGGCCCAGGGCAGACGGACCGCCTGGGACTTGATCGTGATGCCGCGCTCACGCTCGATGTCCATGCGGTCGAGGTACTGGGCGCGCATCTGCCGCTGGTCGACCACACCGGTCAGCTGGAGCATGCGGTCGGCGAGCGTGGACTTGCCGTGGTCGATGTGCGCGATGATGCAGAAATTACGGATCAGAGCCGGGTCGGTACGGCTCGGCGCGGGCACATTTTTAGGGGTCGCGGGCACGCAGGGTCCTGTCTCTTGAGGCGCCTGTCGCCTCGGGTCGGATCTATACGTAGATTCCATGGTCCCACGGGTGGGGCACTGGGCCCGGATCGGGCAGGTCAGGGTGGGGGACGTGCCCGGGACGAGCCCAGGACAAGCCCAGGAGGAGACCGGGGCAAGCCCAGGACCGGACCGGGACGAGACCGGATTGGGTCGGTCGTGGAGCGACTGGTAATCTGGGCAGCTGTGTCTCCTGGACTTACTGGGCTCATGGGTCTCTCGACCTATGGGTCTCGCGGTCCTGAGGCACATGTCAAAGAAACTCAGCTGCAGTACCTCTGCAGTACCTGAACCTGAAAAGGCTCTTTCGTGGCGAACATCAAGTCCCAGATCAAGCGGATCAAGACCAACGAGAAGGCGCGTCAGCGCAACAAGGCGGTCAAGTCTTCGCTGAAGACCGCGATCCGCAAGGCCCGCGAGGCCGTTGCCGCGGGTGACACCCAGAAGGCCGTCGAGGCGACGCGCGTTGCTTCGCGTGAGCTCGACAAGGCCGTCTCCAAGGGCGTCATCCACAAGAACCAGGCCGCCAACAAGAAGTCGGCGCTTGCTTCGAAGGTCGCGACCCTCCAGGGCTGAAGCTCTTGCCCCGGCTCGCCGGGGCGCTGATCAATCCTCCCGCGAGGGTAATTCGAGCCCTCTACCTCGAATCGCGGACAGACCACGCAGTACGCCACGCTGCGACGATGCCCCCGGCCCACTCCGGGGGCATTGCTGTGTCCGGGGTCATTGCTGTGTCCGGGGTGGCTTCCAGGGGGCGCGGGCTCCGTGACGTGGGCTCCGTGAGGGGCGTGGGGAGCTGCGTGGCCTAAGGGGCGTGGGAACTGCGCGATCTAAGGGGCGCGGGGAACTGCGCGACCAGCCACGGACTACCCGCAGATTCCGAACGGCGGCCTTCCGGGGAAGGCTGAGCGGGCAGCGGGTTCAGCGACGGGGCCTGGCCGCGCGGGCGATGGCGACGACGGCCTTCTCCAGCGCGTACTCCGGATCGTCCCCGCCCCCCTTGACCCCCGCATCGGCCGCCGCGACAGCGGTCAGCGCGGCGGCCACCCCGTCCGGCGTCCAGCCCCTCATCTGCTGCCGGACTCGGTCGATCTTCCAGGGAGGCATACCCAGCTCACGGGCGAGGTCGGCGGGCCGCCCACCCCGCGCGGAGGAGAGCTTCCCGATGGCCCGCACGGCCTGGGCGAGCGCGCTGGTGATCAGGACGGGGGCGACGCCGGTCGACAGGGACCAGCGCAACGCTTCGAGCGCTTCGGCCGCCCGGCCCTCCACGGCGCGGTCGGCCACGGTGAAGCTGGAGGCCTCGGCGCGGCCCGTGTAATAGCGGCCGACGATCGCCTCGTCGATCGTGCCCTCGACATCCGCCACCAGCTGGGACACCGCCGACGCGAGCTCCCGCAGATCGCTGCCGATCGAGTCGACCAGGGCCTGGCACGCCTCCGGCGTCGCCGAACGGCCCAGGGCACGGAACTCGCTCCGTACGAACGAGAGCCGGTCCGCGGCCTTGGTCATCTTGGGGCAGGCGACCTCACGGGCCCCCGCCTTGCGGGCGGCGTCGAGCAGCGCCTTGCCCTTGGCGCCGCCCGCGTGCAGCAGGACGAGGGTGATCTCCTCGACCGGTGACCCGAGATACGCCTTCACGTCCTTGACCGTGTCGGCCGACAGATCCTGCGCGTTACGGACGATCACGACCTTGCGCTCGGCGAAGAGCGAGGGGCTTGTCAGCTCGTCGAGCGTGCCGGGCTGCAACTGGTCGGAGGTGAGGTCGCGCACGTCCGTGTCCGCGTCGGCGGCACGGGCGGCCGCGACCACCTGCTGCACGGCGCGGTCGAGGAGGAGGTCCTCCTGGCCCACGGCGAGCGTGAGAGGAGCGAGCGGGTCGGCGGTATCTGTCTTCCTGGCCATCGCGGTAAAGCATCCCACGCGGCACTGACAGCCCGTCCCGCGCAGCCGGGTCCCGTGCAGCCGGGTCCCGTGCAACCCGTTCTCGGAAGGCTCGCCCCGTACCGGAGAATGGGGCGGTGACTGACGTACGACATGTCCTGGTGCTGCCCGACCGCGATGCCGCGGAAGAAGTGGCGGAAGAACTCCCCGACCGTTTCGGCGTGCGCGAGCAGCCTCAACTGGTCCGCGACGCCCTGGCCGGTGAGGACGACGCCGAGGACGCCCAGTGGCTCGTCGTGATCGAGGACCCCGAGCGGCGCCTCGACCGCTCGGCGCTCGACGAACTGGCGGCGGAGCACGAGGGCTGGCTCGAAGCTCCCTAGGCCGGGCTTCCCAGGCCCGGCTTCCCGAGCTGGGCTTCCCGACGGGGCCCGTCGTCAGCCCTTGGGCAGGACCTGTATGTCGAGGTCGATCGTGATGCTGGGGCCGACCGCCGCGATGCCGCGGGCGAGCATGGTCTGCCAGTTGATCGTGAAGTCGTCGCGGTGCAGCTCGGTGGAGGCGCGGCAGGCGACGCGGGTCTCCCCCTCCAGGCCGTGGCCCACGCCGAGGTACTCCGTCTCGAGCGTGACCGTACGCGTCACGCCGTGCAGCGTCAGGCCGCCCGTGATCGCCCAGCGGCTGCCGCCCTTGTGCACGAAGCGGTCGCTGTAGAACTCCATCGTCGGGAAGCGCTCCACGTCGAGGAAGTCACCGGACCGCAGGTGGTCGTCCCGCATCTTCACCGCGGTGTCGATGGAGGCGGCATCGATGACGACGTGCATCGCGGAGTCCTCCATACGCTCCCCCAGCCGTATGACACCCGCGAAGCTGTTGAACCGGCCGTGGATGCGGGCAAGCCCGATGTGCCGCGCGGTGAAGGCGATCGAGGTGTGCTGGGGGTCGATCTCCCAGTCGCCGGGCTCGGGCAGCGCCGGGGGCTGAGCTATCTGAAGCATGACGTCACCGAGGGAGGCGTGCGCGCTCTCCCCGACCGTGGCGTTCGCCCGGTACGGAGTGAACCCTTCCGCCGAGACCGCCAAGCGGTACTCCCCGGCCGGAACAGTGGCGACGAACGAACCGAACGGGTCAAGCCCTCCGCCGACGACCTTGCGCCCCATGGCATCGCTGACCGAGAACTCCGCGTGCCGCACGGGCTCATTGACGGGATCGAGCACCCGGCAGCTGAGCACGCCCGCGTTGGGCGGAATCGCCACGGCGGACAAGGGCCCTCCGGCCCGTCCTGCCCGGCCTGTCAGCCCGGCGCCACCGGCTCCTCCTGCTCCACCGGCCCGATCGGTCCGACCGGCTCGGTTCCTACGGTCTCCCAGCCAACGGCCGAACATATGCGACACACCCCCGCGCACCTTGACAACTCCTGTCCCGAAGGGGCATTCGATCACCGTTGCGGCATTCGATGCAACACGAACCCACTTCGCTGCAATTCGGTTAAGGCCGACGGACTGGACCCGGCGGCTCGGACCCGGCTGCTCGGACCCGGCTGCTCCGACCCGGCTGCTCGCTAGGGCGCTCGCGTGGCCACCTCCAGCCTCGGAGCCGCTCCGCCCGCCGATGGAGCCGCCGATCTGCCGGTCGGCCCGATGACCGCGATCGAGCCGTTCGTATCCGTCCGCAGTACCTCCGCTCCCCCGGCCCGCAACGCCACGACCGTGCGGGGCGCCGGATGCCCGTACGAGTTGTCCCTGCCACAAGAAATGAGCGCGAGGCGCGGCGCGGTCCGCCGCATGAGTCCGGGGTCCTGATAGGCCGAGCCGTGGTGCGCGACCTTGAGCACGTCCACGGGAGGCAGCGCCACCACGGCCGGCGTGCGCGAGAGGGCTCGCTGGGCGGGTGGCTCCAGATCACCGAGCAGGAGCAGGGTCACCCCCTTGGCGCGGACGAGCAGGGTGACGCTGGCGTCGTTCGGGCCATCGGGGGTGGGCGCCGGGCCCGGGCCCTCCGCCGCGGGCCAGAGGACCTGCCAGTCGAGGGCGCCGCCGCCCGCACTGCGCCGCTCCCCCGCCACGGCACGGGTCACCGGGATCTGATGAGCCGCCGCCTGATCCGTTACGAACTTCGCCTGTTCAGGTGGCTCTTGATACCCCGTCGTCTGGATCGCCCCGACCGAACGCCCCCGCAGCACGCCCGGCAGGCCCGCCACGTGGTCCGCGTGAAAGTGGGTCAACACGACGAGCGGCACACGGGTCACGCCGAGCAGACGCAGACAGCGGTCCACGAGCACCGGGTCAGGACCCGCGTCGACGACCACTCCCGCCCCGTCACCGGCGGCGAGCACGGTGGCATCCCCCTGGCCCACATCGCACATCGCGAACCGCCAACCCGGCGGCGGCCAGCCCGCGATCACCCGGACGAGGGGCGGGGGTTGCACGATCGCGAGGAGGAGCAGCAGGACGCAGGCCGCGCTGAGCCAGGGGTACCTGACGAGCCTGCGACCGGCCAGCACCACGCCGACCGTGGCCAGAGCGAGCAGCAGACCACCACACCAGCCACCGGGCCAGTCGACTCCGCTCCCCGGCAGAGCCGCACCCGTGCGCGCGATGTCCGCGATCCACGCGACCGGCCAACTCGCCCACCATGCGACAAACCTGGCGACCGGCATGGCCAACGGAGCCGTCGCGAGCGTGGCGAAGCCGAGGACCGTGGCGGGCGCGACGGCCACTTCCGCGAGGAGATTGCAGGGGATCGCCACCAGGCTCACCCGTGCCGCGATGACGGCGACGACCGGCGCGCACACCGCCTGCGCGGCACCCGCGGCGGCCAACGCCTCGGCCAGGCGCGGGGGAACCCCGCGTCTTTGAAGCGCGGCGCTCCACCTCGGGGCGAGGGTGAGCAGGGCACCGGTGGCCAGGACGGAGAGCAGGAAGCCGGGGCTGCGGGCCAGCCACGGGTCGTACAGGACGAGCAGCAGTACGGCTGCGGCCAGGGCCGGGATCAGCGACCGACGCCGTCCGGTACCGATGGCGAGCAGCGCGATCACCCCGCAGGCCGCGGCCCGCAGCACGCTCGGGTCCGGTCGGCAGACGATGACGAAGCCGAGAGTGAGGGCGCCGCCGATCAGCGCGGTCGCCCGCAGCGGGATCCCGAGCCGTGGCGCGATACCCCGTCGCTCGGCGCGCTGAGCAAGACCCGGCGGGCCGATGAGCAGCGCGAGGACGATCGTGAGATTGGCCCCGCTCACGGCGAGGAGGTGCGTCAGGTCGGTTGCCCTGAAGGCCTCTTCCAGCTCGGGCGGCACGCGGGAGGTGTCCCCGACCACAAGACCGGGCAACAGTGCCCGCGCATCGGGCGGCAACCCATCGGTGGCCTCACGCAGCCCGCCCCGCAACCGCCCCGCCAGGCGCTGCGGCCCTGACGGCGCCTCGATCACCCGCGGCGTCTGCTCTCCGGACACCCGGACCACCGCCGCGACGCGGTCACTCTGCGGCAAGGGAGGCGACAGGCTCGCCCGGACGCGCAGCCGGGTGGAAGGGAGGAGCGCGAGCCAGCGCGACCTGGGCCAGGGACCTGCGACATCCGCACCGCCGACCGCGCCCCCAGGGCCTTGCCCGCCCCCGTCCCCGTCTCCGTCCCCGTCCCCATTCTCATCCCCTCCCCCATCCCCGTCCCTGTCCTCCGCGAAGACCAGGGCCGGGGTTCGGGTCACGGATGTCTTGCCGTCATGCGTCGTGACCCGGACGATCTCCGCGTCCAGCATCACGGAGGGCGGCGCGGCCTGGGCTCCCGGGACGCGGGGCCGGGTGATCCGGGGATCGGATGTGACCTCCACATCGACCTCCGCCTCGGCATATTGGCCAGCCAGCGCCGGGACCGGGCCCCGGTGCAGGTCGGCCCCGTGCAAGGCCGCGGAGGCAGCGCCCGCCGCAGCGCAGAGGAGGACAGCCGCCACCGAGACCCGCCGCCAGGGTTGGCGCCCCGCACCCGTCGGCCGCCCCCGCACCGTCCACACCACCAGCAGGGCGCCCGCCACCCCCACGCAGACCGCCACAGCCGCGATCACCCACCGGGGCGGTGCGTCAAGCGCCAGGGCCGCCGTTCCCCAGGCCGCTAGGGCGGGTGGCACGAGACGCAGGTCCGGTGGGCCCTCCTGGCGAGGGTGCGCGTCCCCGAGCCGACGCCCGGGACGGGCGTCAGCGGTGGGGGCGGCCGGGGCTGTTGAGGCTCCGGGCATCGCGGCGGCCCGGCTCCTCGACTCAGCCGTCCTGCTCCTCGGCCTCATGGCCGCACGAGGTTCTGCAGGTCGGCGTAGCGCCTGTCGCCGATTCCGTTGACCTCGCGCAGTTCGTCCACCGAGCGGAAACCGCCGTGTTCCGTGCGGTAGTCGATGATGTGCTGGGCCAACACGGGTCCCACGCCGGGCAGTTCGTCGAGCTGCTCGGCTGTGGCCGTGTTGAGGCCGACCGGCGCGGCGGGGCTCGCTCCCGTCGGCCCGGCGCCCGCCTCCGCGCCAGGCACCGCCGGAGCCGCCGGAGCCGCCGTCGGAGCGCCCACAGCCAGCTGTTCGCCGTCGATGAGCAGGCGGGCGCGGTTGAGGCCGTCCGTGTCCGCGCCGGGGCGAACCCCGCCCGCGGCCTTCAGCGCGTCGGCGACCCGGGAACCCGCGGGCAGCCGCAGAATCCCGGGGCTGCGGACCTTGCCGCTGACGTCCACGACGACCCTGCCGCCGCCCGCACCGGGCATGCCGCCTGCGCCACCCCCCTCCGGAGGGGCTGGAGCTCCCGGTGACGGAGACGGCTCCGCACCCCGATCGGGCGCCGCACCGACCACGTCCGGCGCCCGCACCGGCTGCGGACGCCCTGACCAGAAGTGCTGGGCGGCGAAGACCGCGGCAAGGGCGAGGACCACCGAGAGGGCGACCAGGCTCCGCCGCTCAAGACCGCACCGCAGTTGCAGCCACAACGGCAACCGCTCCCGCACGGCAAGCCCCACCCGCCCCCACAACGGCGCCACGAACTCGCCACCGGCTGCGGGCGGCGCCGATCGTTGCTGAGCCTGGTCTCGGGACTGCGGTTGGTCTCGGGGCTGAGCCTGGTCTCGGGGCTGCGCCTGAGCCCGGGCCTGCGACACCGACTGAGCTTGCGACACGGTCTTGGCGGGCCGCACGGCCTGCGGCTGAGTCGACGGCACCGTCGCAGCCGCCGGTTGCACCGAGGCCCGCTGCCACGTCTGCGCCACTGCGGCGTCCTGCACCTGCGGCACAGCCCGACGCCGCCGCACGGTCCGCGCCGGAGAGGGCGCCACCGCCTCAGCCTCGGTCCACGGCACAGCCCATGAGGGCCGCACGGCCTGCGGCTGTGACTGCGGCTGCGGCTGCGGCTGCGGCTGCGGCTGCGGCTGCGGCTGCGGAACAGTCTCCGCCTGCTGCGCCGCCGACCGATACGGCCGCACGTCCCGCGCCACCGGCCGGGCCTGCGGCTGCCCCGCCTCCTCCAGCACCGGCTGACGCCATCGCATACCCTGCCGCTCCGGATGCGGCACCGTCACGGCCTCCGGCTGCCGCAGGGCCCGCGGATGCGACACCGGCCCACCCTGCGCCAGCCCCACGGGCTCCAAGCCCTCTCCGCCACCCGCCCGTTCAGGCTCGCTGAAGAGTGACTCCGCGCGCTGCCGTAACGCCAGCGCCCGCGCCCGCGACTCCCCTGAAACGTGTCTGCGCCTTGCCGCCCGTCTGCGGGCCTGGCCGTATCGGTCGGCGCCGCCGGACGCGGGAACGCGGCCGTCGGATGCGGGGCCGCGCCCCGGTCCGCTCGTGGCGGCAGATGTCCGTGAAAGTGATCGAAGTGCCATGCCGACGACGCTAGGCACCGCGGCGGAATCTTGTTGATCTTGGTCAATTCCCGTGGATTACCCGGCAGTTGTGGATAACCCCGCCACCCGCAAGAGCGACCCAGGACGATCTAGGGAGCCTTAGGGCAACACTCAGGCAGATCTAGAGCGACATGGGCCTGCCCCCCTCGACCCCGCGCAGCCCCGCTCCCCCTCACCAGGGCGAAACCACAGCCCCCAACAACCCGGGCCCCGTATGCGCCCCGATCACCGCCCCGACCTCGCTGACGTGCAGCTCCGCAAGGCCGGGCACCCGGTCCCTGAGCCGGTCCGCGAGGGTCGAGGCCCGTTCGGGCGCCGCCAGATGATGCACCGCGATGTCGACGCGGTCCGCACCGGCCCGCTCGATCACGATCTCCTCGAGGCGGGCGATCGCCTTGGACGCCGTCCGCACCTTCTCCAGCATCTCGATGCGCCCGCCGTCCAGCTGAAGCAGCGGCTTCACGGCCAGCGCCGAGCCCAACAGCGCCTGCGCGGCGCCGATCCGGCCGCCCCGGCGGAGATAGTCCAGGGTGTCGACGTAGAAGTACGCGGACGTGTTCGCGGCCCGCTTCTCCGCCGCGGTCACCGCCTCGTCCACCGAGCCGCCGGACTCGGCCGCCTCCGCAGCCGCCAGCGCGCAGAAGCCCAGGGCCATCGCGACCATGCCGGTGTCCACCACCCGAACCGCCACCGGCGCGTCCTTCGCCGCGAGGGCCGCCGCGTCGTACGTGCCCGAGAACTCGGCGGACAGATGCAGCGAGACGATGTCCGTCGCGCCCGACTCGGCGACCTTGCGGTAGGTCTGGGCGAAGACCTCCGGGCTCGGCCGCGAAGTGGTCACAGAGCGGCGCTTCTGCAGCGCCAGAGCCAGGGAGCGCGCGGAGATCTCGGTGCCCTCTTCTAGCGCCTGGTCGCCGAGGACCACCGTCAGGGGTACCGACGTGATGCCGTGCCGCTCCATCGTCCGCTGCGGCAGATAGGCCGTTGAATCCGTGACGATCGCGACATGACGGGACATGCGGTGGAGGTTACCTGCCTGGGCCCGGCGGCGGCAGCCCGACCCCTTGCGGTCCAGTCTGCCAGTCGCCCTCCGGGCCCTGCCGGATCACCCCCGCGGTCACGTCGTGCTCTCGGGCCTGGCCTGCTTCTCCCAGGGATAGGAGGGCCGCGGCGTCGGCGGCGTGATGGCGGGCCGCGCCTGCTCCTCCGACGCGGACGGCTTCGGCTGCTCCGACGGCTCCGAGGGCTCCGTCCACGTCTGCTCCGCGCCCTTGCCCGCGTCCGCCGCCTGCTCGGGCTCGGGCCACGCGGCGGGGGTCTGCGCGGGCGCCGGTTCCTTCGTCCAGTGCCGCAGCGCGCCCGTCTCCAGGTCGATCTGCGAGCTCAGCGAGTCCAGATCGTCGTCCGCGAAACGGTGGGCCCGGTCGCGCACCACCCACCGCAGCGAGTCCGCCGACTTCGTGATCTGCGCCGTACGCTCCCGCAGGGCGGGGAGCCGCTGGGTCAGGGCCGCCTTGTCCGGGTCCCGCTCCAGGCGCCTGAGCTCTTCGTCCAGCTCGTGGCCGTGCGCGCTGAGCCGCTCGAAGAGCCCCAGGGACTCCTTCAGCGAGACGTCTTCGACGGCACCCGCCTGCAGGGCGTCCTGCGTGGCCCGCATCGACGTACGCAACGAGAGCCTCAGCTGGGCCAGTTCGGCGGCCGGGCCCACCTGCGCGAAGCTTCTCGCGCGCAGTGTCGTGTCCTCCACCGACCGGCGCGCCTGCGAGATCGTGCGGTCCACACCGCGCTTGGCGGCACCGACCGCCTTCACCGTCATGTACACACCAAAGACCAGAAACAGCACTACGAGCAGCGCCACGATCACGCCCACGGCCTCCATGACGCTCCTCCCGGGTCCTGCGGCGAGTTCCGCACCGACCCTTCCACGGTAAACGCAAAGGGCAGGCCGAGGGTTCCAGTGGAACCCCCAACCTGCCCGTAGGGGACTACCCTCATGCCCCCTCGCGTACCGCGTGCCTCTAGGCCGGGACGATGTTCACCAGCTTCGGCGCCCGCACGATGACCTTGCGGATCCCGGCACCGTCCAGTGCCGCCAGAACCCTCTCGTCACCCAGGGCCACCTTCTCCAGCTCCTCGTCCGAGATCGAAGGGGAGACCTCCAGGCGCGCCCTGACCTTGCCCTTGATCTGCACGACGCAGGTCACGGTCTCGTCCACGACGTACGCCGGGTCGGCCACGGGGAAGTCCTGGTGGACGACCGAGTCGGTGTGGCCCAGCTTGCGCCACAGCTCCTCGCCGACGTGCGGGGCCAGCGGAGCGATCAGCAGCACCAGGCGCTCGGCGACCGGGCGCGGCAGCGTGCCGCCCTCCTTGGTCAGGTAGTTGTTCAGCTCGGTGATCTTGGCGATGGCGGTGTTGAACCGCATGCCGTCCAGGTCCTGGCGCACGCCGTCGATCGCCTTGTGCAGGGCGCGCAACGTGCCCTCGGCGACGTCGGACTCCGCGACGTCCGCGACCGTGACCTCACCGGTCGACTCGTCGACGATCAGACGCCACATGCGCTGCAGCAGTCGGTACTGGCCGACCACCGCGCGCGTGTCCCACGGGCGCGAGACGTCCAGCGGGCCCATCGCCATCTCGTACAGACGCAGGGTGTCCGCGCCGTACTCCTCGCAGATCTCGTCCGGGGTGACCGCGTTCTTCAGGGACTTGCCCATCTTGCCCAGCTCGCGCTTGACCGGCTCGCCCTCGAAGAAGTACTGGCCGTCGCGCTCCTCGACCTCGGTGGCCTGGACCGGGAAGCCACGGCTGTCGCGGTACACGTAGGCCTGGATCATGCCCTGGTTGAACAGCTTGTGGAACGGCTCGCAGGACGAGATGTGCCCCAGGTCGAACAGCACCTTCGACCAGAAGCGGGCGTACAGCAGGTGCAGCACCGCGTGCTCGGCGCCGCCCACGTACAGGTCGACGCCGCCGGTCGGCTGCCCCTCGCGCGGGCCCATCCAGTACTGCTCGATGGCCGGGTCGACCAGCTTCTGGTCGTTGTGCGGGTCCAGGTAACGCAGCTCGTACCAGCAGGAACCGGCCCAGTTGGGCATCGTGTTCGTCTCGCGGCGGTACTTCTTGGGGCCGTCGCCCAGGTCCAGGGTGACGTTGACCCAGTCCTCGTTGCGGGACAGCGGCGTCTCCGGAGAGGTGTCCGCGTCGCCCGGTTCGAAGGTGCGCGGGGAGTAGTCGTCCACCTCCGGCAGCTCCAGGGGCAGCATCGACTCGGGCAGCGAGTGGGCGATGCCGTCCTCGTCGTAGACGATCGGGAAGGGCTCGCCCCAGTAACGCTGACGGCTGAACAGCCAGTCGCGCAGGCGGAAGTTGACGGTGCCCTCGCCGATGCCGCGGGTGGCCAGCCAGCCGGTGATGCGCGCCTTGGCGCCGACGACGTCCATGCCGTCGAGCGACACCTCCGCGTTGGCGGAGTTGATCAGCTTCGCCTCGTAGGAGGAGAAGGCGTCGTCCCACATCGACGTGTCGGTGCCGCGGTCGTCGGACGGCTCGACCACGCAGCGCATCGGCAGGTGGAAGGCGCGCGCGAAGGCGAAGTCGCGGCTGTCGTGCGCCGGGACGGCCATGATCGCGCCGGTGCCGTAGCCCATCAGGACGTAGTCGGCGATGAAGACCGGGACCTGCTCGCCGCTGACCGGGTTGGTGGCGTAGACGCCGGTGAAGACGCCGGTCTTCTCCTTGGCGTCGGCCTGGCGCTCCACGTCGGACTTGGAGGCGGCGAACGCGCGGTACTTGGCGACGGCTTCGGCCGGGGTGGCGTGCCCGCCCGTCCACGTCTCGTGGGTGCCCTCGGGCCAGGCGTCGGGGACGACCTTGTCGACCAGGTCGTGTTCGGGCGCCAGGACCATGTAGGTCGCGCCGAACAGGGTGTCCTGGCGGGTGGTGAAGACGGTGATGGCCTCGTCCCCGGCGCCGACCGGGAAGTCGACACGGGCGCCTTCGGAGCGGCCGATCCAGTTGCGCTGCTGCAGCTTGATGGCCTCGGGCCAGTCCAGGCCGTCCAGGTCGTCGAGCAGGCGGTCCGCGTACGCCGTGATGCGCATGTTCCACTGGCGCAGCTTGGCCTTGAAGACGGGGAAGTTGCCGCGCTCGGACCGGCCGTCGGCGGTGACTTCCTCGTTGGCCAGGACGGTGCCCAGGCCGGGACACCAGTTGACGGGGGCGTCGGAGGCGTACGCCAGGCGGTACCCGCTCAGCACGTCGGCGCGCTCGTTGGCGGTCAGCTCGCTCCACGCGCGCGTGGAGCCCGGTACCGCCCGCTCACCGCTGTCGAACTGCGCGACCAGGTCGGCGATCGGGCGGGCCTTCTTCGCCTCCCCGTCGTACCAGGAGTTGAAGATCTGCACGAAGATCCACTGGGTCCACTTGTAGTAGTCCGGGTCGATCGTCGCGAAGGAGCGGCGCTTGTCGTGGCCCAGGCCCAGACCGCGCAGCTGCGTCTTCATGTTCTCCATGTTGGCCTCGGTGGAGGCCCGGGGGTGCGTGCCCGTCTGCACGGCGTACTGCTCGGCGGGCAGGCCGAAGGCGTCGAAGCCCAGGGTGTGCAGGACGTTGTGGCCCGTCATGCGCTGGAAGCGCGCGTAGACGTCCGTGGCGATGTATCCCAGCGGGTGGCCGACGTGCAGGCCCGCTCCGGAGGGGTACGGGAACATGTCCATGATGAACTTCTTGGGCTTGGCGACCAGCGCGGCCTGCGCGTCGCCGTCCGCCGCCAGGTCACCGCTCGGATTCGGCGCCTCGTACGTGCCGTCGGCGTCCCAGAAGTCCTGCCAGCGTGCCTCGATCTCGGCGGCCAGAGCAGCCGTGTAGCGGTGCGGCGCGGCCACCTCGGTGGCGGCAGCGGAATTCGTCTCGCTCATGATTGTCAAAGCTCCATCGATCGTCTCTGCCTGCGGAAATGACCGTCCTGGCCAAATGAAAAAGCCCCTCACACAGGAGGGGACGCCGCGCCGATGCCGACCGCGATTTTCCGGCGGTCGGGACTGATCAGCGCGGCCCGCTAAGCAGAAGGCGTACGGCACGCATGGCGTCAGGGTACCGCAGCGCTCGCGCGGCCCGCGACGAGGTTCCACCGCACCGCCCCATGCCGCCCCCTGGCCCGTCGAAGGTCCGGAACTCGACCTTTGGCCAGAGGTTACCCCGCGTACCGACCGCTATCGGGGCAACACCAAGATCGCGTCGCGTTTAGATAACAACGCAATAACTCAAACCCCGTACTCACTGGTATGCGGCCACTTAGCATGCGGCGATCGAGCCATTTCGGAGTCGCCCCCATGAACCCTCTGAATCCTCCTCGCACGAGCCGCACCAACCGCTCCACCCGCAAGAGCCGTTCGTTCGCAGCCTTCCCCGAACCGAGCAGAACCACGCGCGGAGTCCTGACCACCGCCGCACTGCTGCTCATACCCCTGCTCGTCATGATCGGCAGCGACGCCTTCCGCGCCGCCCTCGACTTCACCACCGGCGTCCTGTCCCTGGTCTCCCTGACCGCCGCCGTCGTCTGGGGCCTGGTCGCCACCGACCGGCTCTTCCTGCACTCCCGTCAGCGACTGCTCGCCCAGGCCGTGCACCGGGCCACCGCCGTCGCCTCCATCGGGTTCCTCCTGCTGCACGTCAGCGTCAAACTCGCGCTCGACCACGTCTCGCCGGTCGGCGCCCTCATCCCCTTCGGGCTCGGCTTCTCCGGCAGCGACGGCCTCATCGGCCTCGGTTCGCTCGCCGGGCTCCTCATGGTCGTCACCGGCGTCACCGGGGCCCTGCGCAGCGCCTTCGCCTCGCCCGCCCAGGTCGCGTCGCGCTGGCGGGCGCTGCACATGCTCGCCTACCCCGCCTGGTGCTCGGCCCTTGTCCACGGCCTGTACGCGGGACGCGCGCCCAAGCCGTGGGTGATCGCCCTGTACTGCCTCTGCCTGGTCGCCGTCGCGGGCGCGGTCGCCTTGCGCGCGGCCCCGCTCCCGGTCAAGCGGAAGGTGGCCGCCCGGATCCTGGCCCTCCTCGAACCGGAGGGCAGGGCGCGCATCAGGGAGCCCGTACGCCGGGACACCACCGAGTCCCCGCTCCCCGGTACGGCGGCCGATCCCGGCCGCGCCCCCGAACCCGTACCCGACCCCCCGGTGGTCGGCATCGCGGCGGCCTACCGCGTCCTCGCCTCCACCAGCCGGCCGACAGAGGTCATTCCCCGCACCGATCTCCCGATGGATCCCCCGCCACGCTGGCCGTCCCCGTCCCCGCCTCCCCCGGCCGAGGCGCCGCGCATTCCGTACGACACCTCGCACGACACCCACACCACGGCGTACGACCCCCCGGACGCCGCATACCGCTCCCACGACACCGCGTACGACCCGCAGTACGACGCGGCCCACAACCCTCCGTACGAGGCCCCGTACCAAGCCCCGTACGACAGCGGTCCCGCCACCGAACCGCTGCCCCACACCTTCCAGGCGCCGAGCTCGGGCGAGCCCTGGAACGCCGCCACCGGAGGACCCAAGTGAACGCGTCGCTGCCCGACGTCCCCGAAGTCCGCGTCGTCGGGCTTCCGCTCCTGACCTCGGGCTTCGATCTGGTCGAGCGCCTTGATCTGGCGATGCACCTGAAGGTGCACGGCCCGCTCGAACCCATGGCGGGCGAGTCCCTCGCCGGTCTCTCCGAGGCCATCTCGCTGCGCGGCAGAGGCGGCGCGGGCTTCCCCTTCGCCAAGAAGCTGCGCGCGGTCGCCGACGCGGCGATACGTCGCGGCGTACGGCCCGTGGTCGTGGTCAACGGCAGCGAGGACGAACCCGCCTGCCGCAAGGACACCGTCCTGATCAACCGCGCCCCGCACCTCATCCTCGACGGCGCTCTCCTTGCCGCCGAAGCCCTGGGCGCCCGCACGCTCGTCGTGGGCGTGACCCGGGACTCCACCGAGTCCTCGATGCTCGCGGCGCTCGCCGAGCGCGGCCTCACCAACCGGCGCGGATCGACCATCCGCGCGCGCGTGCAGCGCAATCCGGTGCGCATGGTGACCGGAGAGTCCTCGGCCCTGGTGCGCTCGGCGGACGGCGGGCCGCCACTGCCGCCGGGGCGCAAGGTGCGCACCTCCGACTCCGGAGTGGGCGGCGCGCCCACGCTGCTGTCCAACGCGGAGACCTTCGCGCAGCTCGCGGTCGCCGCCCGCATAGGCGCCGACCGCTACTGCCGCACCGGCCTGCGGGAGGAGCCCGGCACGGTGCTGCTCACCGTCTCCGGAGCCGTCGCGAGGCCCATGGTGGTCGAGGTTCCCACCGGAGTGCCCCTGCGGTACGTACTGCAACTCGCCGGTGCCCCGCCGCTCCCCCAGGGCGTCCTGACGGGCGGCTATCACGGCAAGTGGCTCGACGCGGTCACCGCACACGACGCGGTCGTCTCACGCGCCTCCCTGGAGGCCTGCGGCGGCGCGCTCGGCGCGGGCGCGATCCTGCCGATCGGACCCGGCACCTGCCCGCTCGGGGAGTCGCTGCACGTGGCGAACTGGCTGGCCGGCGAGAGCGCGGGCCAGTGCGGCCCCTGCTATCTGGGGCTTCCCGCGGCGGCCCGCGGTCTCGCGGACGTCCTGGACGGCGGCGGCCCCACCGCCCTGGAGGCGCTGCGCGAGGTGACACGGGCCGTGAAGCGGCGCGGCGCCTGCAAGCACCCCGACGGCACGGCGGCCTTCATCGACTCCAGCATCTCGGCGTTCACGGACGACCTCGCCGCGCACGTCCTGGGCGGCGGCTGCGGCCGCCCCGTGGAGGGCGTCCTGCCGCTCCAGGAGGAGGCCCCGCAGGCCGAGGCCCCCAGCGGCCGCAGGCTCGCCGTCGACTGGACCCTCTGCCAGGGCCACGGGCTGTGCGCGGACATCGTCCCCGAGCTGATCCAGCTGGGCCCCGACGGCTTCCCCTCGGTGGCGGAAGCGTCCGTACCGCGCTACTCCGAAGCGCGCGCCGCACGTGCCGTACGCCGCTGCCCCGCACTCGCGCTGCGCGTCGAGGAGGACCCGTCCGTGCCCTCACCGCGCACGGCACTGCCGCTCGCACTCCCGCCGGGCCGTGGCCGTGGCCGCAGGGCGCTCGGCAGCGGACGGCAATGACCCTTTAGGAGACGCCTCCAGTTAGGAGACACCTCCAGGCGACACACGAAAGCGGGCCACCCGATCCGGGTGGCCCGCTCTCATCTGCTGTGGAGCTAAGGAGAATTGAACTCCTGACCTCCTGCATGCCATGCAGGCGCTCTACCAACTGAGCTATAGCCCCTTGCTTGTCCGCCCGGTTCCCCCGGCGACCTCGCCAACATTACACGGTCCTCCCCGTGCTCCACCAAATCGTTTCCGGTCTGTACGGATAAGGCCGGTACTGTCAGCCTTCGTGACCGTGATCGCGCTAGTCGGCGCCCGCCGCCGCGTGCCCCTCGCCGCCGGGATGTGCCTGCTCTCCTTCACGGCCTTCTGGCTCGCGCAGCGCGCCGCGGACGTCTCGATGATCGACCTGATGGTCTACCGGGCCGAGGGCGAGACCGCGCGCGCGGGCGGCGACCTCTACGCGCTGCGCACCACCGAGGCCCACCTGCCCACCACGTACCCGCCGTTCGCGGCCCTGCTGTTCACCCCGCTGACGCTCCTGGACACGGCGGACATGCGCACTCTGGCGACCCTGGGGAACCTGCTCCTCCTGGTGGCCTTCGCCCACCTCTCCCTGCGCCTCATCGGACCCACCCGGAGCGCCGAGACCGCCCTGTGGGCGTCCGCGCTCGCCGTCTGGGCGGAGCCGGTGTGGACGACCCTGCGGTACGGCCAGATCAATCTGCTGCTCGCCGTCCTGGTCCTGTGGGACCTGTCACGCCGCCCCGGCCACCGCTGGGCGGGCCTGGGCATCGGCATCGCGGCGGCGATCAAACTCACGCCCGCGCTCTTCGTGGTCTTCCTGCTGCTCACCGGCGCCGCCGAGGCCGTACGGCGCGGGCACTGGCGCGCTCCCGTGCGCCACGCGTGCGTGGCGGGTGTCTCGTTCGCCGGGGCGACGCTGCTCGCGGCCGCCGTCCTGCCTGATGACTCCTGGCGCTTCTGGACCCGGATGGTCTTCGAGGCGGGCCGGGTCGGGCTCGCCGAGGACACCGCGAACCAGTCGCTGCGCGGCGTCCTGGCGCGGCTCCTGCACACCGACGAGCCCGGCGCCCGGTGGGCGGTGGCCGCGGCGGTGGCCTGCGTGCTCGGTCTCGCCGTGGCGGTGCGCGCGGCGCTGCGCGGGGAGCGCGCCCGGGCGGCGGTGGCCTGCGCGGCGACGGCGCTTCTGGTCAGCCCGGTGTCGTGGTCGCACCACTGGGTGTGGTGCGTGCCGATGGCGCTGCTCCTGTGGACGGAGGCGGTGCGCCGGGGCGGCCGGGCCCGGTGGGCGGCCACCGGCGCCGTGGTCCTCGTCTTCTGTTCGTACGCCCTGTGGTGGGTTCCCCATGGCGTGGGACGGCTTGAACTCGACCAGAATTATGGCGAGATGACGCTGTCCGCCCTCTACGTAGGGACCGCTTTCGCGTTCCTGCTGCAAGAACCACAAGGAATCGGAGGCCGGATCCGATCAGGGATCAAGCCAGTCAGGGATCAAGCCGTGGCGAAGGAGTAGAAGCGCTTGAGCGTGCAGTGTTCGTCGAGCAGCCGTCCATAGATCGGCTCCCCTTCGAGCTCGCGGTACGTCTCGATGGGGTCGCCCTTTATGATCAGCGCCCGCGCGCACTCCTCGCACCAGTACTGGTAGTCCGGGTTGACCGGTTCCATGTCGCGGACGATGGGCGTACCACTGCCGCACCAGTCGCACTTCCGCCTGTGTGCACCCATCGATCAGCTCCAGCTGCGGCCGCAGGCCGTGCACACGTACGAGACACCGCCGTTGTCGCCGAGCACTTGGGCGACATGGGACGAACCGCAGGACGGACAGGTGAGATGGGGGGCGATCGCCGCGAAGGGAGCGGCAGCGCGGCGTGGCGCGGCCACTGCGATGGGGCCGACAGCCTCATCGCGGATGCTCGCAGGCATCGCTCTCCCTCCCGTCGGGTCACATTCGGTGGTCTGGCGCGGTCCCCTTCCGGTTGTCCGATTCTGCCATGGCCTGAGCGACCCGGTCAGCGACGCAGTCGTACCAGTCCGGACACGGCACCCAGCGCCGCCGCTCCGGCCAGGGCATATGCGCACACCTGGAGCGCGTCCGCGGATGAATACGCACCCGGAGCCCCCTGCGACTCAAGCCGGTTGAGGAAAAGCGCGCCAAAACACGCGACGCCGATCAATTGGCCGATCTGAGTGACCGTCGCGAGGAGTCCGCTGGCATCCGCGGCGTCTTCCGGCCGTACCGTGGAGAGTGCCCGGGTGAGCGTCGGGCTGAACCCCAGGGAGAGCCCCACACCGATGCCCACGAAGGCCGCGTACAGCCACAGTCCGCCCTGACCGCCGTCCCGCAGCAGCAGACCCACCGCGACCGTCGACACCGCGGTGAGCGCGAACCCACTGGGGATCAGTGCCCGTTGGGCCGCCGCCGGCCATCGCCGCCAGGTCAGGCCGACCGCGCCGAAGACCACGGCGGTGGGCGCGAACGTCAGACCGGCGCGCAGCGCGCTGTAGCCGAGGCCGCCCTGGAAGTGCAGCGTGAGCACGAACAGGAAGCCCGCGTTGACCGCCATCACGGTGCCTATCCGGAAGACCGCGAGGCCCATACCGGGGATGCGCAGGACCCGCGGCGCGATCAGCGGCGCGCCTCCACCGCGGGCGAGCCGGGACTCGTATCCGCAGAAGAGCGCGAAGAGAACCAGTGCCGAGCCCATCGAGAGCCAGGACCACAGCGGCCAGCCCTCCTGCTGGCCGAGCACCAGCGGCACGGTGAGCAGCGAGACGGTGGCGCCGAGCAGCACGAGCCCCGGCAGATCGAGCCCGCGCGCCCGCTGCCCCTGCGCCCGCCGCTGCCCCTCCCCCGGCTTCGGGGAGGCGTCACGCGGCAGCACACGCCTGGCCATGATCAGCAGGACCACGCCGACCGGCACGTTCACCAGGAACACCGGGCGCCATCCCGTGCCGAACAGGTCGGCGCTGACCAGGATTCCGCCGAGCACCTGCCCCGCCGCCGCCCCGACGGCGAGCACGGCCGAGTACGCGCCGAGCGCCTTCGTCCGCGCCTCGCCGGTGAAGTTGCGCTGGATCAGGCTGAGGACCTGCGGGATGAGCAATGCCGAGCCCGCGCCCTGCAGCAGCCTGAAGGCGATCAACTCGCCCGTGCCCTGGCTGAGTCCGCAGGCGAGCGAGGCGGCGGTGAAGACCGCGAGGCCCACGAGGTAGACGCGACGGTGGCCGATGCGGTCGCCGAGCCGCGCGCCGGTGATCAGGAGCACGGCGTACGTGATGGTGTATCCGGCGATCACCAGCTGCAACCCGGCGCCCGACGCGCCCAGTTCGGCGCGGATGGTGGGCGCGGCGACATTGACGATGAAGGCGTCGAGCAGTGCCATGAACTGCGCGGCGATGACGACCGCGAGCAGCCGCCCGGGGCGATTGTCAGTGCCGGGGGCTTTACTGAATGCGGGACTTGAATCCGCGAAATCCACGGAATCAGCGGAATCGACTGAATCGACGGAATCGACTGAACCAGCAGGATCACCGGGATCGCCGGGATCCGCCGCGGTGGATGGGGCGCTCGTTGTCATGACACCGAGCGTGACGGCGAGTTGGTACGGGTAACGAGAGCCCGTTGATGCTGGTACTGGCAGCACCTGGCAGAGCCCGGGGCGTGGACCGACGATGGGGGACGTGACGACGATGGGGACGACTCAGCGACGAAGGCCCGAGCTCGCCGCCTTCCTGCGGAGCCGCAGAGCCAGGGTGACACCGGCCGACGTGGGCATGCCGCCGGGCCTGCGCCGCCGTACGCCCGGCCTGCGCCGCGAGGAGGTCGCCCAGCTCTCCGGAGTCGGCGTCACCTGGTACACGTGGTTGGAGCAGGGCCGCCCGATCAACGCGTCGGCGCAGGTCCTGGATGCCGTGGCGCGCACGCTCCGCCTCGACAAGCCGGAGCGCGAGCATCTGTACCACCTGGCCGAGGTGCCGTTCGAGCCGGACCGTGGGACCGCGTCCCCCGAGGCGGTCGGCCCCGAGATCCAGGGCATCATCGACGCCCTCGACCCGCATCCGGCCGTGGTCTACAACGCGCGCTACGACATCCTCGCCACCAACCCCGCCTACCGCGATCTCTTCTTCGTTCCGCAGGTGACGGTCCTGCGCGTACCGAACGTGCTGTGGACGCTGTTCATCGTGCCCGACCCCGTCTGCCCGCTGGTCTTCCGCGAATCGGAGCTGCCGGTGATGGTCGCGACGCTGCGCAGTGCGTACGGACGCCATGTGGGAGAGCCCGCCTGGGAGGACTTCATACGCCGCCTGTCCGCCGCGAGCGCGCACTTCGCCGAGCTGTGGGAGAGCGGGGACGTGGCGCCGCCGGGACCGCGCGTGAAGACGTTTCGGCACGCGGCGGTCGGAGAGCTGCGGATGACGTCGGTCTCGCTGTCCATCAACGGCATGCCGGAGTGCCGGATCGTCGCGTACACACCGGACGACGAGGTGAGCCGACTGCGGGCGGCGGAGCTTCGCGCGCTCAGGCCAGCGGAAACGGAAGGATCCCGCCCTCTGATGAGGACGGGATCCGAATTGTGGAGCTAAGGAGAATTGAACTCCTGACCTCCTGCATGCCATGCAGGCGCTCTACCAACTGAGCTATAGCCCCGTGTGCCATGCGGCGGAGCCACATGATGTCCGGCCCCGCTCGGCGGGCGAACAAGAAGAACTTTAGCCTGCGCCGAGCCGGAATGTGAAATCCGGGTGACGGGCCCTCTCAGGCCCTCCGACCAGCGGCTCTGACACCCGGTCCGGCGCCCGCCCCCGTACCCGCTCCCACACCCGCCCGGCCCAGGGTCAATCGTCGTCGCCGAGCACCGGCTCCGGCAGCGTGCCGGCGTTGTGCTCGAGGAGGCGCCAGCCGCGCGCGCCCTGTCCGAGCACGGACCAGCAGCAGTTGGAGAGCCCGCCGAGGCCCTCCCAGTGGTGGGACTCCAGGCCGAGGAGACGGCCGATGGTGGTGCGGATCGTGCCGCCGTGGCTGACCACGACGAGCGTGCCGTTCTCCGGCAGCTTCTCGGCATGGCGAAGCACGATCGGCGCGGCCCGGTCGGCGACCTCGGTCTCGAGCTCGCCGCCGCCGCGGCGCACCGATTCGCCGCGCTTCCACGCGGCGTACTGGTCGCCAAAGCGCGTGATGATCTCGTCGTGCGTCAGGCCCTGCCACTCACCGGCGTACGTCTCCTGGAGGCCCGATTCGTACGTGACCTCCAGGCCGGTCAGGGTGGCGAGCTCAGCCGCGGTGGCCGCCGCCCGCTTGAGGTCGGACGCCACGATGGCGTCCGGCTTCAGCGAGGCGAGCAGCCGGGCGGCGCGCTTGGCCTGCGAGACACCGGTGTCGGTCAGCTCGATGTCCGTGGAGCCCTGGAAGCGGCGCTCCAGGTTCCACGCCGTCTGGCCGTGCCGCCACAGGATGATCCGGCAGCCGCGGCTGGTCACCGAAGCTCACCGTCCAGGTCGGCTGCTTCCTCCTCGGCGCGCTGCTCGGCGTGCTCGGCGGCCTTGCCGCGGGTCGCGACGGCGTCGGCGGGCAGCTCGATCTCGGGGCAGTCCTTCCACAGGCGCTCGAGGGCGTAGAAGACACGCTCCTCGCTGTGCTGGACGTGCACCACGATGTCCACGTAGTCCAGGAGGACCCAGCGGGCTTCGCGGTCGCCCTCGCGGCGCACCGGCTTGGCGCCGAGCTCCTTGCTGAGCCGCTCCTCGATCTCGTCGACGATCGACTTGACCTGGCGGTCGTTGGGCGCGGAGGCGAGCAGGAACGCGTCCGTGATCGACAGCACGTCGCTGACGTCGTACGCGATGATGTCGTGCGCGAGCTTGTCGGCAGCCGACTGTGCGGCGGCCTTGATGAGCTCGATGGAGCGGTCCGTGGCGGTCACTGGTGAGCTTTCCTTCGGGTGGTCAAGACACCCCAAGGGTCTCACGGACCGCCGACAGCATCCCCGACGATCGCTCGATCACCCTGTCTGCTGCGTCACCCGGCCGGGAAAACCCCCGGCCGGGTGGCATGGCACCGTCATCCCGCCTTGTAGTCCTGGCCGAGGACGACCGACACATCCGCGTTCGTCGCGGTCTTGCCCTTGCGGACCGCGCTCTCCGGCAGGCCGAGCGTCTTGGCGACCTCGGTGGCCTGCGTCTTCTTGTCCGCTTCGGCGTACGTGACCTGCGACGACGTCTGGGCCGTCGAGCCCGCGCCGCTGTCGACGAAGGTGTACCCGCCGTTGACCAGCGAGATCCGCGCCTCCTGCCCGGCACCCTTGGTACCGGAGGCGTTCTTGACGCCGACCCGCACGGCCGCGCCCTTGTCCGGGTTCTTGACCGCGCCGCCCAGGACGTTCTTGACCACGCTCTCGCCGGCCTTCTCCGAGAGCGTCCCGTCCTGCTGCACCGGGAGCGTCTGCGTGGAGTAGTCGCCGCCCTTCGCGCGGTCGGCGAGCTTGGCGAGGAAGGCGCCGAGGTCCTTCTCCTTGAGCGACGGGTCCAGGATCTGGGCGAGCGACTGGACCGTGGTCGTCGCGGCCTGCGGGTCGGACGACAGCTTCCGCAGGACAGCCTGCATGACCTGCCCGAACCGGCTCAGCTGCGCGGTCTCGGTCTCTCCCGACGCGTGGTACGTGGCGTACGCGACGGCCATCGGGCCGCTCAGGGTCTGCTGCTCGCCCTTCTTCACGAGGGGCCCCTGGCCCTTCTTGGCCTTGGGGTCCGGCACGTCGGCGTCCGTGTCGACGTCGATGTTGCCGACCAGCTCGACGAGGTTGTTCAGGTACGGGGTGTCGAGCCGCCACGTGCCCTCGACCTGGGTGCCGAGCAGGCTGTCGATCGACTCGCGGGTACCGGTCGAGCCGTCGTCGTCGACCGATTTGCCGAGTGTCGTGCCCGCGCCGTCGTCGTCCGTCACGGAGAGGGAGTTGGGCAGCAGGACGGTGGTGCCGCGCTTGGTCGTGGTGTTGTTCACCAGGAGCGCCGTGGAGGTGCCGCCCCCCTTGGTGTTGTGCAGGTGGACGACGATCACGTCGCGGTTCTGCGGTCCGGCCGCCGCCGCGGCGTCGCCGGACGCGTCGTCCGAAAGGCCGGGCAGCTTGCCCGCGTACCAGAGGTAGCCGACGCCGCCCGCGATCACGAGCGCGAGCACCACGACGAGGGCGACGACCCGGGAACGCCCGCGCCGCTTGGCCTCCTCACGCCGTTCGGTGCGGCTCTCGGTGAACTTCAGCCAGTCGATGACGTCTTCGGACTCTTCGTCCGGCTCCTCGATGAAGGAGAACTGCTGGGTCTCGTACGCGGGATCGCGGCGCTCGGACTCGGACTCGGGCTCAGGCTCACGCCGGGGTTCGGGCTCCGCCTCAGGCTCCGGCTCCGGCTCCGGCTGCCGCGACTGCTGCGGGATCCAGCCGGTCTGCGTCTGCTGGGCGGCCTGCTGCTGGGGCTGCTGGTGCTGCTGGACCTGCTGCTGGTCGTACGTGCCGTAAGAACCGGAGTCGTACGAAGAGCCGTAAGAGGAGTCGTAGGACGGGACAGGGGGCTGCTGCCCGGTCGCGTACGGGTCGTAGCCGTAACCCTGCGGCTGCTGAGGCTGCTGTTGCTGCCGCTGATGCGGTTGCTGCTGTTGCTGTTGCTGGGCCTGGGCCCCGTA
The DNA here is from genome assembly GCF_055570235.1 of Streptomyces sp. NPDC031274. Classification (NCBI taxonomy): domain Bacteria; kingdom Bacillati; phylum Actinomycetota; class Actinomycetes; order Kitasatosporales; family Streptomycetaceae; genus Streptomyces; species Streptomyces sp. NPDC031274. The sequence goes on along the minus strand of NZ_JBVIHP010000003.1, from coordinate 273,415 downwards.
CTGGTCGTACGAAGCCGAGGGCTGTACCTGCTGGTACACCGGCTGCCCGTACTCGTCGTACCCGACGATCTGGTACTCACCCGCATACGGGTCACCGGACGCATACGGGTCACCGCCCGCGTACGGGTCGCCGCCCGCATACGGGTCGTACTGTCGGTCGTTCACCGGTGCCCCTCTCGGCTCAATCGCCGCGGTACAGCTCGCGCTTGTCGATATAACGCACCACACCGTCCGGCACCAGGTACCAGACGGGGTCCCCCTTGGCGACCCGTGCACGGCAGTCCGTGGACGAGATGGCGAGGGCCGGGACCTCCACCAGCGAGACGCCGCCCTCCGGCAGGCCCGGGTCGGTCAGCGTATGGCCGGGACGGGTGACCCCGATGAAGTGCGCCAGGGAGAACAGTTCTTCGGTGTAGCGCCAGGTGAGGATCTGACCGAGGGCGTCGGCGCCCGTGATGAAGAAGAGGTCCGTGTCGGGATTGAGCGTGCGCAGATCGCGCAGCGTGTCCGTCGTGTAGGTCGGTCCGCCGCGGTCGATGTCGATGCGGCTCACCGAGAACTGTGGGTTCTCGGCCGTCGCGATGACCGTCATCAGATAGCGGTCCTCGGCCGGGGACACCACCTTGTCGCTCTTCTGCCACGGCTGCCCGGTCGGCACGAACACCACCTCGTCGAGGTGGAACTGCGCGGCGACCTCCTGGGCCGCCACCAGGTGTCCGTGGTGGATCGGGTCAAACGTTCCGCCCATGACGCCCAGGCGGCGTTTGCCCTTGCTGGCCGGGCCGGTACCGGGACCGGTAGGCATGTCCTGCTCTCCCATGCGTGCAGACCCTACCGGCCCGGTCGACGGGCTCTGTTGCAGCCGTCCGTTCCGTGAGACCGCTCAGCGGTCGCGGTTGAAGCGCGTGGTGATCCACAGGAGCAGCAGGAGCAGGACGAACGCGCCACCGCCGACAACAAGAGGATTGAGGCTTTCGTGGTTGCCCGCGTGCTCACCTTCGGAGGCGAGAGTGACCAGCTGGGAGGCGGTGCTGTGGAGGCTCATCGTCGGCAGGACCTATCCGGTGGTGGGCGGGACAAAGACTTCGGGGCCATCGTATGCGGGGGCACCGGCCAAGCTCACGTCGACTCAGCTGTTGCGGTCGGCGTGGTCGTCCCCGTCGCCACCGGCGGAACCGCTCCCGCCGCGCTCGGCGTCTCCGCTCGGACGCTCGGCGTCGGCTCCCCCGGCCTCTCGATCGGCGTCGGCGCCCTGGCGGTAGCCCCGCAACAGGAACCACGCGACGAGCACGCAGCCGACGACCATGACGATCAGCACGACGCGCAGCAGATTGCCCGCACCCTGCTCCTTGGCGGCAAGGGAGGCCGCCTCCGTGACCCAGTGGTGGGCGGCGGCGCTGTGCTCCATGACGGCCATGACGGGCGACTCCATTCGCTGTGCTGCCCTGTCACGGTATCTCCGCCTAGGCTGGACCCCACCTCGGGGGCATGACTGGACGAGCATGGGGGATGGGGCATGACCGACGACAACGACCACGGCCGGCACAGCGAAGGCGGGCGGGGCGAAGGCCACGAGCACGTGCCGAGCAGGCAGCGCAGGCGCTTTCCCGGAATCTCGTCACGGGCGTACGAACATCCGGCGGACCGTTCGGCCCTGGTGGCCCTGCGCAAGCTCAGCGGGTTCGACACCGTCTTCAAGGCGCTCAGCGGGCTGCTCCCCGAGCGGAGCCTGCGGCTCCTGTTCCTCTCGGACTCCGTACGGGTCTCCGACGCGCAGTTCGCGCACCTCAACACCATGCTGCGGGACGCCTGTTACATCCTGGACCTGGAGAAGGTCCCGCCGATGTACGTGACCATGGACCCGAAACCGAACGCGATGTGCATCGGACTCGACGAGCCGATCATCGTGGTGACCACCGGGCTCGTCGAGCTGCTCGACGAGGAGGAGATGCGCGCGGTCGTCGGCCACGAGGTGGGCCACGCCCTCTCCGGCCACTCGGTGTACCGGACGATACTGCTCTTCCTCACCAGCCTCGCGGTCAAGGTGGCCTGGATCCCCCTCGGCAACCTGGCGATCATGACGATCGTGACCGCCCTGCGCGAGTGGTTCCGCAAGTCCGAGCTGTCGGCGGACCGCGCCGGGCTCCTGGTGGGCCAGGACCTCAAGGCGTCGATGCGCGGCCTGATGAAGATCGCGGGCGGTAATCACCTGCACGAGATGAACGTGGACGCGTTCCTCGACCAGGCCAAGGAGTACGAGGCCGGGGGCGACCTGCGTGACTCGGTCCTGAAGATCCTGAACGTGCTGCCGCGCACGCACCCCTTCACCACCGTGCGCGCCGCCGAGCTGAAGAAGTGGGCCGAGACCCGCGACTACCAGCGGATCATGGACGGCCACTACCCCCGCCGCGACGAGGACAAGGACACCTCGGTGTCGGACTCCTTCCGCCAGTCGGCCTCCAGCTACGCCGAGGACGTACGCACCAGCAAGGACCCGCTGATGAAGCTGGTCAACGACCTGGCGGGCGGCGCGGGCGACCTGGGCGGCAAGCTGCGCGGGAAGTTCACCGGACAGAACGGCACTCCGCCCTCAGAGGACAAGTAACTCTCAGAACGAAGGCTGGGCGCCCTCGGCCAGCGAGCCGCACAGCGCCGTGGCGGCCCCCGTCGCGTACGGGTCGGTGCCCGCGGGGCCGCCCGCCTTCGCCTTCTGTCCGGCGAGCAGCGGCCGCAGCTGGTTCGCCGCGTCGGCGGAGCAGGTCAGCGGTCCCGCCTGCGTGTACGACACGAGCAGCTCGGCCTGGTGCATCCGCAGGTCGTCGCGGTCGAAGCGGAACTGCAGCTCGCGGCGGACGGTGAACAGCGAGGCCTTGGCGTGATCGCCCTTGCCGGCCGGACGCAGCGCGTAGACGAAGGTGTGGTCCGAGGTCACTTCGAGGGTGTTCTTGTCCGTCTCGGTGGCGCGCAGCGTGCCGTTGACCCGGATGCCGGGCGTGGCCAGGGCCGTCTTCGTCGGGTCGAAGCGCACCAGCCAGCCGGTGGGCGCGTGCCGTCCGTCCGCCGCCGGGTGCGCGAAGCTCTTGTCGAACTGGTCGAGCTGCTGCGGGTCGAGCAGGATCCGCGCGGAGCGCACGGTGCCGCCGGTGAGGACGTCCGGGTCGAGCGAGGACTCGACGAGGTAGTCCTTGGCGGTGGTCAGCGCGGACATCACCTGCCCGTCCGAGAAGTGCGGGGTGCGGTGCGCCGACGGGAGGTTGATGCCCTTCGCGCCCACCCGGAACTGCGCGGCCGGGCTGTGCGCGTACAGCTCGGCCGCTTTCTCCGCGCCGGGCACGGGTCCGGGCGGGGCGAGCGGGATGACCGTCATCCGCAGCGGCTCGGGGCGCCGCGCGACCGGGTTCTGGTACGGGTGGCGTACGCCCATGTAGATCGCCGTGCCGAAGGCGACGGCTATCAGCAGGACGAGGATCACGGCCTGTTTCGAGAGGTACCGGTGGCGCACGGCACGGCGGCGCACCGCGTGCGCGTGGTCGCCCATGCGTTCCTGCGCGGAGTACTCCTGGAGCCGCGCGGCACGGACGAACGACTCGTCGAACACGACGGATCGGTACTCGTCCTCACCACCGGCGGGAGCACTCTCGGGTGTCCCCTCGGGTGGTTCTCCTTGCCCGCCCATACCTTCAGGGTAGGTCTCCGCACGGTCTGGTAAACGCCCTGGTACACGACAAGTTCTGACAACTTCTCACGGCGTGCGCGGCGACGCGGACACCGGCGGCGGGTCGTACTTCGCGGAGGTGGACGGCTCTGTGGACACGGGCGGCGGGATCGGGTCCTGGCGGCTCGTCGACGCGCCGCGGTAGACAGCGGTGAAGGCGAGCGCGACCATGCCGACGCCCATCAGGATGGCGAGCATCCAGGCGACGGGGCGGTGCCAGCGGTTGTGGCTTCCGTAGCGGCCCTGGCGGCCGTACCCGTCCTCGGTGAACTCCCGTTCGTACACGTCGTCGAGGTCGGGGTCGTGGCCGAACTCACTGCCGCCGTCGGGACCGAAGCCTTCGTCGTAGAGGTCGTCCTCCGGCGAGTCACGGCCAGGGCCCCGGGTGCGGGCGGCCCGGCGGTTCTCGGCCTCGCCGGCCTCGGCGCGCGCCTGGGCTGCGGCCAACAGCCGCTCCACGGCGGTGGGTTCATGGACCTTGGCGGCCTTGATGAAGTGCTCGTCGAAGACCACGGAGGCGAACTCTTCGTCCGCACCCCCGCGGTCGTGGTCGTCGTCGGGCTCCCAGCCGTCAGCGGACGACGGCGTGCCCCCCACGTCCTCCGGCACCTCTCCAGGGTAGCCCGGAAGGGGCAATCTGGGCAGACGGTACGGGAATTGGGACCGGGCGGGAATTCAGCGGGTATGGCCGTCGCCGGTGACGATGTACTTCGTCGACGTCAGCTCGGGCAGACCCATCGGTCCCCGGGCGTGCAGCTTCTGCGTGGAGATGCCGATCTCGGCGCCGAAGCCGAACTGGCTGCCGTCCGTGAAGCGCGTGGAGGCGTTCACGGCGACCGTCGTGGAGTCCACGAGCTGGGTGAAGCGGCGCGCGGCCTGCTGCGAGGTGGTGACGATCGCCTCGGTGTGCCCGGAGGTCCACAGGCGGATGTGCTCGACGGCCTGCTCCAGGGAGTCGACGATGCCCGCCGCGATGTCGTACGAGAGGTACTCGGTCTCCCAGTCCTCCGTGGTCGCGGGCACGACGGTGGCCTTCGAGCCATCGGCGTACGCGATGAGGCGCTCGTCGGCGTGCACCGTCACCCCGGCATCGGCCAGGGCGTCCAGGGCGCGCGGCAGGAAGGCGTCGGCGATGTCCGCGTGCACCAGGAGCGTCTCGGCGGCGTTGCAGACGCTGGGGCGCTGGGCCTTGGAGTTGATGAGGATGTCGACGGCCATGTCGAGATCGGCGTGGGCGTCCACGTACACGTGGCAGTTGCCGGTGCCTGTCTCGATGACCGGGACGGTGGACTCCTCGACGACGGTCTTGATCAGCGAGGCGCCGCCGCGCGGGATGAGGACGTCGACGAGACCGCGGGCCCGCATCAGCTCGCGCACGGAGTCGCGGTTCTCGCCGGGGACGAGCTGGACGGCGTCGGCGGGCAGCCCGGCTCCGTGGACGGCGTCGCGCAGCACGCGGACGAGCGCCGTGTTCGAGTCGTACGCCGATGACGAGCCCCGCAGGAGGACCGCGTTGCCGGACTTCAGGCAGAGGGCGGCGGCGTCCACGGTGACGTTCGGGCGGGCCTCGTAGATGATCCCGACGACGCCGAGCGGCACGCGGACCTGGCGCAGGTCGATGCCGTTGGGCAGGGTCGAGCCGCGGACGACCTCGCCGACGGGGTCGGGCAGGGCGGCCACGTCGCGCACGTCGGCGGCGATGGCGCGGACCCGCTCCGGGGTGAGCGTCAGACGGTCGACGATGGACTCGCTCGTCCCGGCCTCGCGGGCGCGTTCGGTGTCCTTGCCGTTGGCCTCGATGATCTCGGCGGTGCGCACCTCGAGGGCGTCGGCGATCGCGAGGAGCGCGTCGTCCTTGGCGGCTCGCGGCAGCGGCGCGAGCGTCGCGGCGGCGCCGCGGGCGCGGTAGGCGGCCTGGGCGACGGGCGAGAGGTTGTCGTACGGCAAGCCGGAGAACGAAGGCGTGAGGGACGTCATGACCGCAGCGTAATGGGGAGCGGGCGGGGCCCACCCGGCGTTTCAGCAGCCGAGACCAGAGCGCCGTCAGCCGGGACGACCGCGCTCACGACGACTCAAAAGGGGTGCACGCCCACCGGGGTCGCCGGAAGCGGACCGTACCCCTCGGCGATCCGGTGGTGGTACGTGTCGCGATCGATGACTTCGAGCCCCACGATCTCCCACGGCGGGAGCTGCGCGCTCTGCCGGTGCTCGCCCCAGAGCCGGAGCGCGACCGCTGCCGCGTCGTGCAGGTCGCGGGCCTCTTCCCAGTACCGGATCTCCGCGTGATCGGGTGCGTACCTGCTGGTCAGCAGGAAGGGGTGGTCGTGGGCGAGCTGTTCGAGGCCGCGCCTGACCTCTTTCAGCGGGGCCTCGCCGCCCGAGACGCTCAGGGTGACGTGCCACAGACGGGGCACGTCCACCGTCCCGCCCTCCTGACTCTCGTCCGTCTCGCCTGCCGCTCGCACGTCACCGGTGTACGTCGCCCCCGCGGCGACACTGGTCAGGGAACGCTCAGCCGACGTGCGGGACGACGTTCCCGAACGCACTCGTCTCACGACGGCCTCCTCTACGCAATGGTGGTGCGGATACGCAATGGTCGTGCGGAAGTGTCTGGAACAAAGTTGAGCAGGCCAAGCGCCCCCGCGGGGCGGTTTTGGGGAGTTTCACCTCGCAGGGGCCGGTCGGCGCCCGGCGTTCGCGCTTGTTTTCGGCCGGGGACGGATGAGGCTGCTGTGACAGGTGTTGCGAAGGATCAGTTCTGCGGACCAAGGACTAATCGCGCAGGAGAGCCAGGTCGTCGCGGTGCACCACTTCCCGCTCGTACGCCGGTCCGAGCTCCCGGGCGAGCTCCCGCGTGGACCGGCCGAGGAGCTGCGGAAGCTCCTTGGCGTCGAAGTTCACCAGGCCGCGGGCCACGGCACGCCCCGCGGTGTCACGCAGCTCGACCGGGTCGCCCGCGGCGAAGTCTCCCTCGACCGCCGCGATGCCTGCCGGAAGGAGCGATTTGCGCCCCTCGACGACCGCGCGCACCGCACCGTCGTCGAGCGTCAGGGCGCCCTGCGGCTCCGAGGCGTGCTGGAGCCACAGGAGCCGGTCGGCGGTCCGGCGGCCCGTGCGGTGGAAGTACGTCCCGGTGTCACGGCCCGCGAGGGCGTCGGCGGCCTGGCTCGCGGAGGTCAGGACGACCGGGATCCCGGCAGCCGCCGCGATCCGTGCGGCCTCGACCTTGGTGACCATGCCGCCGGTGCCGACGCCCGCCTTGCCCGCGCTGCCGATCTGGACGTGCTCCATGTCGGCGGGGCCCGTCACCTCGGAGAGCCGGGAGCTGCCGGGCTTGGCCGGGTCGCCGTCGTAGAGGCCGTCCACGTCGGAGAGCAGGACGAGGAGGTCGGCGTGGACGAGGTGGGCGACGAGGGCGGCGAGCCGGTCGTTGTCGCCGAAGCGGATCTCGTCCGTCGCCACGGTGTCGTTCTCGTTCACGACGGGCAGCGCGCCCATCGCCAGGAGCTGGTCGAGGGTGCGCGATGCGTTGCGGTGGTGGGCGCGGCGGGCCATGTCGTCGGAGGTGAGGAGCACCTGCCCGACGCGGACGCCGTAGCGGGCGAAGGAGGCCGTGTAGCGGGCCACGAGAAGCCCCTGGCCGACGCTGGCGGCCGCCTGCTGCCTGGCCAGGTCCTTGGGGCGCCTGCGCAGGCCCAGGGGCGAGAGCCCGGCGGCGATGGCACCGGACGAGACGAGCACGACCTCGCGCTCGCCTCCGCTGCGGCTCTTGGCGAGCACGTCGACGAGGGCGTCAACACGATCGGCGTCCAGACCTCCCGACGCGGTGGTCAGGGACGAGGACCCGACCTTGACGACGATCCTGTGGGCCTCTGCAATGCCCTGCCTTGCCCCAGCCACGCATTTCCCCAATGATCCTGAAGGTCCCATTCCCTGCCGGACCAGCCAATCTACGCGAGTGCCCAGGTGGGGTGCCCCCGCATTTCGAGGGGCGGACCCACGACCCCCCTGATGCGAAAAACGGCCCAATGGTTCAGTACCTTTGCCCCTTTATCCGGTGATTGTCGTCACGGAAGATTGCTACCGGGCCACCGCACGTCATACGGTCAGTGGTCGACTTCCCCGCTTTCCCTCGACTCCCCCCCATCCGATCCCCCGCCAGGAGCCCAAGCCCGTGCCCTCTGCCGGACTCGCACCCCGCCGCATCGTGCAGCTCACCGCGCTGTTCGCGATGTTCGCGCTCTTCACGGCCCAGCTCGTCAGCGCGCTGGTCCCGTACGTACCGGTGTTCATCGCCGCGTCGGCGGCGAACCTCGCGCTCGACGTCTATCTGCAGTACAAGCAGCCGGGGCTCCTCTCCCTCCTTGGCAAGATCCGTTTCGATGTCACCGTCAGGCAGCTCCTGCGCGACATGCTGATCATGGTCGGCCTGCTGCGCATCGACGGCATCGAGCCGCTCGCCGAGCAGTCGCCGCTGACCATCTCGGTGCTGGCCTTCTACTTCCTGCACTTCGGCTGCCAGGCCACCGCCATACTGGTCCGCCGCACCCGCCAGCTGCCGATCGTCACGCGCAACATCGACGCGTCCGACCTGCACCTGACCGCGGCCCCGCCGCGGATCCTCTCCCGCCGCCAGGCCCACCGCCTCCTCACCTTCGCGATCCCCGGCACGGCAGGACTGCTGGCCACCGCGGGCACCACGGACGCGTACTGGGGCGGCATCGGCCTCGGGATCTCCATCGCCCTGATGGGTGCCGGCGCGATCTACCTCGCCACGTGGCTGCTCCCCAAGAAGCGCGCGAAGAACGACCAGAAGGTCATGGAGTGGCTGGACAACTGGCTGGCCGACTACCAGCCGTCCGTCGCCATGTACTTCTCGGGCGGTGCCACCTCCGCGTACCAGGCGAACATGTGGCTCTCCACGCTCTCTCAGCTCGACGGCAAGCCGCTGATCGTGCTGCGTGAGCGGTTCATGGTGCAGAAGATCGACGCGACGGACGTCCCGATCATCTGCTTCCCGAAGGTCGCGACGATGTTCTCCCTGGAGACGTCGACGCTGAAGATGATGCTGCACCCGGCGAATGCCGCGAAGACCTCGCAGGTCCTTCGGATCCCCACGATCAAGCACGCCTTCATCAACCACGGAGAGAGCGACAAGCTGTCCTCCTGCAACCCGTACGCGAAGGCGTACGACGAGGTGTGGGTGGCGGGCCCCGCCGCCCGCGACCGCTACCAGGCCGCGGACGTCGGTGTCGACGACAAGGACGTGGTCGAGGTCGGCCGCCCCCAGCTGTCCCCGATCCTGCGGTCGACGGGCGCCCCCACGGGCCCGTTCACGACCGTCCTGTACGCCCCCACCTGGGAGGGCTGGGACGGCAACCCCGGCAATACGTCGGTGACCCTCGCGGGCGAGAACATCGTCAGGCACCTCCTGGCCGACCCCGGCGTACGGCTCGTCTACAAGCCGCACCCGATGACCGGCTCGCAGGACCCGCGCGCCGGCGCCGCCAACGAGCGCATCAAGGCGATGATCCGCGAGGCCGCCGCCAAGCGTTCGGGCGAGCGTCCGGGACCGGAGGCCGTCGCCGAACTGGCGCGCCGCACCGCCGACCTGGACCAGCTCACCTCGACCGCGTTCCGCAAGAGCGTGGACGAGATGGAGCGGATGATGCTCCAGGGCACGCCCGACGGCGATCAGCAGACCGCCATCACCAAGGCGACGGCCGCGTGGGAGGCGGCCTACTGGGCGTCGCTCCCCGAGTGGGAGCACCAGATCATCACCACCGCGCGCCCGGCGATCTTCTCCTGCTTCAACCAGGCGGACCTGCTGATCAGCGATGTCTCCTCGGTCGTCTCCGACTGGCTGACGAGTGAGAAGCCGTACGCCGTCGCCAACACGTCCGGCATGACCGAGGCGGACTTCCGCGCGGGCTTCCCGACGGTGAGCGCGGCGGCGATCCTCTCCCCGACCGCCGAGAGCGTCCCGGCCCTCCTGGAGGCCGTCCGCTCCCCGGAGAAGGACACCCACGCCGAGGCCCGTGCGGCCCTCAAGGAGCACCTCCTCGGCCCCTCGGACCCGCCGTCCCTGGTCCGCTTCAACGAGGCGGCCCTGGCACTCTCGGCCAAGGCGGACGAGCGCCGCATCCGCATGGCCACCCGCATCGACGCGGAGATCCCCGCTCAGCGGGCCGCGGAGGACGCGGCGGAGGAAGTGGAGTCCGACCCGACCGAACAGAACGGGGCGGAGGACGCGGTCACCGCGTAGAGCCCCGTCAGGGGCCAAGGGGCGCGGGGAACTGCGCGCCAAGCCCCCACGCACCCGCACGGTGAACGAACAAGAGAAGGGCCCCCGGAGCAGAAGCTCCGGGGGCCCTTCTCACTGTCCAGGGCGCCCCCGCCAGAACCCGCTTAGAACGGCTCGAAGTCGTCGTACGCCTTCTCCGCCTCGTCCCGCTCGGTGTCGCGGTCCCTGCGGCGCTGGGCCGCGGGGCGGGGCTCCTCCAGGCGGTGGTCCTCGCCGCGGCGGCCGAGCATCTCCGCACCGGCCATCACCGTCGGCTCCCAGTCGAAGACGACCGCGTTCTCCTCGGGGCCGATGGCGACGCCGTCGCCGGTGCGTGCGCCCGCCTTCATCAGCGCTTCCTCGACGCCGAGGCGGTTCAGCCGGTCCGCGAGGTAGCCGACGGCCTCGTCGTTGTTGAAGTCGGTCTGGCGCACCCAGCGCTCCGGCTTCTCGCCGCGCACGCGGTAGATGCCGTCGTCGCCGAGCTTGACGGTGAAGCCCGCGTCGTCCACGGCCTTGGGCCGGATGACGATACGGGTCGCCTCCTCCTTCGGCTTCGCGGCACGCGCCGCGCCCACGACCTCGGCGAGCGCGAAGGAGAGCTCCTTGAGCCCCTTGTGCGCCACGGCCGACACCTCGAAGACGCGGTAGCCGCGCGCCTCCAGGTCGGGCCGGACGAGGTCCGCGAGGTCCTGGCCGTCCGGTACGTCGATCTTGTTGAGGACGACGACACGCGGGCGGTTCTCCAGGCCGGCGCCGTACTCCCGCAGCTCGGCCTCGATGATGTCGAGGTCGGAGACGGGGTCACGGTCGGACTCGAGGGTGGCCGTGTCCAGGACGTGCACCAGGACGCTGCACCGCTCGACGTGCCGCAGGAACTCCAGGCCGAGGCCCTTGCCCTGGCTGGCGCCCGGGATCAGACCGGGGACGTCGGCGATCGTGTAGACGGTCGAACCGGCCGTCACCACACCCAGGTTGGGGACGAGCGTCGTGAAGGGGTAGTCCGCGATCTTCGGCTTGGCGGCGCTCAGGACCGAGATCAGCGAGGACTTGCCCGCGCTGGGGTAGCCCACGAGCGCGACGTCCGCGACCGTCTTGAGTTCGAGGACGACGTCGCCCTCCTGCCCCGGCTCGCCGAGGAGGGCGAAGCCGGGCGCCTTGCGGCGGGCCGAGGCGAGTGCCGCGTTGCCGAGGCCGCCGCGGCCGCCCTGCGAGGCGACGAAGGTCGTGCCCTGGCCGACCAGGTCGGCGAGGACGTTGCCGTCCTTGTCGAGGATGACGGTGCCGTCCGGCACGGGCAGGACCAGGTCCTGGCCGTCCTTGCCGGAGCGGTTGTCACCGGCTCCGGGGGCGCCGTTGGTGGCCTTGCGGTGCGGGGAGTGGTGGTAGTCGAGCAGGGTCGTGACCGACTGGTCGACGACCAGGATCACGTCACCGCCACGGCCGCCGTTGCCACCGTCAGGGCCGCCGAGCGGCTTGAACTTCTCACGGTGGACGGAGGCACAGCCGTGGCCCCCGCTACCCGCGGCGACGTGCAGCTCGACGCGGTCCACGAAGGTGGTCATGGGATGTGCCTCCAGAAACGTACGGAATGTCTATCTACTAACACGCGAAGGGCGGACCCGCTTCCCGACAGGGAAGTGAGGTCCGCCCTCGCGAAGAACCTGTTCTACGGAAGCCTGATTCAGGCGACCGGAACGATGTTCACGACCTTACGGCCACGGTGGGTGCCGAACTCGACCGCACCGGCGGCCAGCGCGAACAGCGTGTCGTCCTTGCCACGGCCGACGCTGGAGCCGGGGTGGAAGTGGGTGCCACGCTGGCGGACCAGGATCTCACCGGCGTTGACGGTCTGACCGCCGAAGCGCTTCACGCCGAGCCGCTGAGCATTGGAATCGCGCCCGTTCCGAGTGGACGATGCGCCCTTCTTGTGTGCCATGTCTCAGTCCCTTACTTCGCAGCCGTGGGGATACCGGTGACCTTGATCGCCGTGTACTGCTGGCGGTGACCCTGGCGACGGCGGTAGCCGGTCTTGTTCTTGTAACGAAGGATGTCGATCTTGGCACCCTTGTGGTGGTCCACGACCTCGGCCGTGACCTTGATACCGGCAAGCACCCACGGGTCGCTCGTCACGGCATCGCCGTCGACAACGAGCAGCGTAGAGAGCTCTACGGTGTCGCCAACCTTGGCGGTGGGAAGCTTGTCAACCTCAACGATGTCGTCGACAGCAACCTTGTGCTGGCGACCACCGCTGCGCACGATGGCGTACACGGATCTCTCTCTCGCTCGGAACGGGACCCCCGAAGTCCAGCCGTCCGCATGACGCGGTCGGCCTCTCCCGGACGCCAGGCGCCGGAAGGAAAACAGGTTTACAGGGGTAGGGCGTACCTACTGACACGCCGACGGTCAAGATTACGGGGCTCGGCCGGAAGGGTCAAACCGGCTTCTCACCGTCCGGCGGCAGCGGCTTGACGCCCTTGCACAAGTCGGTCTTGTCGGCCGTTCCGGGCCAGGCCACGGCCCGTACGTGGTCGAAGTGGGCGCGGTACGCGTCGTGCACGGAGTCGTCGTCGACCTTCACGATCGCCTCGTCGTTCTCGCGCAGGGCGGGCGCCGTGTAGTTCTGCGAGCCGGTGAAGGAGACCTTGTTCTGCTTGCCGTCGTACTTGCCGTCGATGAGCAGGTACTTCGAGTGGATGATGAAGGGCGTCACCAGCTTGGTGCCGGGGTGCAGCGGGTCACGGTCGTCGTTGAAACAGCGGATCGTGGGCCCTCCGGACTTGTGCAGCGCCTCCCAGGTGCCGGGGGTGCCGCCCTGGCTCTTGGCGCTGTCGGTCTCGGCGTAGACGATGCTCACCGTGCAGCCCGCCTTCTTGAGCGAGACGAGCTTGTCGGCGATCTGCTCCCGGGTGATCTTGAAGATCGAGGCGCGGATGTTGGTGTGCCGTGCGACGCCGGCCGCGTCCTTGTAGTTGCACTGCACGTTGTTCAGGACCGAGTACATCGTGTCGGTCTCGTTGACCGTGCCGGAGCGCGGGAAGAAGTACGCCTTGTAGAGGCCGTCGCTGACCGTGCGGTAGTCCCAGTTCCGCCAGTCCTTGCCGATCATGTCCGTGAAGTAGTCGGCGTACGCCTCGTACATCGTCGGGTTGTTCGGGAGCTGTAGCGCGTCGTTGAAGAACCGCGTGTGCGCGGAGGGCGTCGAGTTCGACGTGGTCTGTACGACGACGTCTCTGGCGCCCTCGACCTGCGAGAACAGCCAGAACTTGTTGTGCATGATCGACTTGCCGTACCGGGGATCGCCCAGGCAGGACTTGTCCGCGGGGCAGAGCCGCACGAAGGACGACTTGTTCTTGTCGGTACCGAGATTCGCCGCGAGCGTGTTGTACGAGGTGTTCGTGGGGCGGTCGCTCCTGCTGGTCTCGTCGAGCAGCATCTGTACGTGCACACCGCGCTTCTTGGCCGCCACGAGCGCGTCGACGACCGAGGCCTCCCACACGTGGTAGACCGCGACCTTGATGGTCGATCCCGGCACCGCGGCGTTCGTCAGCTCGATCAGACGGGTCCGAATCGCGTACTGCTGCTCGGGGGTGCCCAGCGGATCGTTGAAGATCGGCGCCTCGGCCAGTGGCGGTGCCTGATCGTCCGCGCCTGCCGTCCCCACGGCGCTCACCGTCTGGATGCCCGCCGCCGACAGGACCGTGGCAAGCGCGACGGCCTGGCGTCCGCCCTTGACCTGCTTCACGGCACGGTGACGTCCCGTGCCTCTCAGGCGACCGTGCGCCATCGTCCATCCCCTCCCCTTACGCGAACGGAACGTCTCCCCAGACGCCGCGCCCGCGTGTTCTCTCACCAACCGCATGAGTTTTACAGGTACTTCACTCTGTTCCAAGTGCCACCAACGAGATACCCCCGGCACGGCAAGATCACCATGCCGGGGGCACCCGGACATACATACGGACTAAGAAGGAGGGGGTCAGCCCTCGTCGGCCGCGGAGGACTTGACGCCGGCCGGCGCCTGCTCCGCCGCGGCGGTCTTCTTCGTCGTCTTCGACGCCTTCTTGGCCGTCGTCTTCTTGGCGGCCGTCTTCTTGGTGGCGGTCGCGGTCTTCTTGGCGGCGGCCTTCTTCGCGGGCGCCTTCTTGGCGGCGGTCTTACGCGCCGTCTTCTTGGCCGGAGCGGCTTCCTCGGCGGTGTCCGCCTCGGGCTTCTCCGGGGCCTCCGTGACCTTCTCGGCCGACGGGACGACCAGGACGGCAGCCTCATCGGACGACGCGGTCGGCGCGGTGGCCTTGCGGACGGCACGGCGGCGCGGACGGGCCGGGGCGGCGTCGGCGGGAGCCTCGGCCACCGGCTCGGCGGCGACCGGCTCCGCGACGGGCTCCGCCTTGGGCGCCTCGGTGACGATCACCTCGGCGGCCTGTGGCTCGGCGCTCCGCGCGCTCTTCGGCGAACCTGCGGGCGACGTCGCCTTGCGGGTCGCACGACGGCGCGTACGTCCCTTGGGAGCGGCATCGTCCACGGGCGCCTCGGGAGCGGCCTCGACGGCGGCGGCAGCAGGCTGCGGAGCGGCCTCCTCCTGCGCCGGTGCGACCGGAGCCTCGACGACCGGGTCCTCGGCGGCCGGAGCCTCGGCCGTGGCGGCCTGCCGGGACCTGGAGCGCTTCTTCTCCGACTTCGGAGTGCTCTCCGCGGGCCCGGTCTCCGCCTTCGGGGCGCCGGCCGGAGCCGAGGCCCGACGGGTCGCCCTGCGGCGCGAACGGCCACCGCGGGACGCGGCTGCCTCGGCCTCGGACGCGCTGCTGTAGAGCTCCTCGTCCGGCACGAAATCCGGCTCGGGAAGCGCCACCGGAGCAGCGGCCTCAGCGGCGACCTCGGCCTCGGACTCGACCTCGTCGGCGCTGTCGTAGGTCTCGTGGCTCTCGTGCTCGTGCGTGTGCTCCTGGCCCTGCTCGGAGCCGCCGCGCCCGCGCTTCTTGCGCTTGCCGCCGCCACCGGCGGCGGTCGGCTGCTCCATGTGCACGATCACGCCGCGGCCGTTGCAGTGGACGCAGGTCTCGGAGAAGGACTCCAGAAGACCCTGACCGACCCGCTTACGGGTCATCTGCACGAGACCGAGCGAGGTGACCTCGGCCACCTGGTGCTTCGTACGGTCACGGCCCAGGCATTCGAGCAGACGGCGCAGGACCAGGTCCCGGTTGGACTCGAGCACCATGTCGATGAAGTCGATGACGACGATGCCACCGAGGTCACGCAGGCGCAGCTGGCGCACGATCTCCTCGGCCGCTTCGAGGTTGTTCCTCGTCACGGTCTCTTCGAGGTTGCCGCCCTGACCGGTGAACTTGCCGGTGTTGACGTCGACGACGATCATCGCCTCGGTCTTGTCGATCACCAGCGAGCCGCCGCTGGGCAGCCAGACCTTGCGGTCCAGGGCCTTCATCAGCTGCTCGTCGATGCGGTACGTCGCGAAGACGTCGACCTCGGAGGTCCAGCGCTGCAGGCGGTCGGCCAGGTCGGGGGCGACGTGGGAGACGTATCCGTGGATGGTGTCCCAGGCCTCCTCTCCACTGACGATGACCTTCGAGAAGTCCTCGTTGAAGATGTCGCGGACGACACGGACGGTCATGTCCGGCTCGCCGTACAGCAGGCCAGGCGCGCTCGTGGAAGCCGCCTTCGCCTTCTTCTGGATGTCCTCCCACTGGCCCTGCAGACGCTCGACGTCACGGCGCAGCTCGTCCTCGCTCGCGCCCTCGGCGGCGGTGCGCACGATGACGCCCGCGTCCTCGGGGACGATCTTCTTGAGGATGGTCTTCAGACGCGCGCGCTCGGTGTCGGGCAGCTTGCGGCTGATGCCGGTCATCGAGCCCTCGGGCACGTAGACCAGGTAGCGACCGGGCAGCGAGACCTGGCTGGTGAGGCGGGCGCCCTTGTGGCCGATCGGGTCCTTCGTGACCTGCACGAGGACCGACTGGCCCGACTTGAGGGCCGACTCGATGCGGCGGGGGCCGTTGGCCATCCCGAGCGCCTCGAAGTTGACCTCACCGGCGTACAGGACCGCGTTGCGGCCCTTGCCGATGTCGATGAAGGCGGCCTCCATGGACGGCAGCACGTTCTGAACCTTGCCCAGGTAGACGTTGCCGACGTACGAGGTGGCCTGCTCCTTGTTGACGTAGTGCTCGACGAGCACGTTGTCCTCAAGGACGCCGATCTGGGTGCGCTCGCCGTTCTGGCGGACGACCATCACGCGCTCGACGGCCTCGCGGCGCGCCAGGAACTCGGCCTCGGTGATGATCGGCACACGACGGCGGCCCTGCTCGCGGCCTTCGCGGCGGCGCTGCTTCTTGGCCTCCAGGCGGGTCGAGCCCTTGATGGACGTGACCTCGTCGACGCCGGTGCCCAGCTCGCGCTCTTCCTTCTTGCGCGGCTCACGGACCTTGACGACCGTACGCTCCGGGTCGCCTGCGCCGTCGCCGGTGTCCGCGTCACCGGAGTCACCGGCGCGACGGCGACGGCGACGACGGCGACGGCTGCTGCTCGAACCGGAGCCCGAGCCGTTGTCGTCGGCGTCGTCGTCGGCCTGCTCGGCCGCGTCCCTGGCGTCCTCGGTCTCCTTGGCGTCCTCAGCGGCGTCCGCGTCGGAATCGGCGTCCGCGTCCTGCTGATCGCCGGAGTCGTCGGCGGACTCACCGCGGCGACGGCGACGGCCACCACGACGACGGCGGCGGCCGTGGCGCTCACCGGCGTCGTCGGACTCTTCGTTGTCGTTGTGGTCGTTGTGGTCGTTGTTGTCGCTGTCCTCGGCCTCTTCGGGCTCGGGGGCCTCGGCCTCGACGGCCTTCGCGGCGGGCTTGGCGGGCTCGCGCTCGGCGGCGGGCTGCTCCTCGGCGGCACGACGGCGGTTGCGGCGCCGGCGCCCTCCGGTCTCCTCCTCCACCACCGGTGCGGCGGCGACGGGCTCGGCCTCGACCTCTTCGGCGGGCTCGTCGGCCGCTTCGGCGGCGGCAGCGGCAGCGGCGCTCTCGGGGGTCTGGAACATCGGCGCGGCGAACACCGGCGCCTGGAAGACGGCGACGGCGGGGCGCGGCTTCCTTCCGGAACCCTCCTCGGTGTCACCGGCACGCGCCTTGCGGGCCCGCGTCGGGGCGGGCGCCGAGAACCCGGCGGCGGCCTTGCGGGTGGCACGGCGGGGACGGCGGCCACTGGGCGCGTCCTCTTCGGCGGGTTCTGCTGCTTCGGGGGCCTGCTTGCCCGCGGCGGGCGCGGCGTCGGCCTTCGGCTCGGCGGCAGGGGCCTGCTCGGCCTGCGTCTCCGCGGCGGGCGCGGACGAACCGCGGGTCGCGCGGCGGCGGGCACGGCGCGGGGCGGCGTCGCCGGACTCCGGCTGCGCCTCGGGCGCGGCGGCGGGCTCCTCGGCGGCGGGCTCGGCCGCCACGGGCGTCTCCGCTGCGGCCTCGGCGGCCTGCGGCGCACCGGCGGGCGCGGAGGCGCGGCGCGTGGCACGGCGGCGGCGCGGGGCGGGAGCGGTCTCTTCGGGCTCGGGCTCGACCTCGGCCGCGGCGGGCTCGGCGACGGGCGCTTCGGCGGCCGTCTCAGCGCCCTGCGGCGCACCGGCGGGAGCCGAGGCGCGGCGGGTGGCACGACGGCGCGTACGCGGGGCAGGAGCGGCTTCCTCGGCCTGTTCCGGCTCCGGAGCGGCGGCCTTGGCGGGCTCTTCGGCAGCGGGGGCGGCCGGTACGGCCGGAGCGGCGCCCTCGACGCCTTCGGTGGCACCCACGGGCGGCCCGGCGGGCCGCGACGCCGCACGGCGCCTGCGGCGCGGCGGCAGGGTGTCGCTGGGTGTGGTGTTGTCCGAGCCCTCAGTGGGTTCGTTCGGCTCAAGCATGCGGGCGGTTCTCCCGTCACGCTCCCGGGCGCCGCGCCTGGTCCGGTGATGTCCGCGGCTCTCGCTCACCTACGCGGGGCCGCCATCCGGGGGCGTGGGCGCCGCACGGGAGCTCTATGTGTCTGTCTCGCCGGTTCCGTACGCCCAAATGCGGACGGCCTGGCGAAAGTCTCGGTCAGTGCGCTGCCCGACCCAGGTGGCTCCCGAGTACAAGGACGGCGCTTCGACGCGCGTCCCTACGCGGGACCTTCCGTCACCGGCACCTTCGCGGTGGCTGCGGCGGCCCCTTGGTTCTCAAGTGGGGCCGTGGCTGCCTCGCGGTCGGGCGCGAGCGGGTCGGTCACCGTGCCGGTCTCGTCGTCAAGAAGCCCCTGCGCCAGCCTGGTCACCGCTGCGGCGACCGGCGGCGCCAGGTCAGCCACAGCTCGGAGACCGGACAAGACGTCGTCGGGTCGTACGGCAGGTGTCACGTGCCGAACAACCAGCCGCAGTATCGCACAGGGCTGGTCGGTCGGCCTATCGGTGTCGTGGCTGAGTGCCTCGTCAGAGGCGATTGCCTCAAGACTCACGACGGCCGCACGGGCATCGAACGTCCGCATGCCGTTCTTCGCGCGGCGCTGGACCTCGACGCTCTCCGCGGCCCGGAAGGCCTCGGCGGCACGCTCCGCGTCCGCGGGCTCCACGCCGTCCAGGCGCAGCTCCCACACGGACCCGGTGAGCCGGTCGGCGAGCCCCGACGTACGGGACTCGACGGCGTCGATGATGTCGAGCCCGTTCGGCATCGACTCGTCGAGCAGCTCGCGCAGCTTGTCGGGGTCACGCGCCTCGATGAGCGCGATCTCCAGGTACTCGGCCTCACTGCCCGTGCCGGTGGGTGCGGCATTGGCGTACGACACCTTCGGGTGCGGTGTGAACCCCGCCGAGTACGCCATGGGCACCTCGGCGCGGCGCAGCGCCCGCTCGAAGGCGCGCTGGAAGTCACGGTGGCTGGTGAACCGGAGGCGGCCGCGCTTGGTGTAGCGCAGTCGGATGCGCTGCACCGCGGGAGCGGGCGGCGGGCCTTCGGGCTGTCGCTTGCCCAGTGTTCTAGTCCTTCGTGAGTGCGGTCGTACTGCTACCTAGAGTACGTGCCGCGGGCGTGTCCGGTTCCCGCCGGGCCACGGGCACCGGCGCGGGCTCCGCCGGAACCGCCCCCACGGGGGCCTGTCCCTTCGGCGCCCCGAACAGCATGCGCCGTACGTCGGCACGGGCTTCCCGCACGCTCTGGCGGGCGGCGGCAAGCGCCTGCCGGGTGGCGCGGCGCGCGTCCTTGACCGCCTGGGCGGCAGGGCGCCAGACCCCGTCGCGCAGGGCGTGCCCGACGGGAGCGAGGACCGAGCGGTACACCCAGCGCACCGGGTCCACGAAGAGCCACCGCAGGAGCCGGCCCAGGAAGCGCCCCACGGCGAGCGAGATGTACCCGGCGATCCGCCAGGCGTGTCCGAGCGCGTCGACGATCTCGCGTGCGACGACGGCGATGCCCCGCCCGACGGGTGCGAGCACCCAGCGCCACAGGGCGACGGCGGGCACCACGAAGATCCAGCGGCCCAGGGCGCCGAGCACCGTCCCGATCCCCCGAATCAACCAGCCGACCCCGGCCCCGATCCCCCATGCCGTCCACGCGATGCCCGCCCCAATCCCCTTGGCGAGCCAGGCGATCGCGTGCCCGACCGGCGTCAGCACGGACGCGTACAGCCACACGGCCGGGACCACGACGAGCACCCGCCCCAGCCACGCGAGACCCTTGCCGACGGGCACGACCACATACCGCCACAGCCCCACCCACGGCCACACGAACACCGCCTTGAGCAGCCACACCAGAGCGACGCCGATGCCGCGTCCGGCGACGGCTGCACCCGCCGCGACGGCCCGCGCGAGCCAGGTGACCGCGTGCCCGATCGGCGTCAGCACGGACGCGTACAACCAGACGGCCGGGACCACGACGAGCACCCGCCCCAGCCACCCGACGCCGTGGCCAACTCCCCTGCACAGAAAGGCGATTGAGGACCCGATTGCCCTGCACAGCCAGGCGATCGCGTGCCCGACCGGCGTGAGCACGGACGCGTACAGCCACACGGCGGGCACCACGACGAGCACCCGCCCGAGCCACGCGAGCCCCATGCCGACAGGCACGACCACATACCGCCACAGCCCCACCCACGGCCACACGAACACGGCCTTGAGCAGCCACACCAGAGCGACGCCGATGCCGCGCGCGACCGGTGTGAAGACGTACTCGTTCAGCCAGCCCAGCGGCGTCACGATCAGCGTCCGGCCGAGCCAGGCGAACGCGCGCCCCACGGGCCGCAGCGCCCTGAAGTACAGAAAGCGGCCGCACACGGCGAGCGCGTCCCACAGCAGGCGTACCGGCACGACGAGCACGAGCACCACGATCCGCACCGGGATGCGGATCGCGACGGCGAGACACCCCTCGGCCTGCGGTCGCGGGGTGTCGAGCGGCTGCTGCGGCTCGTACGGCGAGGGCCGCTTTTCCAGGTCCATGCTGTCCTAGACGCTTCGGTGGATGCTGCTGGTTCGTCAGGCGGCGGTCGGGACCCAGTAACGCAGCTTTCCGCCGCGTTCGTCCTCGAACGTGCCGCCCGCGGCCTCGATCACCTTGCGCGAACCGGTGTTGTCGGTGTCGCAGGTGACCAGAACCGATGCGAGACCGAGCTCGCGGGCGTACGGCAGGCTGTCGATCAGCATCGCCGTGGCGTGGCCGCGGCGGCGGGCCGTGGGGCGTACGTCGTAGCCGACGTGGCCGCCGTACTCGCGCAGGAAGCGCGTGTTGACGTTGTGCCGGATGGCCAGACGGCCGAAGTAGTCGGCGCCGTCCGCGTACCAGAGGGTCGTCACGGGGACGGAGAACGGCTCCGCGGGGTGCACGGCGGCGCGGACCTCGGCCACATAGCGCTCGAAGACCACCGGGTCGTGCCACTTGTCGCCGTAGTCGCGCAGGGTGCGGCCGAGCGTCGAGTCGTCGTCATCGCCGCCGCGCCCCTCGGCACGGAACTCCTCCATCGCGGCGATGAAGGAGAGATGCACGAGGCCGGAGGGCGGGGCGAGTCGCGGAACACCCGCCCCGTCCACCGGCTCGTGCCGCGTCACTTACTTCACTACCGACAGCGGAAGGAGCTTCTTGCCGGTCGGGCCGATCTGGATCTCGGTCTGCATCTGCGGGCACACGCCGCAGTCGAAGCACGGGGTCCAGCGGCAGTCCTCGACCTCGGTCTCGTCGAGCGAGTCCTGCCAGTCGTCCCAGAGCCAGTCCTTGTCGAGACCGGAGTCGAGGTGGTCCCAGGGCAGGACCTCCTCGTACGTGCGCTCACGCGTGGTGTACCAGTCGACGTCCACGCCGAAGTCGGGCAGCGTCTTCTCGGCGCAGGCCATCCAGCGGTCGTAGCTGAAGTGCTCGCGCCAGCCGTCGAAGCGGCCGCCGTCCTCGTACACGGCGCGGATGACGGAGCCGATGCGGCGATCCCCGCGCGAGAGCAGGCCTTCGACGATGCCGGGCTTGCCGTCGTGGTAGCGGAAGCCGATCGAGCGGCCGTACTTCTTGTCGCCGCGGATCTTGTCGCGCAGCTTCGTGAGACGGGAGTCCGTCTCCTGTGCCGACAGCTGCGGGGCCCACTGGAAGGGCGTGTGCGGCTTGGGCACGAAGCCGCCGATGGAGACCGTGCAGCGGATGTCGTTGCCCGCGACCTCGCGGCCCTTGGCGATGACGTTCGCCGCCATGTCCGCGATCTGCAGGACGTCCTCGTCGGTCTCGGTGGGCAGGCCGACCATGAAGTACAGCTTCACCTGGCGCCAGCCGTTGCCGTACGCGGTCGCGACGGTGCGGATCAGGTCTTCTTCGGAGACCATCTTGTTGATGACCTTCCGCATCCGCTCGCTGCCGCCCTCGGGGGCGAACGTCAGACCCGAGCGGCGGCCGTTCCTCGTCAGCTCGTTCGCGAGGTCGATGTTGAAGGCGTCGACGCGGGTCGAGGGCAGGGAGAGGCCGATCTTGTCTTCCTCGTACCGGTCCGCGAGGCCCTTGGCGACGTCCGCGATCTCCGTGTGGTCGGCGGAGGACAGGGAGAGCAGGCCGACCTCTTCGAAGCCGGTCGCCTTCAGGCCCTTCTCCACCATGTCGCCGATGCCGGTGATGCTTCGCTCCCGCACGGGGCGCGTGATCATGCCGGCCTGGCAGAAGCGGCAACCGCGGGTGCAGCCGCGGAAGATCTCCACGGACATGCGCTCGTGGACGGTCTCCGCGAGCGGCACGAGGGGCTGCTTCGGGTAGGGCCACTCGTCCAGGTCCATGACGGTGTGCTTGGACACGCGCCACGGGACACCGGACTTGTTCGGTACGACGCGGCCGATCCGCCCGTCCGGGAGGTACTCGACGTCGTAGAACCCGGGGACGTAGACGCTGCCGGTCCTCGCGAGGCGGAACAGAACTTCCTCGCGGCCACCGGGGCGGCCCTCGGACTTCCACTCGCGGATGATCGCCGTCATGTCGAGCACGGCCTGCTCGCCGTCGCCGATGACCGCGCAGTCGATGAACTCCGCGATCGGCTCGGGGTTGAAGGCGGCGTGGCCTCCGGCGAGGACGATCGGGTCGTCGACCGTGCGGTCCTTGGACTCGAGCGGGATGCCCGCGAGGTCCAGGGCCGTGAGCATGTTCGTGTAGCCGAGCTCGGTGGAGAAGCTGAGCCCGAACACGTCGAAGGCGCCGACGGGGCGGTGGCTGTCCACGGTGAACTGCGGGACCTTGTGCTCCCGCATCAGCTCTTCGAGGTCCGGCCAGACGCTGTACGTGCGCTCGGCGAGGACGCCCTCGCGTTCGTTCAGTACCTCGTAGAGGATCATGACGCCCTGGTTGGGCAGCCCGACCTCGTACGCGTCGGGGTACATGAGCGCCCAGCGGACGTCACATGCGTCCCAGTCCTTGACGGTGGAATTGAGCTCTCCGCCGACGTACTGAATGGGCTTCTGGACGTGCGGGAGAAGCGCTTCCAGTCGTGGGAAGACGGACTCGACAGGCATCACAGCGTCTTTCGGCAGGGTTCTCATGATCTGGCAGGGGTGACCATCCAGCGTACCCCGGCGGTCAGCTGCTCAATGCCGCCCTCAGTTTGGGCCGGGACGCCCGGTGCCACACCCCCGGCAGCTCGTTCTCGCGCTCGGCGGCCGTGGCCTCCTCATGGCCGTACAGAAGTCCCCAGGTGAAGGCGGTCTCGTCCGCCGCATGGGCCTGGATCGCCAGCTGCCGCAGCGTTTCACGGGCCACGACGCTGTCCTGGTGGTCGCCGAGGACCTTCTGGACGGACTTCATCCGTTTCGCGAACCGCTTGGCGGGCTTGCCGAGCGCGGGCCTGGCCGCCTCGCCCGCGTACCGGGCACGCTTGGCGGCCTTGCGGGCGCCGTGCATCGCCACGTCCCGCTCCTCCCCCGGCTCAAGGGCGAGCGCGTGCTCGATGCGGGCCTCCAGGCGGGCGTAGTCCTTCCGTACGGCCTTGGGGAGGGCCTTGGCCGGGGACGCGGCGGCGGCCTTGCGCAGCGGTGGGTCGGCGAGCAGGGCGTCGACAGAGTTCAGGAGCTGCACGTACCGCTCTCCTTCGAGAGCGGCGACGGTCCTGCTCCGGGCGTCGTCGGCGCCTGCGACACCCCAGATCTGCAGGCGGGCCCGCACCGGCCCGAGGAGCAGGGTCCCCGGCACGGCGTCGACGCGGTGCGTGAGCCGCTCGGCGAGGACCTCCTGGTCGCGGTCGACCCCGAGTTCGCCCGCGAGCCACTTCAGCTCGTCGCCGATCGGGTCGGTGACGGTACGGTCGAGGATCTTCCTGTACGAGCGGAACGCGCTGCGCATCCGCCGGGTGGCGACCCGCATCTGGTGCACGGAGTCCGGCACGTCGCGGCGGACGTCGGGGTCGAGGGCGACGAGGGCGTCGCGCTGGGTGCGGACGTAGGCGAGGACGTGGTCGGCAGCGGTGACGGGGTCAGGTCGCACGGCGGAGTCCTTCAGATGGATGACGATGTACTGCTCATCCGCCTCCTTCCCCTTCTTGGCCTTGGCAGGCTTCAGCCTGCCCGCCGCGGGCCGCTGCCGGGTCTCCACGGACCGCTGCCGGGTCTCGCTCAGAGCCGTCGCCGCCTGTGCCTTGGCCAGTTTCGACGCGGACGTCGAGCGCTCGATGCCCAGCTTCCTCAGCTTCTTCTCGATCCGGTCGAGCAGCGCGGGATCCGCGTCGTCCGCCAGCTCCACCTCGATCTCGGCCCACTCGGCGGTGCCGCCGCCCTCCGTGAGCCGCTCGGCCCGCACCCGGTCGACGCTCAGCTCGGCAAGGAGCGCGCCCTTGCCGTCGACGAGGTGACGCAGGTCCCGCGCGGTCAACAGGCGCATGACGGGCACGAGTGCGGCATCGCGCACCCGGGAGCGCACGAGCCCGGACAGCTCGGGCGGCACCGACTCCGAGAGCGGGGCCTGAATCTCGTCCCGCACGCCCTGCGCGAGGGACACCGGCAGCTTGAGGTGCCATCCCTCGTCGTCGCCGCCCGTGCGGCGGCGCAGCGTGATCGAGTCGGAGAGCAGGAGTTGGTCGGTCGTGTCGTGATAGACGGCGTCCAGTTCGACGACGCCCTTGTCGACGACGTCGGCCACCCCGGCGACCCCGGTCAGGTCAGGCAGCTCCGCGTCCGCCCCGACGTCGTACTTCCGCTCGATCTCGCGCTTCGTCTCCGCCATGAACCGAATCTAGACGCGATCGCAGGCCAAGGGCAGACCTGCAACCGGCCTACGCCGACATCGGCCGCTGCACCTTGATCGACTGAAGCAGGCCCACGGCCACCCAGACCGCGAACATCGATGATCCTCCGTAGGAGACGAAGGGCAGGGGCAGACCCGCCACCGGCATGATGCCGAGCGTCATGCCGATGTTCTCGAAGGCCTGGAAGGCGAACCAGGCGATGATCCCGGCGGCGACGATCGTGCCGTACAGCTCGGTCGTCTCGCGCGCGATGCGGCAGGCCCGCCAGAGCAGGACGCCGAGCAGGACGAGGATGAGGCCCGCGCCCACGAAGCCGAGCTCCTCGCCCGCGACGGTGAAGACGAAGTCCGTCTGCTGCTCGGGCACGAACTGCCCCGTGGTCTGCGAGCCCTTGAAGAGGCCGGTGCCCGACAGGCCGCCGGAGCCGATCGCGATGCGCGCCTGGTTGGTGTTGTAGCCGACGCCCGCCGGGTCGAGCGCCGGGTTGGCGAAGGCCGCGAAGCGAGCGATCTGGTAGTCGTCGAGGACGCCGAGCTGCCAGATGGCGATCGCGCCGGCCGCGCCCGTGCCGAGGAGTCCGAAGACCCAGCGGTTGGAGGCGCCCGACGCGAGCAGCACGCCGAGCACGATCATCGCCATCACCATGACCGACCCGAGGTCGGGCATGAGGAGCACGATCATTATCGGTACGGCGGCCAGGCCCAGGGCCTGCAGGACCGTGCGGTGGTCGGGGTGGTCCCGGTCGCCCGCGTCCACCCGCGCCGCGAGCAGCATCGCCATGCCCAGGATGATCGTGATCTTCACGAACTCGGAGGGCTGGAGCGAGAAGCCGCCGCCGACCACGATCCACGCGTGCGCGCCGTTGATCGTCGCGCCGAGCGGGGTGAGGACGAGCAGGACGAGGAAGACGGAGATGCCGTAGAGGATCGGCACGGCCGTCCGCAGCGTCCGGTGGCCGAGCCAGATCGTGCCCGCCATCAGGGCGATGCCGATGCCGGTGTTCAGGACGTGCTTGAACAGGAAGGCGTACGGGTCGTCGCCGACCAGCTCGGTGCGGTTGCGCGTCGCCGAGAAGACGAGCGCGGAGCCGATCGCGGAGAGCGCGATCGCGGAGAGCAGTATCGGCCAGTCGAGCCTGCGCACCAGCGAGTCGCGGGCGAGCACGCGGGAGGTCATCGACGAGCGCCCGGGCCCGTATCCGGAGACGGAGAAGCCATTGTTTCCGGCCACTAGTCGCGCCTCCCGTTCGCGGGCGCGCCCGCCAGTTCCTGCTGCTCCTGCGGCGGCTTGGGGGCCTCCGGCTTGTACGGCTTGAGCTTCGGGGAGTCGATCGAACCGTCGGTCTCGATCTTCGGCAGGTTCTTCTGCGGCTGGGGCAGCAGGGCCTTCTTGAGGTTCTGCTTGCCGCTGTCGTCCAGGCCGTAGATGCCGTCGTAGATCTTGCGGACGGCGGGGCCCGACGCACCGGAACCCGTACCACCCTGGGAGATCGTCATCACGATCGAGTAGTCCTTGGTGTACGTCGCGAACCACGAGGTGGTCTGCTTGCCGTAGACCTCCGCCGTACCCGTCTTGGCGTGCATCGGGATCTTGTCCTGCGGCCAGCCGCCGAACCGCCAGGCCGCCGTTCCCTTGGTGGCGACGTCGGCGAGAGCACCGTCTATGTCGTTCCGGGTCTTGTGCGTCATGGGCAGCTTGCCGTGCGACTTCGGCTTGATCTCCTGGGTCTGCTTGCCGTCGGCGCTGATGATCGCCTTGCCGACCGTGGGGTCGTACAGGGTGCCGCCGTTGGCGATCGCGGAGTAGATCGTCGCCATCTGTATCGGCGTGACGAGGGTGTCGCCCTGTCCGATGGAGTAGTTGACGGAGTCACCGGCGCGCATCTTCATGCCTTCGAGGCAGTTCTCGTACGCGATCCGCTCGGCGTAGTCACCGCCCTTCTTGCCCTGCTTGCACCAGCCGTCCTTGTTGGCCTTCCAGAAGTCCTTCTTCCACTGGCGGTCCGGGACGCGGCCTGTGACCTCGTTCGGCAGGTCGATGCCGGTCTCCTTGCCGAGGCCGAACTGGTGGGCCGTCTTGTAGAACCAGTCCTTGGTGTCCTTCTTCGGCTTGTTGCCGCCGTCCTTGTTCCACTGGTCGTGCGAGAGCTTGTAGAAGACGGTGTCGCAGGAGACCTCCAGGGCCTGGCCGAGAGTGATGCTGCCGTGGCCCTGGGACTCGAAGTTCTTGAACGTCTGGCCGCCGATGGAGTACGAGCTGGGGCAGGGGTAGCGCCCGTTGAAGTCGTAGCCCGCGTTGACCGCCGCCGCCGTCGGGATGACCTTGAAGATCGAGCCGGGGGCCGCCTGGCCCTGGATGGCGCGGTTCAGGAGCGGGTAGTTGGACTTCTTGCCGGTGAGCTGCGCGTAGTCCTTGCCGGAGATGCCGCCGACCCAGGCGTTCGGGTCGTAGGTCGGGTTGGACGCCATGGAGACGATGCGTCCGGTCTTGTTCTCCATGACGACGACGGCGCCCGCGTCGGCCTTGTAGTTCTCGTTGGTGTTCTTGTCGAACTCCTGGCGGGCCTTCTTCATCGCGTCGTTCAGCCAGTACTCGGACAGCGCCTGCACGCGCGCGTCGATGCTGGTGACGACGTTCGCGCCGGGCTCGGCCGGGTCGTCCTTGGCCTTGCCGATGACGCGGCCGAGGTTGTCGACCTCGTAGCGCGTGACGCCCGCCTTGCCGCGCAGCTGAGCGTCGTACGTCCGCTCAAGTCCGGAGCGGCCGACCTGGTCGGAGCGGAGGAACGGCGATTCGGTGTTCTCGGCCTTCTTGATCTCGTCGTCGGTGACGGGCGAGAGGTAGCCGAGCACCTGGGCGGTGTTGGACTTGCCGGGCGCGGCATAGCGGCGTACGGCGGTGGGCTCCGCGGTGATGCCGGGGAAGTCCTCGGCGCGCTCGCGGATCTGGAGGGCCTGCTTGGGCGAGGCCTCGTCCGTGATCGGGATCGGCTGGTAGGGCGAGCCGTTCCAGCAGGGCTGCGGGGTCTTGGAGTCGCAGAGGCGGACCTTGTCGCCGACTTCCTTGGCGCTCATGCCAAGCACGTCCGCGAGCTTGGCGAGGGCCGCCTTGCCGTCGTCCTTCATCTTCATCAGCTCGGTGCGGGACGCGGAGACGACGAGCCGGGTCTCGTTGTCGGCGATCGGCACACCGCGGGCGTCGAGGATCGAGCCGCGTACGGCGGGGTCGACGACCTGCTGGACGTGGTTGCCGGAGGCTTCCTCGGCGTACTCCTCGCCGTTGCGGATCTGGAGGTACCAGAGCCGGCCGCCGAGGGTGAGGAGGAGGGAGAGCACGAGGATCTGGATGACGATGAGACGGATCTGGACCCTTGGGGTCCGTCCGGTCTCGGGGATGTTGGTCATGGGCGCAGCCCATTCGTCGAAAGGGTGGTGGTGGGAGACGGGTGGGCCTTGATCACTGCTGTTCGTCCCCCCTCTCAGTGTGTGTACGGGTAGTACGTGTACACGACCGACCTGTGTGCGCGGCCGGTCGGGTACGGAGCCAACTGCGCTGCGGTCACAGGCGCTTGACCCCCTTGATGCGCCCGGCGCGCGCGACGCGGGCCTTGGCCGCCTTCATCCGCAGGCCGCCGCGCTGGTTGCCGATGCGCAGGCCGGTGCCCGAGGAGAGCCAGCCGTTGGAGACGTCCGCGGCCTTGCTCGTGGGGGAGGTCTCCCCCAGTGGGTCGTTCTCGGCTCTCCGGGCGAGCGCGATGATCAGCGGCACGGTGAACGGCGCGAGCAGCAGGTCGTACAGGGCGGCGGTGAAGAGGAGTCCGCCCAGGCCCACGTGGCGGGCGGCGGTGTCCCCGACGAGGGCGCCCACGCCCGCGTACAGCAGGGTCGATCCGATGGCGGCGCCGACGACCACGACGAGCGGCCCGGTGGCCGACCTGAGCCGACCGGTCTCGGGCTTGGCCAGGCCCGCGAGGTAGCCGATGACGCAGAGCACCAGGGCGTACCGCCCGGCCGCGTGGTCGGCGGGCGGGGCCAGGTCGGCGAGCAGTCCGGCGCCGAAGCCGATGAGGGCGCCGCCCACATGGCCGTAGACCAGGGCGAGGCCGAGCACGGTGAGCAGCACCAGGTCCGGGACCGCGCCGGGCAGTTGCAGCCGGGCGAGGACGCTGACCTGGATGACCAGGGCGACGACCACCAGGGTGATGGAGAGCAGGATTCGGTTGAAGCGCATGGGTCCGGGGCTCCTACTGCTCGTTGCCGTTGTCGGCGCCGTCGGCCTGGGCCTGTCCTGACGGCGGGGCCGTCACGGTCACCGTCGGGGTCGGCTTCGGCTTGGCGGGCTTCTTCGGCAGGACCGTGTCGCGCGGGTCCTCGCGGGGCGCTTCGACGACGACACCGACGATGTCCAGCTTGGTGAAGCCGACGTACGGCTTGATGTAGATGTTGCGCGTCAGGTCACCGCCCGACGGGTCGACCCGGACGACCTGGCCGACCGGCACACCGGGCACGAACGGCTTGTCGGCCTGCGAGCCGAAGGTGACCAGGCGGTCGCCCTTCTTGACCTTGGCCTTGCCGTTGAGCATCTGTACCGAGAGCGGGCGGTCGCCCTGTCCGGTGGCGAAGCCGAGCTCGTCGGTCTTCTCCATGCGGGTGCCGACGGTGAAGTCGGGGTCGTTGGCGAGCAGGACGGTCGCGGTGCTCGGGCCGACCGTGGTGACGCGGCCGACCAGGCCGTCGCCGTTCAGGACGGTCATGTCGCGCTTGAGTCCGTCGTTCGCGCCCGCGTCGATGGTCACGGTCCAGGAGAAGCCCTGGGCCGCTCCTATGCCGATGACTTCGGCGCCCTTGATGCCGTACTGACCCGCGCCGGCGCTCTTGAGCATGCTGTCGAGCTGTCTGACCCTGCTGCGGTTGCGGTCGTCGCTGCCGAGCTTCGCCTTCAACGCGGCGTTCTGCCGCGTGAGTTCGGCGATCCGGTCATGCCGGTCGCCGGAGTCCCGTACCGCGCCGATGGCGTTGCCGATCGGGTCGACCGCGGACGACACTCCGTCCTCGACCGGGCCGAAGACCGTGGCGGCGGCCTGGCGGGCACCGTCGACCGGCGAGTCCTCGCCACCGCGGATGTCCACCGTGATCAAAGCGAACGCGATGGCGATCAGCAGCACCAGGAGCAGCCGGCTCTCTCGTGTGTCCCTCACGTGCGGCGGCCGTGCCTTCCTCAGTTGGAAATCTCTTGGAAATCTCTGGAATTCCGAGCACCTGTGCGTGCCCTTTAAAGGCCTCTATATCAACGATCCGCCGCACGAGGTGACAGGCACTCGTACGGCGGACACCCGTTCAGCGGGTTCGCGCCACTCTCAGCGGCGCGGCGACGCGTCAAGGACCTGCTGAAGCGCCTCGAACTCCTCGACGCACTTGCCGGAGCCGAGCGCCACGCTGTCCAGCGGGTCCTCTGCGATGTGGATCGGCATGCCCGTCTCGCGGCGCAGACGCTCGTCGAGGCCGCGCAGCAGGGCGCCGCCTCCGGTGAGAACGATGCCGCGGTCCATCACGTCACCGGAAAGTTCCGGCGGGCACTTGTCGAGGGTCGTCTTGACCGCGTCGACGATCGCGTTGACCGGCTCCTCGATCGCCTTGCGCACCTCGGCCGCGGAGATGACGACGGTCTTGGGCAGCCCGGACACCAGGTCCCGGCCGCGGATCTCGGTGTGCTCGTCGGCGTCCATGTCGTACGCCGACCCGATGGTGATCTTGATCTGCTCGGCCGTGCGCTCGCCGAGGAGGAGGGAGTACTCCTTCTTGATGTGCTGAATGATCGCGTTGTCCAGCTCGTCGCCCGCGACGCGGATCGACTGTGCCGTGACGATTCCGCCGAGCGAAATCACGGCGACCTCGGTGGTGCCGCCGCCGATGTCGACCACCATGTTGCCCGTGGCCTCGTGGACCGGCAGGCCGGAACCGATGGCCGCGGCCATGGGCTCCTCGATGATGTGCACCTGGCGCGCACCGGCCTGCGATGAGGCCTCGATGACGGCGCGGCGCTCGACTCCGGTGATGCCGGAGGGCACGCAGACGACGACGCGCGGGCGGGCGAGGTAGCGCCGCTTGTGGATCTTCAGGATGAAGTAGCGGAGCATCCGCTCGGTGATCTCGAAGTCGGCGATGACGCCGTCCTTCAGCGGTCGCACGGCAACGATGTTGCCCGGCGTGCGACCGATCATCTTCTTGGCTTCGGCGCCGACAGCGAGGATGCCACCCGTGTTGGTGTTGATGGCGACGACGGACGGTTCGTTGAGAACGATCCCCCGACCCCTGACGTACACCAGCGTGTTGGCGGTCCCGAGGTCGACAGCCATGTCACGGCCGATGAACGACATGTGGTTCCCCATGAGGATGCGTCTGGCCTTCCCTGGAGCGTCTGATGGCTTTTTAGGTAGGCGAGGTGGGTGCTGTGTGGCGTGGAGGCTTACATCGTAGTCTCGCCTGCACGAACACGGCGCTAGGGTCTTCGCCATTGTCAGCAGATGATGCGCCGCCTCGCTCATGGAGACGTGCCATCGGAGGCACGGGTTCCCCCAATTGGGCCGCATATGCCAAGGGGCGGCCGGTTTTCTCGGCCACCCCTGGTCAGGGCGGTGCCCTGCTGACTAGGCGTCAGAAGTCTTTACGAAACTCTTTACGTGCGCCTGTCAGATTCCCGCGTCCGACCGCCGGACGACGGCCGTCGGACGGACGGCGTCCCTCAGACGACACCCGGGAAGAAGATCTTCAGCTCGCGCTCGGCGGACTCCTCGGAGTCCGACGCGTGGATCAGGTTCTCCCGGACGATGCTGCCGAAGTCGCCCCTGATGGAGCCGGGCGCCGCGGCGATCGGGTCGGTCGGACCGGCGAGGGCGCGCACGCCCTCGATGACGCGCTCACCCTCGACGACGAGCGCGACGACCGGACCGGAGGCCATGAAGGCGACCAGCGGCTCGTAGAAGGGCTTGCCCTTGTGCTCGCCGTAGTGCTGCTCCAGCGTCTCCTGGTCGAGCGAGCGCAGTTCGAGGGCGGAGATCGTCCAGCCCGCCTTGCGCTCGATACGGCCGATGATCTCGCCGATCAGGCCACGACGGACGGTGTCGGGCTTGAGCAGGACGAGAGTGCGCTGGGTCATGTGCGGCTCCAAGCATTTTTTCTACGAGCGTGTGGGTTGCCCGGCAGAATACCGGCACCCACTACACCGCGTTACCTCCGGCCCCGGAAGCCCGCTCAGCCGGGCCGACAGGGGCTGGGTCGGCAGGGGCTGGGCCAGCGGGAGCTGGGTCGGCAGGGGCTGGGTCGGCAGGGGCTAAGCCCCGGCCTCGGCCCCTGCCCCGGACTCGGCCTGCGCCGCGAACCTGGCCTTCGCCTCGTCGATCTTCTGGCCGAAGTGCAGCGAGGCCCACCACAGCACGGCGAACAGCGCCCCCATGAAGAACATGATCGGCACGACGAACCCGCTCACGATGAGCGCGATCTGCAGCGCCCAGCCCAGCTGCACCCCGCCGGGCCGGGTGATCATTCCGCACAGCAGGACGCTGAACAGCATCGCGATGCCGCAGACCGTCCAGACCGTGCCCATCGACAGGTCCGGGTCCTTCATGGCGACCAGACCGGCGAAGCCGATGACGAAGAACTCGCCGATCAGCGTCGAAGCACAGAGCGTACGCACAGGAGTCAGCCCCTCCCCAGGAGCAGTCGGGCCTCGCCGACGGTGATGACGGAGCCGGTGACCAGGACACCACCGCCCGCGTACTCGCCTTCTTCCTCGGCGAGGGTGATCGCGGCCTCGATGGCGTCCGGCAGACGCGGCTCGACCTGGACGCGGTCGTCGCCGAAGACCTCGACGGCGAGCCCGGCCAGCGTGTCCGCGTCCATCGCGCGGTGGCTGGAGTTCTGCGTGATGACGACCTCGGCGAAGATCGGCTCGAAGGCTTCGAGCAGCCCCCTCATGTCCTTGCCCTCGCTCGCCGCGACCACGCCGATCAGATTGCTGAAGTCGAAGACCTCACTGATCGCCTCGGCGGTGGCGCGGGCGCCCGCCGGATTGTGCGCGGCGTCCAGGACGACGGTCGGCGATGTGCGCACGACCTCCAGGCGGCCCGGCGACGAGACCGAGGCGAAGGCCTTGCGGATGGTGTCGATGTCGAGCTGGCTCGCGTGCTGCGAGCCGATGCCGAAGAAGGCCTCCACCGCGGCGAGCGCGACGACGGCGTTGTGCGCCTGATAGGCGCCGTGGAGCGGCAGGAAGACCTCCTCGTACTCCCCGCCGAGACCGCGCAGGGTCAGGAGCTGACCGCCGACGGCCACCGTGCGGTTGACGATGCCGAACTCCAGGCCCTCGCGGGCCACCGTCGCGTCGACCTCGACGGCCTTCTTCAGGAGCACCTGAGCCGCGTCCACCGGCTGCTGGGCGAGGATCACGGTCGCGTCCGGCTTGACGATGCCTGCCTTCTCGCCCGCGATCTCGCCCGGCGTGCCGCCGAGGCGGTCGGTGTGGTCCAGGTCGATGGGCGTGACGACGGCCACCGAGCCGTCGATCACGTTCGTCGCGTCCCAGCTGCCGCCCATGCCGACCTCGACGACGGCGACGTCCACGGGGGCGTCCGCGAAGGCCGCGTACGCCATGCCCGTGAGCACCTCGAAGAAGGAGAGCCTGAACTCCTGCTTGGCGTCGACCATGTCGACGTACGGCTTGATGTCGTTGTACGTCTCCACGAAGCGCTCGGCCTCGATGGGGGCGCCGTCCAGGCTGATCCGCTCGGTGATCGACTGGACGTGCGGCGAGGTGTAACGCCCGGTGCGCAGCTCGAAGGCGGTGAACAGGGCCTCGATCATGCGGGCCGTGGACGTCTTGCCGTTCGTGCCGGTGATGTGGATCGAGGGGTACGCGCGCTGGGGCTCGCCCAGGACGTCCATCAGCGCGGAGATCCGGCTGACGGAGGGCTCCAGCTTGGTCTCTCCCCAGCGGCCCGCGAGCTCCGTCTCGACCTCGCGCAGGGCCTTGTCGATCTCCGGGTCGGTGGGGCGCGAGGGGATGTCCGCCTGGGGCGGGCCCGCCTGGGTGCGCAGGGTGCGGCTGCCCGCCTCGATCACGGCGAGGTCGGGGTCGCGGTCGGTCTCGGCTTCGACGATCTCGTCAAAACGGTCGGCGTGGTCGTCGCGGTCGGGGTGCTCGCTGTCAGGCGGGGGGAGGTCACTCACGCACGCCAGTCTACGGACGGGGTCCGACAGCCGCCGCCGGGACCTGTCAGGACTTTGGTCCCGGTCGATTCGGGACTTTGGTCCCGCCGATCCGGTCAATCGCCGGGCAAACTTGACGATCATGGACATAGGCATCGACCTCGGTACAGCGAACACCCTTCTCTACGTGCGCGGGCAGGGCATCGTGCTCAACGAACCGTCCGTGGTCGCCGTCAAGCAGGGGGCGCGCGCGGCCCTGGCCGTCGGTACGGAGGCCAAGGAGACGATCGGCCGTACGCCGGGGTCCATCACCGCGATCCGCCCCCTGCGGGGTGGCGTGATCAGCGACTACGAGGCCGCCGAGGAGATGATCCGGCACTTCGTGCGCAAGGCGGTGCCGGGGCGCCGTCCTCGTACGCGGATGGTGGTGTGCGTGCCCAGCGGCGTCACGCCGGTCGAGCGCCGGGCCATCGTGCACGCGGCACAGCGGGCCGGGGCCCGTGCCGTGCACCTGGTGGAGGAGCCGATGGCCGCGGCGATCGGGGCGGGACTTCCGGTGGCGGAGCCGCGGGGATCGATGGTGGTCGACATCGGG
Source organism: Streptomyces sp. NPDC031274 (assembly GCF_055570235.1). Lineage (NCBI taxonomy): Bacteria > Bacillati > Actinomycetota > Actinomycetes > Kitasatosporales > Streptomycetaceae > Streptomyces > Streptomyces sp. NPDC031274. The sequence continues at coordinate 238,946 of NZ_JBVIHP010000003.1, read as the reverse complement.
GGCGGAACGACCGAGGTCGCCGTCATCTCCCTGGGCGGGATCGTCACCTCGCAGTCGCTGCGGGTGGGCGGGGACCGCCTGGACGAGGCGATCACGAACTCCGTGCGCAAGGAGCACGGGCTGCTCATCGGTGAGCGGACCGCCGAGGACATCAAGGTCGCCATCGGCTCGGCGTGGCCGGTGCCCGGGGACGACGCGCTGGAGTCGCGGACGTTCACCGTGCGGGGGCGGGAGAAGGTGCGCGGCCTTCCGAAGACGGTCGAGCTGACGGTGCGCGAGGTGCGGGCGGCGCTCGACGAGCCGGTGGAGGCGATCATCGCCGCGGTGCGGACGACGCTTGAGGAGTGCCCGCCGGAGCTCTCGGGCGACATCATGGAGCACGGCATCATCCTGACGGGCGGCGGAGCACTGCTCCCCGCCCTGGACCTGCGCATGGCATCGGCCACCGGCATCCCGGTCTTCGTGGCCGACGACCCCTTGGACAGCGTGGCGATGGGCTGCGGAAAGTGCGTGGAGGACTTCGACGCGCTGGAGCGGGTGATGTCGGCGGCGTAGGCCCTGGCGGCGCGGCCTGCGGGCAAGTGTCGGCGGCACAGATCCTGGCGGCGCCGCCTGCGGGCAAGCGCCCGGCCCTCAGACCGATTCCCCCGCGGGCAGCACCGCCAGGACCTCGTACACCCCGCGCCGGGGCCCGGCGGAGAAGCTGCCGCCCACCGAGCGGACCCGCTCGGCCATACCGGCGGTACCGGTTCCGGCGGAGACGGGCGACGAGGCGGGCCCGGCCACGGACAGGGCATTGCGCACGCTCACACGCAGGTGGCCGTCGGCCACCCCCACCCGCACGTCCACCCGCTCCCCGGGCGCGTGCTTGGCCGCGTTCGTCAGACACTCCTGCACCACCCGGTGCACGGCCGCCTGCCGGATGGGCGAGAGCCGACAGGCCGCCCCGTCGATCAGGAGATCGACCGGCGTACCCGCAAGCTCACTGCGCTCGACAAGGCCGGGAAGCGCGTCGAGACCGGGCGTCGGCGCACCGTCCACACCCCGCCGCACGATGATCTCGTTCAGCATCCGGTGCGCCGAACGCGCCGTCTCCGAGAGCTCCTCGAAGCCGTCCTCGAAGTCCCCGCCGCCCGCCCGCCGGGCGAACACCTGCGAGCGCACGCTCAACAGCGTCAGCTCACGCCCGACGAAGTCGTGCACGTCCCGTGCGATACGGGACCGCTCCCGCTGGACCGCGTGCAACGCGTCCGTCTCGGCCCGCTGCGCCTGGAGCGCACGGACCAGGTCCTGTCGGTTGGCCGCGACGCCGACCCCCGTCGCGAGCACCCCGATCGGCACGACCAGGCTGAGGAAGGAGCTCAGGCTGTCACCGCGGTGCACCGGCCAGCCGGGGAGAGTGAACATCACGTACGAGAAAGCCACATAGCCGATCACACCGAGCGTGCCGGCGAGACGGCCGCGGTACCTGGCGAGCGAGTACAGCGCGAACTGGGCGAGGGTCAGCTCGTGCAGCCAGCCGATGAACGAGAGGGCCACCGCGTACGACACCCAGGGGGCCCCGCGGCGCAGCAGCAGGGGCGCGGCGCCGCAGGTGAGGACCAGGGCCGCGAGCGGGCCGTTGAGGGAGTTGTCCGCCTCGGCGAGGCCGGGGACGTCCAGGGCCATCAGGGCCAGGCAGCTCAGCGCGGTGAGGGCGTCCTGCGCCCGGGGCGCGCCCGCCCAATGCCCGGCCAGGCGTCGGCCCGCGGCCGCCGCCTCGCGGATCGCCTGGGCGACGGGCAGGTCGTGCATGCCCTCCATCATCCAAGGTCCTTCTGCCCGAATCATCGGACTTATGACCTTTATTTCGTGAAGTGTGACACGTAGGCAACCGTCGGCGTGGCTACCCCCGAAAGGCGGACTCCAGGGGTCAAATCAGACCATGTGGTATGCCCAGAACCCCGGCCGACGGACCCGCCAGCTGCTCGGCGACGGCGCGGTCCTGCTCTGGACCGCGCTGTGGACCGCAGCGGCCTTCGTCGCCTACCGGCTGGCCTGTCTGCTCACCCGCCCCACGCCTCAGACCCGTGCCCCGTCGCTCGGTGATCCCTCCCGTCTGCCCCTGGTCGGCGACCGCGTCGACTCCGCCCTGCGGGCCGCCGCCGACGCCGCCGGAGCCGGGGACCCGGTGACCGTCCGCGCGGCGGTGATCGTGGGCGCGGTCGTCGTCTTCCTCGTACCCGTCGGCCTCGTGCTGAGCAGCTGGCTCCCCCGCCGCCTGCGCTGGATCCGGCAGGCGGCCGCCGCCCAGGAGCTCGCCGCGAGCGACGACGGACGCGAGCTGCTCGCCCTGCGCGCCCTGCTGCGGCCGCTGGACGAGGTCGCGCGGACGGCGTACGAACTCCCCGACGCCACCGCGGGCAGCCTCGCCGAGGGCTGGCGCGGCGGCGACCCCGACATCATCGACGCGCTCGCCGAGGCGGAGCTGGTGCGCCTGGGCCTGCACATCCCCGAGCAGGTGTACATCCCCGGGCAGGAGACGGGACCGGAACAGGGTGCGGGACCGGAACACGGGACAGGGCCCATGGAACCGGTCGGTTCCATGGGCCCTGTCCCCACTGCCTGACTAAGCCTGCGGCAGACCGTCCAGCTGGGCCTGGAGCCTGCTGATGTCGGCGTCCGCCTTGGTGAGGCGGCCACGGATCTTGTCGACCACGTTGTCCGGCGCCTTCGCAAGGAACGCTTCGTTGCCGAGCTTCGCCGTGGCCTGCGCCTTCTCCTTCTCGGCCGCCGCGAGGTCCTTGGCGAGGCGCTTGCGCTCCGCCCCGACGTCGATCGTGCCGGACAGGTCGAGCGCGACCGTGGCGCCCGAGACCGGCAGCGTGGCGGTGGCCGCGAAGCCCTCGCCCTCCGGCTGGAGGCGCAGGAGCTGGCGGATGGCCGCCTCGTGCGGGGCGAGCGCCGTGCCGTCCAGGGTGAGGCGGGCCGGGACCTTCTGGCCCGGCTGAAGACCCTGGTCGGCGCGGAAGCGGCGGACCTCGGTGATGACCTGCTGGAGCGTCTCGATCTCCTGCTCGGCACCGGCGTCGCGGAAGCCGCTGTCCTTCGGCCACTCGGCGATCACGAGGGACTCGCGGCCGGTGAGCGTCGTCCAGAGCGTCTCCGTGACGAACGGGACGATCGGGTGGAGCAGGCGCAGCGTCACGTCGAGGACCTCGCCCAGGACGCGGCCCGAGACCTTCGCCGCCTCGCCGCCGCCCATGAACGTGGTCTTGGACAGCTCGACGTACCAGTCGAAGACCTCGTCCCACGCGAAGTGGAAGAGGGAGTCCGACAGCTTGGCGAACTGGTAGTCGTCGTAGAACGCGTCGACCTCGGCGACCGTCGCGTTCAGCCGGGACAGGATCCAGCGGTCCGTCGCCGAGAGCTGCTCCACGGGCGGGAGTTCGCCCTCGATCGTGGCGCCGTTCATCAGCGCGAAGCGCGTGGCGTTCCAGATCTTGTTGGCGAAGTTGCGCGAGCCCTGGACCCAGTCCTCGCCGATCGGCACGTCGACGCCGGGGTTGGCGCCGCGGGCCAGCGTGAAGCGGACGGCGTCCGAGCCGTACTTGTCCATCCAGTCCAGCGGGTTGACCGCGTTGCCGAAGGACTTCGACATCTTCTTGCCGAACTGGTCGCGGACCATGCCGTGCAGCACGATCGTGTGGAACGGCGGGGTGCCGTCCATCGCGTACAAGCCGAACATCATCATCCGGGCGACCCAGAAGAAGAGGATGTCGTAACCGGTGACGAGGACGGAGTTCGGATAGAACTTCGCCAGGCTCTCGGTCTCCTCGGGCCAGCCGAGCGTGGAGAACGGCCACAGGCCGGAGGAGAACCAGGTGTCCAGGACGTCGGAGTCCTGGGTCCAGCCCTCGCCGGTGGGCGCCTCGTCGTCGGGTCCGACGCAGACGACCTCGCCGTTCGGGCCGTACCAGACCGGGATGCGGTGGCCCCACCACAGCTGGCGCGAGATGCACCAGTCGTGGAGGTTGTCGACCCAGTCGAAGTAGCGCTTCTCCATCTCCTGCGGGTGGATCGCGACCTTGCCGTCACGGACCGCGTCACCGGCGGCCTTCGCGAGCGGGCCGACCTTGACCCACCACTGCATCGACAGGCGCGGCTCGATGGTGGTCTTGCAGCGCGAGCAGTGGCCGACCGAGTGCGTGTACGGGCGCTTCTCGGCGACGATGCGGCCCTCGGCGCGCAGGGCGCCGACGATGGCGCTGCGGGCCTCGAGCCGGTCGAGCCCCTGGAAGGGGCCGGGCACGGTGATCACGGCGTGCTCGTCCATGACCGCGATGTTCGGCAGGTCGTGGCGCTGGCCGATCTCGAAGTCGTTCGGGTCGTGCGCCGGGGTCACCTTGACGCAGCCCGTGCCGAACTCGGGGTCGACGTGCTCGTCCGCGACGACCGGGATCGAGCGGTCGGTGAGCGGCAGCCTGATCAGCTTGCCGACGAGGTGTTTGTACCGCTCGTCGTCGGGGTGGACGGCGATGGCCGTGTCACCGAGCATCGTCTCGGCGCGGGTGGTGGCGACGACGACGGTCTCGTCCCCGTCCCCGTACTTCAGCGAGACGAGCTCGCCGTCGTCGTCCTGGTACTCGACCTCGATGTCGGAGATCGCGGTCAGACAGCGCGGGCACCAGTTGATGATGCGCTCGGCGCGGTAGATCAGCTCGTCGTCGTAGAGCTTCTTGAAGATGGTCTGGACGGACTGGGACAGGCCCTCGTCCATCGTGAACCGCTCACGGTCCCAGTCGACGCCGTCGCCGAGGCGGCGCATCTGCCCGGAGATCTGCCCGCCGGACTCGTCCTTCCACTGCCAGACGCGGTCGATGAACTCCTCGCGCCCCAGGTCGTGGCGGGACTTGCCCTCCTTGGCGAGCTCGCGCTCCACGACGTTCTGCGTGGCGATACCGGCGTGGTCCATGCCCGGCTGCCACAGCGTCTCGAAGCCCTGCATGCGCTTGCGGCGGGTGAGGGCGTCGATGAGCGTGTGCTCGAAGGCGTGGCCCAGGTGCAGGGAGCCCGTGACGTTCGGCGGCGGGATGACGACCGTGTACGGAGGCTTCTCGCTCGCCGCGTCGGCGGAGAAGTAGCCGCGTTCCACCCAGCGCTCGTACAGCGTCCCCTCTACCTCGGCCGGCGCGTACTGGGTCGGCAGTTCGGTGATGGGCGCTGGAGTCTGCTGCTGAGGATTCTCGGTCACGGGCCCAGTTTAGAGGTGTCACAGCCCGGTCCCGAAACCGGATTCTTGGGTAACGGTTGCGGCCCGACGCCCCATGGGACTCCGGCGTCGGTCAGGATGTCGGAATCACATAAGCGCACTCAGGGGGAACCCACACGATGAGCTACAACCAGCCTGGCCCGTACGGCGGGCAGCAGCCCCAGCAGCCCGGTCCGTACGGGCAGCAGCCGGGCCAGCCTGGGCCTTATGGCCAGCAGCCGGGCCAGCCTGGCCCCTACGGCCAGCAGCCGCAGGCGCCCCAGCCCGGCTACGGCTATCCCCAGCAGCCCCCGCAGGGCGTCCCTCCGCAGCAGGGCGGCTACAGCCAGCCGCAGCAGCCGGGCCCCTACGACCACGGCCAGCAGCAGGCCCCGTACGGGCAGGTCCCGCCGCCCCCGCCCGCGAGTGGCGGCGGCAAGAAGACCGGCCTCATCATCGGCGCGGTCGTCGCGCTCGTCGCGCTCGGCGGCGGCATCTGGTGGTTCACGGCGGGCAAGGACGACAGCTCGTCGGCGGGCAACTCGGCGGTGACGGACGACGGGAAGCACAAGCTCGTCACGCCGGAGACGGTTCTCTCCGAGTACAAGAAGCAGGCCGGCACCGACGGCGGCTTCAACGACGACGACATGGCGAGGGCCGAGAAGGACGGCGTCAAGAACGGCAAGCCCGTGGACGCCGAGTACCAGTCGGGTGACAAGAGCAACCCGTTGGCGCAGAAGATGATCAAGTTCATGGGCGTCTACGGCGAGATCGACGACCCGTCCAAGGTCGTCGACGGAATGTTCGACAAGATGAAGACGGAGTCCGAGAAGGAGGACGCCTCCACCTCCACCGGCAAGCTGGTCGGCAGCCCGAAGAGCTTCGACGCGGACGGCGCGGTCGTCAAGTGCCAGGAGACGGAGGTCAAGGGTGGCGGCTCCGGACCCAAGTCGATCCGCATGCCGGTCTGCATCTGGGGCGACAACAGCACCCTCGGCATCGTGATCCCGGTCGACATGGGGAGCGCCATGACCGGTAAGAGCGCCTCGCTGGACGACGCCGCCGACACGGCGACGAAGCTCCGCAAGGAAGTCCGCGTCAAGGCCTGATTTCTCCTCCGATGTCCTGACGGCGTCACCTCGCACCCAGCAGCCCCGGTCGCTTCGGCCGGGGCTGCTTCCGTCAGGATGTTGGCTACACATAAGCGCACACAGGGGGAACCCACTCATGAGCTACAACCAGCCGGGCCCGTACGGCGGCCAGCAGCCCCAGCAGCCCGGGCCGTACGGAGGAGGGCAGCCTCAGCAGCCCGGCCCCTACGGCCAGCCGCCGCAGGCCCCGCAGCCCGGCTACGGCTACCCCCCGCAGGCGCCGCAGCAGCAGCCCGGCTACGGCTACCCCCAGCAGCAGGCCCCGTACGGGCAGCAGCCGCAGGCCCCCTACGGGCAGGTCCCGCCGCCCCCGCCCCCGCAGGGCGGCGGCAAGAAGACCGGCATCATCATCGCCGCCGTGGTCGCGGTCGTCGCGGTCGCCGTCGGTGGCTACTTCGTTCTCGCGGGCGGTGACGACGAGGACGGCGGCAAGAAGGGCGGCGGCTCCTCGTCCGTGGCGGGCGGCGGCATCAAGGACGACGGGCCGCACAAGCTGATCACGCCGGCGACGGTCCTCTCCGAGTACAAGCAGAACGAGGAAGCCGGCAGCGAGGGCGGCATGAGCTCCGACGACATCGAGAAGGCCGAGGAGCAGGGCGTGAAGAACGCCAAGGACGTCGCGGCCCAGTACCAGGCGGGGGACGAGGACAACCCGCTGTCGCAGAAGGTGCTGCAGTTCAACGGCGTCTACGGCGACATCACCGACCCCGAGAAGGTCGTCGACGCGATGTTCGGCGAGGCGGCGAAGAACGCCGGGGAGGGCGGCACCGGCGCCGGTGGCGGCGAGATGAAGCTGGTCGGCAGCCCCAAGTCGTACAGCCCCGTCGGGCTCGACGGCGCGGTCCTCAAGTGCCAGGAGATGAAGCTCGACCTCGGTTCGTCGTCGACCGCCGGCAGCAGCCAGGGCCCGAGCGAGATGTCCATGGCGACCTGCATCTGGGGCGACAACAGCACCCTGGGCATAGCGATCACCTCGGACGTGGCGAACGCGATGGCGGGCAAGAGCGCCGACCTCGACGAGGCCGCGGAGACGACGGCCAAGTTCCGCAAGGAAGTCCGCGTCAAGCTCTGAGCCGACCGAAAGCGTCTGGAGGGGAACCCACGTCATGAGTTACAACCAGCCGGGCCCGTACGGCGGCCAGCCACAGCAGCAGCCTGGACCCTACGGCCAGCAGGGGCCCTACGGCGCCCCTCAGCAGCCTCCGCAGCCGCAGCCGCAGCCGCAGCCCGGCTACGGCTACCCGCAGCAGCCGCAGGGGCCGTACGGCCAGCAGCCGCAAGCTCCGTACGGACAAGCCCCATACGGACAAGCCCCATACGGACAAGCCCCGTACGGGCAGGTCCCGCCGAGCGGTGGTGGCGGCAAGAAGGCCGGAATCGTCATCGGTGCCGTCGTCGCGATCGTGGCGGTCGGGGCCGGTGTGTGGTGGTTCACCGCGGGCAAGGACGGCGGATCCGTCGCCGACGACGGCAAGACGTACGAGCTGACGGTGCCCGCGAGCATCCTCGGCGGCGAGTACAAGCAGGACAACTCGGGCGCCGGCGGTGGCGGTATGTCGTCGAGTGACCTGAAGGACCTGGAGAAGCAGGGCGTCGGCAGTCCCAAGGACGCCCACGGCGCGTACAACTCGGGCTCGGGCGCGAGCATGAAGAGCCTCAACTTCTCCGGTGTCTACGGCGAGATCGACGACCCCGAGAAGGTCGTGGACGCCATGTTCGCCGAGATGAAGAAGAAGTCCGGGACCGAGCCCGGGAGCCTGACGCTCATCGGCAGCCCCGAGGAGTTCACCCCGGACGGCTTCGACAACGGCGTCATGAAGTGCCAGAAGGCCGAGTTCCGGCTCGGCGCCCCCGACGAGGCCGAGCAGGAGGAGGACGTCCCCAACACCTTCCAGACGCCGATGTGCATCTGGGGCGACCACAGCACGGTGGCCTCCGTCGGGCACTCCGACGCGAGCGCCGTCGCCAGCGGCAAGGACATCTCGCTCGACACGGCCGCGGGCCTGACCGCCAAGCTCCGCGCCGACGTCCGCGTAGAGGCCAAGTAGCTCCGCACGGCGATACGTTGAAGGGGGCGCCCCGCGATCACTCGCGGGGCGCCCCCTTCGTCGTACGCGACGGGCTGCCGCCTATGCGGACTTCTGCTCTCCCGGCCCCGGACCCCGCGCATCGCGCGGCACCAGCGTCGGGTTCACGTTCGAGTGGACGACGTCCGCCGTGATGACGACGCGGGCCACGTCCTTGCGGGACGGGACCTCGTACATCACCGACTGGAGGACTTCCTCCATGATGGCGCGCAGGCCTCGCGCGCCGGTCTGGCGCAGAATCGCCTGGTCGGCGATGGCCTCAAGAGCCTCGCGCTCGAACTCCAGCTCAACGCCGTCGAGTTCGAAGAGGCGCTGGTACTGCTTGACGAGTGCGTTGCGCGGCTCCACCAGGATCTGGAGAAGAGCCTCGCGGTCCAGGTTGTGGACCGAGGTGATCACGGGGAGGCGGCCGATGAACTCGGGGATCATCCCGAACTTCACCAGGTCCTCCGGCATGATGTCCTCGAACCGGTCCTTCTCCTGGAGCTCACGCTTGGAGTGGATCGTGGCGCCGAAGCCGATGCCCTTCGCGCCCGCCCGCGACTCGATGATCTTCTCGAGGCCGGCGAAGGCGCCGCCCACGATGAAGAGCACGTTCGTCGTGTCGATCTGGATGAACTCCTGGTGCGGGTGCTTGCGGCCGCCCTGCGGTGGAACCGAGGCGGTCGTGCCCTCCAGGATCTTGAGCAGTGCCTGCTGGACGCCCTCACCCGATACATCGCGCGTGATCGAGGGGTTCTCGCTCTTGCGAGCGACCTTGTCGATCTCGTCGATGTAGATGATGCCCGTCTCGGCCTTCTTGACGTCGTAGTCAGCGGCCTGGATGAGCTTCAGGAGGATGTTCTCGACGTCCTCGCCGACATAGCCCGCCTCCGTGAGCGCCGTCGCGTCCGCGATGGCGAACGGGACGTTCAGCATGCGCGCGAGCGTCTGCGCGAGCAGCGTCTTGCCGGAGCCGGTCGGGCCGAGCAACAGGATGTTGGACTTGGCGAGTTCGATCGCGTCGTCACGGCCCTGTGCCCCGCCGGTCTCCCCGGCCTGGACCCGCTTGTAGTGGTTGTAGACCGCTACCGAGAGGGCTTTCTTCGCGGGCTCCTGGCCCACGACATACCCCTCGAGGAATTCGTAGATCTCACGAGGCTTGGGGAGTTCCTCCCACCGCACCTCGCTCGTCTCCGCGAGCTCTTCCTCGATGATCTCGTTGCAGAGGTCGATGCACTCATCGCAGATGTACACACCGGGACCTGCGATGAGCTTCTTGACCTGCTTCTGACTCTTCCCGCAGAACGAGCACTTGAGCAGATCGCCGCCGTCACCGATGCGTGCCACGAGGTGCTTCCCCTTCGCCTGGGAGACGCCACGTTCAGCGACTCCTGGTGCCTCTATCTGACGGTACCTTGCCCGGCCCCCCGTTCGGGCCCCCCTTGGCACGGTTCACTTTGACGTGGACCGCGCCAAGGAACGGCAGATGCTACATCGCTGCGTCAGACGACCGAGGAATTGTTCATCTTCCGGGTGGAGATGATCTGGTCGATCAGGCCGTACGCCAGCGCGTCCTCGGCAGTGAGGATCTTGTCGCGCTCGATGTCGTCGCGGATCTTCTCGATCGGCGTCGTGGAGTGCTTGGCCAGCATCTCCTCCAGCTGCGAGCGCATCCGGAGGATCTCGTTCGCGGCGATCTCCAGGTCGGAGACCTGACCGCGGCCCGTCTCGCTGTAGGGCTGGTGGATCAGGACGCGCGCGTTCGGAAGCGCCATGCGCTTGCCCGGCGTACCCGCCGAGAGGAGCACGGCGGCGGCGGACGCGGCCTGGCCCATGCAGACCGTCGACACGTCGGGCTTCACGAACTGCATCGTGTCGTAGATGGCCGTGAGTGCCGTGAAGGAGCCGCCGGGGCTGTTGATGTAGATCGAGATGTCACGGTCCGGGTCCATCGACTCCAGGCACAGGAGCTGTGCCATGACGTCGTTGGCGGACGCGTCGTCGATCTGCACGCCGAGGAAGATCACGCGCTCCTCGAACAGCTTCGCGTACGGGTCGTACTCGCGCACGCCCTGCGAGGTGCGCTCGACGAAGCGCGGGATGACGTAGCGGGATTCGGCGGACGGGCCGGTGTACTCGGCCTGGGCGCCCTCGTAGAGGCCGCTGCCGGGGAAGTTCTTCATCTCTGTAGGTCTCCTGAGGAGCGTGGGCTGAGGTCGGCTTCGGAGGGGCTGAGCGGTGAGGCTCAGGCTCCGGTGCCGCCGCCGCCCGGCATGCTGGCCGCGTTGGGCATGATGTCGTCGATGAGGCCGTACTCCTTGGCCTCCAGCGGGTCGAACCAGCGGTCGCGGTCCGAGTCGCGGGTGACCTGCTCGACGGTCTGACCCGTGTGGAACGCGGTGAGGTCCGCCATCTTCTTCTTCGTGAGGAGAAGGCGCTCGGCGTGGATCTTGATGTCCGACGCGGAGCCCGCGAGTCCGGCAGAGGGCTGGTGGATCAGGATCTCGGCGTTCGGCAGCGCGAAGCGCTTGCCGGGCGTACCGGCGCTGAGCAGGAACTGGCCCATCGAGGCCGCCATGCCCATCGCGATCGTCACCACGTCGTTCTGGATGTACTGCATGGTGTCGTAGATCGCCATGCCGGCCGTGATGGATCCACCAGGGCTGTTGATGTAAAGGAAGATGTCCTTGTCCGGCTCTGCGGCAAGGAGCAGCAACTGCGCGGTGATCTTGTTGGCGATGTCGTCGTCCACGGCCTGGCCGAGGAAGATGATCCGCTCGCCGAGCAGCCGGTTGTAGACCTGGTCGCCGAGGCCACCACCGATGGAGGGGTCGCCGGCGGCGGAGGGCATCAGATTCGTCACGTATCCACCTGCTCGTCTTACGACGGCGCCGGGCCGTCTCACGTCTTCTTCTGAGGCTTGGGACCCCGCGTGCTCGCCGCTCCGGGACGGCTTCGGGGACTCCCCTGCCCTCGTATTCATGGACCCTAACGCGCGGGCCCCTCCGGAGAATCCCGCAGAGGGAACTGTTCGCTGTGAGCGCAGGTTCTGGCGGGGGCGCCTTGAGCAGGGGCCCCGGGGTTGCCTCGGGCCCCGTCAGGGCCTCGCCAGGGCCTCGTCAGGGGCGCGGGGAACGGCGCGGGCCGCCCCCGCGCGGTCGCGGGCGCATCGCCGCGGGGGTCCCATGGCGGGTGCGGCTCGTACGTGGCTGAGCGCGCAGTTCCCCGCGCCCCTGACGGGGCACGAAAGGGCCCCCGGGACCGAAGTCCCGGGGGCCCTTTCGTACGGGCGTCAGAACGAGGCTCAGGCCTCGGTCTTCTCCTCGGCCTTCTCCTCGGCGGCGTCAGCCGACTCCGTGGCCTCGACCGTCTCGGCGGTCTCATCCTCGTCGTCGAGGTCCACGACCTCGCCGTTCGTGTCCTTGACCGACGCGGCCTCGACGACGACCGCGAGGGCCTTGCCGCGGGCGACCTCGCCGACCAGCATCGGGACCTGGCCGCCTTCGACGACCGCCTGGGCGAACTGGTCGGGGCTCATGCCGGAGGACTGCGCGCGACGCATGAGGTGCTCGGTGAGCTCCTCCTGGTTCACGTTCAGCTTCTCCTTGTTGACGAGCTCGTCGAGGACGAACTGCGTCTTGATGCCCTTCTCGGCCTGCTCCTTGGTCTCGGCGTCGAACTCTTCCTCGGTCTTGCCCTGGATCTCCAGGTACTTCTCGAGGTCGAGGCCCATCTGGCCGAGCTGGTGGTTCACCAGGTTGTGCTTGCGGGTCTCGATCTCGTCCGCGAGGAGCTTCTCGGGGACGGGGACCTCGACGAGCTCGAGCAGCTTCTCCAGGACGCGCTCCTGGGCCTGGGTCGCCTGGTCGTACTGCTTCATGTTCTCGAGGCGCTTGCGGCTGTCCGCCTTGACCTCGTCCAGGGTGTCGAACTCCGACGCGAGCTGCGCGAAGTCGTCGTCCAGGGCGGGCAGTTCACGGGCGGCGACCTGGGTGACCTTGACGGTCACCTCGGACTCCTTGCCCGCGGCGGAGCCGCCCTTGAGCTCGGAGGTGAAGGTGGCCTCGCCACCGGCCTCCAGGCCCTTGACGGCCTCGTCGATGCCTTCGAGGAGCTCGCCGGAGCCGATCGTGTAGGAGACGCCGGACGCGACGCCGTCCTCCAGGACCTCGCCCTCGACCTTGGCCTCCAGGTCGATCGTCACGACGTCGCCGTCCACGGCGGCACGCTCGACCGGCGAGGTGGACGCGAAGCGCTCACGGAGCTCCTCGACGGCCTTCTCGACGTCCTCGTCGCTGACCTCGACCGCGTCCACCTCGACCTCGATGCCGGAGTAGTCCGGGATCTCGATCGCGGGACGGATGTCGACCTCAGCGGTGAAGTTGAGGGTCTCGTTGTCCTTCAGCTCGGTGATGTCCACCTCGGGCTGGCCAAGGACGTTGAGCTCGGCCTCGTTCACGGCCTCGGTGTAGAACTTCGGGAGCGCGTCGTTGACGGCCTCTTCGAGGACGGCGCCGCGGCCGAACCGCTGGTCGATGACTCGGGCAGGGATCTTGCCCTTGCGGAAGCCCTTCACCGTGACCTGCTGGTTGATCTTCTTGTAGGCCGCGTCGAGGCTTTCCTTGAGCTCCTCGAAGGGCACCTCAACAGTGAGCCGAACCCGGGTCGGGTTCAGGGTCTCCACGGCGCTCTTCACGGTTCGGTCTCCTTGGGGCTGACTTCTTGGGATTGAGCCCGGCTCAGAGACACACGGGCACACAGCTTGCATAGTAACGGCAAGCGGGAGCCGACCCACAATGCGATCTTGTGAGGGAGATCTTGCTGGTCGGGGTGGCGGGATTTGAACCCACGGCCTTCCGCTCCCAAAGCGGACGCGCTACCAAGCTGCGCCACACCCCGTCGGTGCGACACGTAGGGTACATGCCCGCAGGCAGTGCGGCGCCCGCTTAATCGCGAGTACGTACGGGGTGTGCGGCGAGGGGCTCCGACCCGCTACGATGCTTGCCGTGCCGCGGTCGCTGACCTGCGGTGTCCTGTGGCACGTGCTGTGCGGGTGTAGCTCAATGGTAGAGCCCTAGTCTTCCAAACTAGCTACGCGGGTTCGATTCCCGTCACCCGCTCTGTTGCCTCCGGCCCGGTTCCTCGGAACCGGGCCGGAGGCTTTTTCGCGTTCCAGGGGGCGCGTTCCAGAGGTCGCGTTCCAGGGGCATGGCGGCGCGCGGGCTCCATCGAGGGCGCCTCAGGGGTCGCCGACGAGAGCGCCGACCGCGCGGGCGGCTTGGCCGGTTTCACATCGCGGCGGACCGCCGCGCCGCTCAGAAGCTGATCGAGTTGATGGTCTCCGCCACCTCGTTGAGGAAGCGGTTTATGGAAGGCGCCATTCCAGTTGAGGCGAGGAAGAACCCGAACAGGATTGCGACGATCGCGGGCCCCGCCTTGATCGATCCTCCACGGATCAGCACTACAAGGATGACCGCCAACAGCAACACCACGGACAGTGAAATGGCCATACTGATCACACCCTAGGTCGGTCTCTCCCCGGCCCGGGGGGTACGACCTCGCACACCCCCGCCAGGACCATCGTGCCACCAACGCGCCGCCCGTATGCGGCCGGTGACACATCGTCGGCCAAGGCCTGACGCGCCCCGCGTGGCCCTCGCGCACGGGGACACCCTTGGGGCGTCTGATCATCGCACCCCCGCACGGCAATTCGAAGCCCGCGCGTGACCGCTAATTCGACTTGATCGTTTCCATTGCCACACAACTCGTTCGCCAGAAATTCGAATTGTTGCCGGACACACATCACCAGCGCCACAAAGGGCCAATCAAGTGGACATTTCGCCAGAGTCGCCTGCGGGCGTTATGCAACGTTTAAGGGGTATTAAATGTGACGTAACGGACATCACGCCCGTTGTTTGTCCCCTGTATCGAGGGTGACAGGAGGTGAATCTCCATGTCGACTTCCGTGTTTTCTGGGTACTCGGACATCAATAGTCCCGAACCGCCTGTGATTGGTATGACAGGCGAGTTGAGGGTTTTACGAATACACGCAAGCGACGCTAGGGTGCCTCAGATGTTCCACGCTGCCACCATCCCCGCAGGCGCAGTGCGGTCCCGGGTCGTCTCACCTGGTTCTTGGTGGGAGGGCCTGTGACGAACTCGGTTCAACCGCACGGCCGCCACCGGGCGCCGCTCCCCCCGGCACACGTGCCGGCAGAGGGAGTCCCTGGCCCCCGCGCCCCCCAGTCCACCATGGCCGCGTCCGTTTCCCACGCCCCGGCCGGCACCACCGCTCGACCCGGCTGCACGGGTCACTCAGGCTCCACCGGTCCCTCCAGCTCCACGGGCCACTCCGGTTCCACCTCAGACAGACCGGTTTCCACCGGTCGGTCCGCCAAACAGCGCGACTCCTTCTTCGACAACGCCAAGTACCTGGCGATCGTCCTGGTCGCCATGGCTCACGCCTGGGAGCCGTTGACGGACGGCAGCCGCGCCGCAGAGGCGCTGTACATGACCGTCTACACCTTCCACATGCCGGCGTTCATCCTCATCTCCGGCTACTTCTCGCGCAGCTTCGACATGCGGTCCGACCGCCTCAAGCGCCTGGTGACCGGCATCGCCGTGCCGTACGTCATCTTCGAAGTCGCGTACACCTTCTTCAAGCGCTACGCGGACGACGATCCGACACAGCCGATCAGTCTGCTCGACCCCTGGTACCTCACCTGGTTCCTGGTCGCGCTCTTCGTCTGGCGTCTGACGACTCCGCTGTGGAAACTGGTCCGCTGGCCGGTGCCGCTGGCGCTCGCCATCGCCGTGCTCGCCTCGGTCTCGCCCGACATCGGCGACGACCTGGATCTGCAGCGGGTGCTGCAGTTCCTGCCCTTCTTCGTGCTCGGCCTGTTCATGAAGCCCGAGTACTTCCAGCTGGTGCGGCGCCGCGAGGTGCGGCTGCTCTCCATCCCGATCTTCGCGAGCGCGCTGCTTCTCGCGTACTGGGCCGGTCCGCGGATGACCTCCGCGTGGTTCTACCGCCGAGACAGCGCGCAGGAGTTGGGCGCTCCGTGGTGGGCCGGTGTCGTGATGACGCTGGCGCTGTTCGGCTGCTCCGTCGTCCTCACCGCGTGCTTCTTCGCGTGGGTTCCGCGTCGCAAGATGTGGTTCACGGTGCTGGGTGCGGGCACGTTGTACGGCTACCTGCTGCACGGCTTCCTCGCCAAGGGCTCGCGCTTCTGGGGCTGGTTCGACCACGACTGGGTACACACGCCTGTCGGTCAGATCTGTGTGTCGTTGGCGGCCGGGACGGTGGTGACGCTTCTCTGTACGCCTCCTGTGCAGCGGATGTTCCGCTTCGCCATGGAGCCGAAGATGGAGTGGGCGTTCAAGCGGGATGCCGCGGCGTTGGCTCGGGAGCGGGCGAAGTCCTCCTCCTAGCGCGGTGGTTCAAGGCCCAGTAGGGCGTGCATGTTGGCGTACTTCGCCGTGAGGCGAGTGCGGGTCGGCCCGTCTAGCTCTGCTAGACGGGCCGGATGTGCGTTGTGGGCCAGGTCCGCCTCCTTCACCAGGCGGGCGCCTGGGGTGGTGAGGATGCGGGTGGCGTAGGCCTCGGGGGATTCGCCCGCGCGCTTGGTGAGGGCGCGCACGATGTCCTTCGTACGGGGGGTGAGGCGCGCGTCCCGCAGCCACTGCTCGGTGAGGGCGTTGTCCTCTATGGCGTCGTGGAGCCAGGCGGCGGCGATCTGTTCCGGCGAGCCGCCTCGGGCCTCGACTCCGTCGGCCACGGCTCGCAGGTGCTCTGTGTAGGGGCGGCCCGCTTTGTCCTTCTGGGTGGCGTGGGCCTGGCGGGCTACCGCTTCCACTTGGGGGAGGGTGAGGTGGGAGTGGGTGTTGGGGTTGGGGTTGGGGTTGGGATTCATGCAGGGATTCTCTCCCCGACCCCGCGGAAGGATCAGCCCTTCTCCCGCAGCGCCACCCTCGCCGGAAGCGCCGTGGCCGCCAGACCGAGCGCCAGCGCCCCGCCCGCGAAGGAGCCGTAAAGGAGCGGTGGGATGTACGGCGACTCCCCCGTCAGGCCGTTCATCATGGGGACCAGCGTCGTCATCGCGATCGCCGAGCCGATGACGATGCCCGCGCAGGATACGAGCAGCGCCTCCCATCGCACCATCCGCATCACCTGGCGCCGGGTGGTGCCGATCAGGCGCAGCGTGCCGAGTTCGCGGCGGCGGTCCAGGACCGTCATGACCAGGGTGTTGGCCGCGGCGACCGCCGCGAAGCCGCCGAGCACGGCCGCCATCATCTTGTTCGCCCAGCCGTTGACCGCACGGTCCGTGGACTGCGCGGTGGCGTAGTCGTCGCGGTCCCGCAGCGTGCCGAGGGCCGTGAGGGAGCGCGGCGCTTCGCCCTTCGTCCAGATCTCCGAGGAGAAGGACGAGGTCACGTGCTGCTTCAAGTCCGAGGAGGGGGCGGTGATTTGAGAGAGGCCAAGGCCTCTGCCGTAGGTGGCGACCACCTTCGGTGTCGCCTTCGTGCCGTCGGGCAGGCGCAGGGCCATGCGCTCGCCCGTCTTCACGTGCGCGGCGTCCGCGAGCTTCGCGTCCACGGCGATCTCGCCCCTGCCGAGCGAGGCCATCGTCCCCGTCCTGACGTCCAGGTCTTGGACCTCGGCCAGGTCACGCGATGCGCCCGTGACGCCCTGCGTCGAGGCCGACTCCAGCCAGCGGTCGCCGCCCGAGCCCACCGGCACGAGGACGGAGGTCTTCAGGAGGCCTACGGCCGACGTGACTCCCTGGGCCCGCCCCGCCTTCCTGACCCCGTCGGCGGTCGCTCCCGCTCCCGAGGCGGAGACGATGTGGTCCGCCGTGATGCCCTCGCGCTGTTGGTCGGCGGCGACCCGGTCCTCGCTGGTGTGCATGAAGACGAGGGTCGACGAGAACGCCATCGCGAGGACGATCGGGGTGATCGCCGAGGCGAGACGGCGGGCGTTCGTACGGGAGTTGGCTGCCGCGAGCGAGGCGGACGCGGACGCTCCGCGCAGCGGAAGTCCGAACAGGGCCGCGCAGCCGCGGGCCACCAGGGGGCCGAGCAGGGCCACGGCCAGCATGAACAGCATGACGATGCCGAGTGCCACGTTGGCCGCGTCGTCGCCCGTCATGGAGGAGGCGACCTTGGCGAGGACGCAGCCGCCGACGGCCGCCGCGATGCCCAGTGGCGTACGGATCCAGCCGGGGCGCAGGCGTTCCACCGAGGACTCGGCCAGCGCCTGGCCCGGTTTGATGCGGGAGGGGCGGCGGGCCGCCATGTAGCCCGCGAGCAGTGCGGTGATCACGGCTGCGCCGACGGCCGAAAGGAGGGGGATGAAGGAGACCGAGAGGTCCAGGGCCTCGGGGATCGCGCCCTTCTCCTTCAGCTGGCCGAACCACCAGCCGGCCAGGGCGATGCCGGGCAGCAGGCCCACCGCTCCCGCGAGGGGTGCGACGAGCAGGGCCTCCGTGGCGATGGTGCGGCGGATCTGGCGAGGCGTCGTACCGATGGCCCGCAGGAGTGCGTACTCGCGGGCCCGCTGGCCGACGGAGAGCGCCACGGTGCCCGCGGCAGTGAACATGGCGACCATGGTGGCGATGCCGCCGAAGGAGCCGCCGAGCCCGGTGAGCATCTCCTTGGCGTAGGCGAGTTCGGAGCCCTCGGCCGCGCTGCGGTCGTCGCCGGTGAGGACGTCGGCCTTGCTTCCGACGGCGTGCGCCACCTGGGACTTGAGGGCGTCGTCCGTGACACCGTCCTTGGGCAGGACGGCGATGGCGTCGACGCGGCCGGGGTGGCCGGAGAGGCGTACGGCCTCCGAGTCGGTGAACCAGGCTGTGGGAGCGCCCTGTTGAGCACTCACGGTGCCGGATACGCGGAAGTCGCGCGGGCCGTCCGCCGTGGTGAGCGTGGTGTGTTCGCCGACGGATGCGCCGGGCGCCGCGAGGACGACCTCACCGGCCTTCGGGGCGCGGCCCGCGGTCAGCTTCTCGCCGGTGAAGGCCGTGGAACCCCAGCCGTGCGCGGTGACGCTCTTGTCCCCCGACTGCACGGGGAAGGTCACGTCCGCGACGGCGGCGCGGGCGCCGGGCACCGAACCGGCCCTCATCGCGAGGGTGTTGTCGATCCTGGCCTTGTCGGGCAGCGGCGTGTCCGACTCGGACCTGCTGTCGCCGCCGCCCGTCACGAAGTGGGCCGTCTGCTGGGCCGCGGCCACCACCGGGGCGTCGGCGTAGCGAGTGGGCGGCACCGACGCCCGCGCCCCCGTCTCCAGGAGGATGCCGCAGGCGGACACGATCATCGCGGCCATCATCAACGCGACGAACGTGCCCGCGAAGGCGGCCGGTTTGAAGCGGATGGCGGCGCGGGCGATGCCGTTGGGCATGAACTGCACGGGGAATCTCCGGAGTTGGTGAAGGGGCGGGGTGAAGGGGACTACGCCGCCGCTGTCGCGTACGCCGGTGCCGTGAGCGTCGTCATCCGCGCCGCGATCTGTGCCGCCGAAGAGCTTTCGAGGCGGTCCACGATCGCGCCGTCCGCGAGGAAGAGCACCCGGTCCGCGTAGGCAGCGGCGGCCGGGTCGTGGGTGACCATGACGACCGTGGCGCCCATCCCGTCGACGGCCGAGCGGAGCAGGGTGAGGATCTCGGCGGCCGTCGTGGTGTCCAGGGCGCCCGTCGGCTCGTCGGCGAAGATCACGTCCGGGTTCGTGACCAGGGCGCGGGCGATCGCGACGCGCTGCTGCTGGCCTCCGGAGAGCTCGCCGGGGCGGCGCTTGTGCTTGTCGCTGCCGAGTCCGACACGGGCGAGGACCTCGGCCGCCCTGCGGCGGTCGGGACGTCGGCCCGCGAGGCGCATCGGCAGGACCACGTTCTGCTCGACGGTGAGCGAGGGCAGCAGGTTGAAGGCCTGGAAGACGAAGCCGAGGCGGGTGCGGCGCAGCGCGGTGAGCTTGTTCTCACTCAGGGAGGTGATCTCCGTACCGCCGAGGCGCACCGTGCCCTCGCTGGGCCTGTCGAGTCCGGCGGCGCACTGCAGGAAGGTGGATTTGCCGGAGCCCGACGGGCCCATGACGGCGGTGAAGCTGCCGCGCTCAAGGGCGAGGTCGATGCCGCTGAGGGCGTGCACGGCGCCGGAGCCCCTGCCGTACCTGCGGCGCACGCCGTGCAGTTCGACGGCCAAGGCGGCGCCGGCGGGCGCACCGGCTGGCATCGGGGGCACCGCTCCCCCGTCGAACCGTTCGCCCGCTTCGGATCGCTTCTTGCGCCGCAGCCCCATCGTCCCGCCCGCCTTCCGTGAGTACGCCCTGATCGATGTCTCGAACGTACGGATTCGGGGGTGCCGTGGACCATGAGGTCCCCTGGCGAATCGGGGGTGGGGTTAGCCCCCGGCAGCCTCCCTGGCACCCCCTCGGCAGCCCCGGCGATCCATGGCCTGAAGCAGTGGCCAGGCACCGCACAGGTCGTTTGGTAGGCTAACTATTGACGCGTTCTTGACGCTCCCTTTGCCATAAGTGTGCGGTGGGTGCGTCGCCGACTACCAGGAGGAACGGGCCCATCGGACACGCAGACACCCTGATAGCCATGGGCGGCGCCTTTCTCGCCGCCGCCGTGCTCGCCCGCCTGGGCGGCCGTATCGGCCTCCCCACCATCCCTCTCTTCATCCTGGCCGGGATCCTTCTCGGCCCTCACACTCCCGGCGTGGTCCTGCTCTCCGACCCCCACGACCTGGAGATGCTCTCGGCGCTCGGCCTGGTGCTTCTGCTCTTCTACCTGGGCCTCGAGTTCCACATGGACGACCTCAAGACGGGCGGCCGCAAGATGGCCCTCGCCGGAGGGACGTACCTCGCGCTGAACGTCGGCGCGGGCCTCGGCTTCGGATTCGCCCTCGGCTGGGGCACCTCCGAGGCTCTGGTCCTCGCCGGGGTGCTCGGCATCTCGTCGTCGGCGATCGTCACCAAGGTGCTCGTCGACACCGGACGCCTCGGCAATCCCGAGACGAAGCCGATCCTCGGCATCATCGTCGTCGAGGACATCTTCCTTGCGCTCTATCTGGCCGCGCTGCAGCCCGTCCTGTCCGGCGCCGACAGCCTCGCGGCGGCCGTCATGGACGGCGGCAAGGCGTTCGGCTTCCTGCTGCTGCTCGCCCTGGTGGCGCGCTTCGGCACGAAGGTCGTCGGGCGGCTCATGGACACCCGTGACGACGAGCTGCTCGTCATCTCCTTCCTCGGCGCCGCGGTCTTCGTCGCCGGTGTCTCGGAGTGGTTCGGGGTCGCGGACGCGATCGGCGCGTTCATGGTCGGTCTGATGGTGGGCAGCACGGCGTCCGGCGAGCGCGTCCGCAAGCTCGTGCACCCCCTGCGGGACGCGTTCGGAGCGATCTTCTTCTTCGGCTTCGGACTCTCGATCGACCCCGGCGACCTGCCCGTGGTGCTCTGGCCGGTGCTCGCCGCAGTGGCCGTGACGCTTCTCATGAACGTCCTCGCGGGACTCGGCGCCGCGCGGATCTACGGCTTCGGGGCAGGACCCGCGGCGAACATCTCCACCACCCTGCTCGCGCGCGGTGAGTTCGCCCTGATCCTCGCGACCATGGCGGCCACCGCGGGACTCGACGAACGCCTGTCCCCCTTCATCGCGGGGTACGTGCTGCTGCTCGCCGTGCTCGGTCCGCTCGCGGCGGGACGCTCGCACTGGCTGGCCCGGATACTGCCGGGCGGACGCGACGCGGCCCCCGAACCGGATCCGGAGCCTGAACTGTCAGGCGCCCGGTGAGAGGTCCCGGCAGATCAGAAGCAGCGCACGGTCGTCGTTGACGTCCTTCGCGACCGCCTCGATCAGATGCCACGCCGCGCCGTGGAAGCCGCCCGCCACATAGCGGTCGGCTTCCCCGGTGAGGCGGTCGATGCCCTCGCTGATGTCGCGGTCGGAGGTCTCGACGATGCCGTCGGTGAACAGCATCAGGACGTCGCCGGGGCGCAGGGAGCCCTTCACCGGGTCGAACTGCGCCCCGTCGTAGACCCCCAGGAGGGGGCCCTCAGCGGCCTTCTCCTCCCAGCGGCCGCTGCCCGCGCTGAGCTGGAGGCCCGGCGGGTGGCCCGCCGTGAAGAGCTCGTAGTCGCCGGTCTCCAGGTCGAGGACCAGATGGGTCGAGGTCGCGAAGCCCTCGTCCCAGTCCTGGCGCAGGAGGTAGCCGTTGGCGGCGGTAAGGAACGCGTGCGGCGGCAGCGAACCGAGCAGGCCGCCGAAGGCGCCGGACAGGAGCAGGGCGCGGGAGCCCGCGTCCATGCCCTTGCCCGAGACGTCCGTGAGGACGACCTCCAGGGTGCGGCCGCCGTTCGTGCGGGCCGCGACCACGAAGTCGCCCGAGAAGGACTGGCCGCCCGCGGGCCGCAGCGCCATCTCGCGGTGCCAGCCCGCGGGCAGCTGCGGCAGCTTGCTCTGTACGCGGATGCGTTCACGCAGGTCGAAGAGCATCGTGCCGCCACCGCGCCAGGGCACACCGACCCGGCTGCGGAACTGCGCGATGACGAGGCCGAAGAAACCGCAGGCCGCGACGACAAGCACCACTCCGGGCGTGACCCGCGACGGCCCTTGCGTGTACGGGCCGAGCTTGACGGACTCCACGATGAGCGCGCCGGCCGCCGTCGCGTAGAGGCCGAGCAGGCTGGAGGGCCGCAGGAGCAGGCCGCCGGCCACGATGGGCAGGACGAGCGTGGAGGGCGCGCACCAGACGTTGTTGACGATGGTGCAGAACGCGATCACCGGAATGGTGACGAGCAGGCCCGCGAGCGCGACCCAGTCCGAACCGTCGCCTCTGAAGTAGTCGACCCCGGATTTGCGCAGGCCTATGCGAGCCCGGTGGATCCGCTTCTTCATCCGGGCTGTGAACGTCTCGGCTTCCGCTCGGCTGCCTGCCATTGCTCCCGGACCCTATCCACCGGGTCAGGCACTTCGCACGGGAGGTACCGGTTGTCCCCCGTCAGTGGCAGGTCCAGGCGGGCGGAAATCCTGTCGCTCCGCCCGCTTCTCCCTGGTAGGCATGGCATATGACGACGGAATTGCGGGAGTTGCGCCAGCAGGACTGGGACGAGTACTACGGCACGCTGGAGCTGGCCTTCGGCGGCGTAGCGGAAGCGCGGGAGGAGCATGAGCTCTGGAACTCGCTGACCGAGTTCGACCGCTTCTTCGGCACCTGGGAGGGCGAGACCTGCGTCGGCACGACCGGAGCGTTCAGCTTCCGCCTCTCCGTGCCGGGCGGCTCCCTGGTGGACGCGGCCGGTGTGACGATGGTCAGCGTCGCGGCGACGCACCGACGGCAGGGGATCCTGACGTCGATGATGCGGCGCCAGCTCGACGACGTACGTGCGAAGGGTGAGTGTCTGGCCGTGCTCACCGCCTCCGAGCCCGTCATCTACGGACGGTTCGGGTACGGCGCGGCGACGCAGACGGTGAAGGCGGAGATCGACACATCACGCGTACGTCTGACGCTGCCGGCCGGCACCGATGACGTACGCCTTCGGTACGCCGAGGCCGCCGACGTCCACGAGGCCTGCGAGGCGCTGTACGCACGACGGGTGAGCGAGCGCCCGGGGATGCTGGCCAGGCAGCCCGGCTGGGAGCGGCTCGGTCTGCTCGACCCGGAGAGCGAGCGGCACGGTGCGTCTGCGCTGCAGTGCGTGGTCGCCGAGCGCGACGGGGAGCTGGTCGGGTACGCGCGCTACAGCGTGAAGCCCGACTGGGACATGGCGGGCCCCAAGGGCACGGTCCGGCTCCGCGACCTCGAAGCCGTCGACCCGGCCGCGAACGCGGCACTGTGGCGCTTCCTCTTCGGCATCGACCTGACGTCGACGGTCGAGGCGCACAGCCGCCCGATGGACGACGCGGTGTTCCACCTCGTCTCGGACATGCGGCGCTGCCGGATCCAGGTGCGGGACTCGCTCCACGTACGGCTTGTGGAGGTCGGGGCCGCGCTGGAGGCGCGCGCGTACCGGGCGCCGGTGAACCTGGTGTTGGAGGTCGAGGACGCCTTCTGCCCCTGGAACGAGGGCCGTTGGCGGCTCAAGGGCGACGTGAAGGGCGCGATCTGCGAGCGCACCGACGACGACGCCGATCTCTCCCTGTCCGTGCGGGACTTGGGCTCGGCCTACCTCGGCGGATTCTCCCTGACGTCACTGGCGGCGGCGGGCCGGGTACGCGAGCTGCGTCCGGGCGCGCTCGCCGAGGCGGCGCTGGCCTTCGGGTCGGACGTGGCGCCGTGGCTGCCGCACGGTTTCTGAGCGTCTCTAAGCGGTCATTCCCAGTGACGGCTTCGGCTTGCGGATCGCGAGGTAGAGGGCGACCAGCCAGCCGATGAACGAGGCACCGAGGAAGATGTTGATGACGAGAATCACCCAACGGAGCTCGACGCCCCGGTTGAAGGCGATGAGGGACGGCAGCAGGTAGACGGCGACGAAGAGCACGCCGAGCACGATGACGATCGGCCCGCTCAGCCAGCCGGCTTCGAAATGGAACATGAGTCCCCCCTTTGAGTATTTGAGTGGCGTTTCGGCCTTCGGCCGAGTGCTGGGTGTCGAGTGTCGCTGAGTGTCGGGTGTCGATCAAGGGGCTCAGGCGTGTCGCCCTCGGGGCTCAGGGCGCCGTTCGCTGGCAGGTGGGGCACCAGAAGAGGTTGCGGGCGGCGAGATCGGCGGTGCGGATCTCGCCGCCACAGATGTGGCAGGGCATCGTGGCCCTGCGGTACACGTACACCTCGCCGCCGTGATCGTCCACGCGCGGCGGGCGGCCCATCGCCTCCGGCGTGTGCTCGGGCCTGACGGTGTCGATGCGGTTGAGGCGCACGCCCTCGCGCATCAGGGCGACCAGGTCGTCCCAGATCTCCGTCCACTGGCCGGGCCCGATGTCCTTGCCCTGGGTGTACGGGTCGATGCCGTGCCGGAAGAGGACCTCGGCGCGGTAGACGTTGCCGACGCCCGCGATGACCTTCTGGTCCATGAGGAGGGCGGCGATGGTGGTGCGGCTGCGGGCGATGCGGGCGTAGGCGGCGGCCGGGTCGTCCTCCGCACGCAGGGGGTCCGGGCCGAGGCGGGCGTGTATCGCCTGCTTCTCCTCGTCGGTGATGAGGGCGCAGGTGGTGGGGCCACGGAGGTCCACGTACGCGTCCTTGGTGGCAAGGCGGAGGCGGACGGTGTCCGTGGGCGGGTTCGCGGTGGCGGTCGTGCCGAAGTTGACCTTGCCGAAGAGACCCAGGTGGATGTGGATCCAGCCGGTCTCGGCGAAGCCGAGGAAGAGGTGCTTGCCGTGGGCCTCGGCGGTGTCCATCTCCTGCCCGTCGAGCAGGGCCGCGCTGTCGGAGAACTTGCCCTGGGGGCTGGTCACCCGGAGGGGGCCGCGGCCTTCGAAGCGGGTGCGGTGGTCGTCCGCGAGGCGGTGAATCGTGTGCCCCTCCGGCACGGGTCCTCCTGGGGTCGGTTCGGAGCAGGGATTCTTCCCCGGCCTCGCCCCGTCCCGGCTGTATCCATGTGCGGCTCCGCCGCGTGGCATGCCTGCGCCCCGGGCCTGCCAGGGGCTCCGCCCCGGACCCCGCTCCTCGAACGCCGGAGGGGCTGAAAGATTCAGCCGTCCGGCGTTCGAGGACGCTCCGGCGCAGCCGGTTTCCGGGAAGGGGCGGGATCAGGGAGAGGAAAGGCCCTACTGCTGCGGGTGGCCTGCCGGGATGGCCGGCAGCTCGCCCGTCTCCTCGTAGGCCGACAGCATCTCGATGCGGCGGCTGTGACGCTCCTCGCCCGAGTACGGCGTCGCCAGGAAGATCTCGACGAACTTCGTCGCCTCTTCCCGCGTGTGCATCCGGCCGCCGATCGACACCACGTTCGCGTCGTTGTGCTCACGCCCGAGCGCGGCCGTCTGCTCGCTCCAGGCGAGGGCGGCCCGCACCCCCTTCACCTTGTTCGCGGCGATCTGCTCCCCGTTGCCGGAGCCCCCGATCACGATGCCGAGCGACGACGCGTCCGCCGCCGTCTTCTCCGCGGCGCGGAGACAGAAGGGGGGGTAGTCGTCCTGGGCGTCATAGATGTGGGGCCCGCAGTCGACGGGCTCGTGGCCGTGGCTCTTGAGCCACTCGACCAGGTGGTTCTTCAGTTCGTAGCCGGCATGATCCGAGCCGAGGTACACGCGCATGCGAATGAGTGTGGCACGTCGCGGGGCGGGTAGCGGCGACCGGGGGCCGGACCTTGGTCACCCTTGTTCAGCTGTTCGCCAAGGTCTGGGCCATTGGGCCGGAATACAACGATCCGGAGTCGGGACTTCCGTCACGTACACCCCTGAGTTTGAATGCGGGGGCTCGTGACCCGAGAACTTAAGGATTCGTCCATGACCTCGCAACCCTCCCTTGCGAAGGCAGACCGTAACCCCACCGACCCTGGGGATTCACAGTCTGGTGACAACGGTGACGGCCTCAAAGCCGGGCTGAAGAACCGCCACCTCTCCATGATCGCCATCGGTGGCGTCATCGGAGCGGGCCTCTTCGTCGGATCGAGCTCCGGAATCGCCGCCGCCGGGCCCGCCATCCTCGTCTCGTACGCCCTCGTCGGCACGATGGTCGTCCTCGTGATGCGGATGCTCGGCGAGATGGCCGCCGCGCGCCCCGCGTCGGGCTCCTTCTCCACCTACGCGGACCAGGCACTCGGCCGCTGGGCCGGTTTCTCGATCGGCTGGCTCTACTGGTTCTTCTGGGTCGTCGTGCTCGCGGTGGAGGCCACCGCGGGTGCCGTCATCCTCAACGGATGGATACCGTCCGTCCCGCAGTGGGGCTGGGCGCTCATCGTGATGGTGGTGCTCACCGCGACGAACCTCGTCTCGGTCGGCTCCTACGGTGAGTTCGAGTTCTGGTTCGCCGGCATCAAGGTCGTCGCCATCGGCGGGTTCGTGATCATCGGTCTGCTCGCCGTCTTCGGCGTGCTGCCCGGCTCCGACAACCCCGGCGCCGGATTCGCGCACCTCACCGACGCGGGCGGATTCATGCCCAAGGGTGCGGGCGCCATCCTCACCGGCGTGCTCATGGTCGTCTTCTCGTTCATGGGCTCCGAGATCGTCACGCTGGCCGCCGGTGAGTCCGAGGACCCGCAGCGCGCCGTCACCAAGGCGACGAACAGCGTCATCTGGCGCATCGGTGTCTTCTACCTGGGCTCGATCTTCGTCGTCATCACGCTGCTGCCGTGGAACGACAAGTCGATCCTCAAGGACGGCTCGTACGTCGCCGCGCTGAACTCGATCGGCATTCCGCACGCCGGTCAGGTCATGAACGTCATCGTGCTGACCGCCGTGCTCTCCTGTCTCAACTCCGGTCTCTACACCGCTTCCCGCATGGCCTTCTCGCTCGGGGCGCGCGGTGACGCGCCCAAGGCCTTCGCGCGCACCAACTCACGCGGTGTGCCGCAGGCCGCGATCCTCGGGTCCGTCGTGTTCGGCTTCATCGCCGTCTGGTTCAACTACCAGTGGCAGGACACCGTCTTCGACTTCCTGCTCAACTCCTCGGGCGCGGTGGCCCTCTTCGTCTGGCTGATGATCGCGTTCACGCAGCTGCGGATGCGCGGCATCATCCTGCGCGAGGAGCCGGAGAAGCTGGTCGTGAAGATGTGGCTCTTCCCGTACCTGACCTGGGTCACGATCGCGATGATCTCGTTCGTGCTCGTCTACATGCTGACCGACGAGGCCGGACGCAAGCAGGTGCTGCTCTCGCTGCTCGCGGCCGCGTTCGTGGTGGTGTTCTCCCTCGTACGGGACAAGGTGCGGCCCCGCGCGGACGACGCGGCTGCCACGGACACCGTCGACACCGTCGACGTCGACGCCTAACCGGTGCCGTCCGACGGTGGCGCGGTCGACGTGCCCGCCACCGTCGGCGGCCTCGTGCTCGGTCCCTTCGGCTCGCCGCCTCCCGGATCGCGCGCGGTGAGGAACATGACAGCTGCCACGGCGGCCGCGACCAGCAGGACCAGGGCGGTCAGGACGCGGTTCTGCAGGTCGGCGGCGGGCTGGGTCCGCGGTGATTCCCGTGGCCTCGGTGGTGCCGCGAGCACCGCACGCAGAGCCGCCTCCGTCTCGTCGAGGCCCGGGCGCCGCTCCGGCTCCTTGATGAGGAGCGCGGCGAGCACCGGACGCAACCGGTTTGATTCCGGCGGCAGTTCAGGTGCCTCATACAGGACCGCCACCAGCGTGTTCAGGGTCGACTCACGGGCGAAGGGCGAGCTGCCGCGCACCGCCGTGCAGAGCGTCGCCCCCAGGGACCAGAGGTCCGACGGCGGTCCCTGCCGCGTCCCGTAGATCCGCTCGGGCGCCATGTACTCGGGCGAGCCCACCAGTGTGCCCGGCGGCGTGAGGCGGCCCGTGTCCTCGAGCGCGGCGATGCCGAAATCGGTGAGGACCACACGGTCGGCGGGTCCGCCGGGGCTCAGCAGGACGTTCCCCGGCTTGATGTCGCGGTGCAGGACGCCCGCCGCGTGCACCCGGCGCAACACCGCCACCAGGGCGAGGCCGACACGCGCCGCCCCGTACTCGTCGAGCGGCCCCTCCTCGTCGACGTACCGGGCGAGAGAGCGCGCGACGATCAGTTCCATGACGATCCAGAGCCGGCCGTCCTCCTCGGCGACGTCATAGACGCGTACGGCACCGGGGTGGTCGATCCGCGCGCTGGCCCGCGCCTCGCGCAGCGCGCGTTCTCTGCGGACGCGGGTGTCCTCCGCGTCAGGGCCCCCGAACGCGCCAGGGCCGCCGAAGGCACCGCCGATCCGCATCTCCTTGACCGCGACAGGGCGGTCGAGGAGCTCGTCGACCGCGCGCCACACGCGGCCCATGCCGCCCTGGCCGATGACGTCGAGCAGGTGGTAGCGGCCCGCGACCACGCGAAGCTCCGGCATGGGCGTCCACCCCCAACCCTCCTCTCATGACAACACAGTCGACGCGGTTTACCGAAGGTCTGGAAACGGCCCGGAAAACTTGACGGCGGATGTCAGGTTTTCCGGGGAACCTCTGGTGCGTCAGCAAGGACTTCCTGGAGGATCACCGTGAACTTCACCGATCAGCGACTCGTGTTCCGGCCCGGCGACGACGGGTACGACGAGGAGACCGCCGGGTTCCAGACCGGTTTCGCGCAGCGGCCCGCGATCGTGTTCGCCGCAGAGAGCGCGGACGACGTCGTCGCCGCCGTGTCGTACGCCGCTGACGCGGGCCTTCCCCTCGGCGTGCAGGCCACCGGGCACGGGCTTCCGGGGTCGTCGGAGGGCGGCGTCCTGATCAGCACGCGGCGGATGGACTCCGTCCGGATCGACGCCGACGCGCGCACGGCGACCGTGGGCGCGGGTGTTCGCTGGGCCCAGGTCGTCGAGGCCGCCGCGGCGCACGGGCTAGCGCCGCTGAACGGTTCGGCCCCGGGCGTGGGCGCCGTCTCGTACACGCTTGGCGGCGGCCTCTCCATCCTGGCCAGGGAGTTCGGGTACGCGGCCGATCACGTCCGGTGGCTCGACGTCGTCACCGCGGACGGCGAGCTGCGGCACGTGACGGCGCGGACCGAGCCCGAGCTGTTCTGGGGGCTGCTCGGCGGGGGCGCGAACCTGGGGGTGGTGACGGCCCTGGAGATCGGTCTGGTGCCGGTGGCGCGGCTGTACGGCGGGGCGATCGAGTTCGACGGGTACGAGGTCGACCCCGGCCGGGTCCTTCGGGCGTACGAGGAGTGGACGCGGACGGTGCCGGACGAGGTGACCTCGTCGGTGGCGGCCCTTGTCTACCCGGACATCCCTCAGCTGCCGCCGCATCTGCGGGGCCGCTACCTCGTCACGGTCCGGGTCGCCTACTCGGGCCCGGAGGCGGCGGGCGAGCTGCTGGTGGCGCCGCTGCGGGAGATCGGGCCCATGGTGTCGGACTCGCTGCGGGAGATGCCGTACACCGACAGCCACACGATTCACAGCGACCCGGACTTCCCGCACTCCTACTACGGGGACAGCGTGGTGGTGGGCGATCTCGACGTCGCTGCGGCGAGTGAGCTGTTCACGCTGACCGGTCCGGCCGCCGATGCGATGCACGTCGTCCAGATCAACCAGTTGGGCGGGGCGCTCGCGAAGCCGGCGGGCAATGCGGTGCCGTACCGGGAGGCGGGGTGGCTGGTGCGGGTGCTCTCGCCGTTCGAGGGCCCCGACCTCGCCGCGGTGCGGGCCGTGCAGGAGCAGGCGTTCGGTCTCTTCGCGCCGGGGACCGTGGGGCGGTTGCTCAACTTCGCCTTCGGCGCGGGCGACCGGCCCGACGGGCTGTACGACGCCGGTACGCGGAAGAGGCTCGCCGATCTGAAGGCCACGTATGACCCGGCGAACCTCTTCAGGCGGAACTACGGCGTGAGCGCCGGCGGCTGAGCTAGCGGTCGAGCAGCTTCCACGCCGTGGGCAGCGCGCCCATCGCGAGCGCGGCCTTGAGGACGTCGCCGATCAGGAAGGGCGTGAATCCGGCGGCGACGGCCTGGGTCAGCGACATGCCGGTCGCCGCGGCGAGGTAGGGGACGCCGACCGCGTAGATGATCGCGGAGCCGAGCACCATCGTGCCCGCGGTGCGCAGGACCGAACGGTCGCCGCCGCGGCGGGCGAGGGCGCCGACCACGGTGGCGGCGAGCAGCATGCCGAGGACGTAGCCGAGGGACGGCGCGGCGAGGCCGGAGCCCGCCTCCGCGAACCACGGCATGCCCGCCATGCCGACGAGGGCGTACACGGCGAGGGAGAGGAAGCCGCGGCGGGCGCCGAGCGCGGTGCCGACGAGGAGGGCGGCGAAGGTCTGCCCCGTCACCGGTACGGGGGAGCCCGGGACGGGCAGGGCGATCTGGGCCGCTATGCCGGTGAGGGCGGCGCCGCCGAGGACGAAGGCCGCGTCCTTCGCGCGGGACGCGGGGAGCAGGTCCGCGAGGACCTGGCCGGGACGGGAAGAGACGGCGGCGATGCTCATCGGGACTCCGCGGGTTCTGGGACGGGCAGGTGGGACCCCGCGACGCTATCTCAGGCGGGCGCGACCGACATCGGTGGTGGGTGACAAGGTGCCGGGGGCTCCGGTGGTGGGCACTGTACAAAGTGCGGGGGTACCCCTGTGGGGGGCGTGATGCTCGTCACTGAGGTGAGCGGCGTGTGGGCCCGCTTTGCGTGGGGGGCCGTGGCACGGCGACACTGTAGGTTCCCGCCAAGCCTTTGTGATCCCGAGAGCAGCCTGAGCACCATGCACGAAGCACCCCCCGATGAATCGGCCCCCTCAGGCGTGGGCACAGCAGGGGGTACTGAGCCCCTCGGCGGAGGTCTGAAGCAGCGGCATCTGACCATGCTCGGGCTCGGTGGTGTCATCGGGGCCGGGCTCTTCGTCGGATCCGGGGCCGGGATCGCCGTCGCCGGGCCCGGCATCGTCGTCTCGTATCTCATCGCCGGTGCGCTGGCGATGTGTGTGATGCGGATGCTGGGCGAGATGTCGGCCGCGATGCCCGCGTCCGGGTCCTTCTCCGTGCACGCCGAGCGCGCCCTCGGCCGCTGGGCGGGGTTTAGCGTCGGGTGGCTCTACTGGTTCCTGCTCGTGGTCGTGCTCGCCGTGGAGGCCACCGGCGCCGCGCAGATCGCGGGCGGCTGGGCGCCGGGCGTTCCGCAGTGGGCCTGGGTGCTGATCTTCATGCTGGTGTTCACGGCGGCCAACCTCGCCGCCGTGAAGAACTTCGGCGAGTTCGAGTTCTGGTTCGCCACGCTGAAGGTCTTCGCGATCGTGGCGTTCCTGGTCCTCGGGCTGCTCGCGGTCTTCGGGGTGCTGCCCGACACGGAGCCCACGGGCCTCAGCAACCTCAGCGGGCACGGCGGGTTCCTGCCGAACGGGTGGGAGGGCGTCGTCTCCGGCGTGCTCGCCGTCGTCTTCGCCTTCGGCGGCCTGGAGGTCGTGACGATCGCCGCCGCCGAGTCCGACGACCCGGTGCGCTCGGTGGCCCGCGCCGTGCGCAGCGCCGTCTACCGGATCCTCTTCTTCTATGTCGGGTCGATGCTGGTCATCGTGACGGTGCTGCCGTGGACGGCGCAGAAGGCGGGCGTCAGTCCGTATGTGAAGGTCCTCGACTCGATCGGGGTGCCGTCCGCGGGCACGATCATGAACATCGTGGTGTTCGTGGCGCTGCTCTCGGCGCTGAACGCCAACCTCTACGGCTCGTCCCGGATGATCTTCTCGCTCGCCGAGCGCGGCGAGGGCCCCAAGGCCCTCCTGAAGGTGTCGGGCGGCGGAGTGCCCCGGCGGGCCGTGCTCGCCTCGGTGGCCTTCGGCTTCGTGTCCGTCGTACTCAATCTGAAGTGGCCCGACTCGGTCTTCCTCTACATGCTCAACTCGGTCGGCGCCGTGCTCCTCTTCGTGTGGGCGCTGATCGCGGTCTCGCAGCTGAGGCTGCGCCGCCGCATCGAGCGCGACGCACCGGAGCGGCTCGTCCTGCGGATGTGGGCGTTCCCGTATCTGACATGGGCGGCGCTCGCCGCGATGGCCGCCGTGCTCGGGCTGATGCTGACCGACGACGGGGCGCGGCCGCAGCTGCTGTGGTCGGCGGGTGCGACGGGGCTCGTGCTCGTGGTCGCGGGGCTGCGGGAGTGGCGCGACCGCGCGAGGCGCACCTGAAACGGGCGTGAACATTTCGTGCCCGCCTCTTCACGACGTGTGAGCGTCGTGTCCGTATAGCGGTCGGGTGTTCCCTGTCAGCGGTGCCGGACTTCAGACTGTGGGCCGCTCGCTCCCCCACTTCAGCTACTGAACAGGGCACGCCCATGTCTCGGATGTCCACTCCCCAGGACACCCCCAAGGACGCAGCACACGACCCGGCTCACACCGTCGATTCGCCGCTCGTCCACGGCCTCAAGCAGCGGCATCTGTCCATGATCGCCCTCGGCGGCGTGATCGGCGCCGGACTCTTCGTGGGCTCCGGGGCGGGCATCGCCGCGGCCGGTCCCTCGATCGTCCTCGCCTACGCGGTATCCGGCGCGCTCGTCATGCTCGTGATGCGCATGCTCGGTGAGATGTCGGCGGCGAACCCGGCGTCCGGCTCCTTCTCGGTCCACGCCGAGCGGGCGATCGGCCCCTGGGCGGGCTTCACGGCGGGCTGGGGCTTCTGGTTCCTGCTCTGCGTCGCCGTCGGCATCGAGGGGATCGGCGCCGCGGACATCATGGTGGGCTGGTTCCCCGGTACGCCCCAGTGGGCGTGGGTCGCCCTGTTCATGCTGGTGTTCTGCGGCTCGAACCTGACGGCCGTGAAGAACTTCGGCGAGTTCGAGTTCTGGTTCGCCGCCCTCAAGGTCGGCGCCATCGCGCTCTTCCTCGGCATCGGCGCCCTCGCGATCCTCGGCATCCTGCCCGGCTCGGACGTCTCGGCGCCCGGCGCGGACAACCTGACCGGCGTGGGCGGCTTCATGCCCAACGGCACGGACGGCCTGATCATCGGCCTCCTCGCGTCCGTCTTCGCGTACGGCGGCCTGGAGACCGTCACGATCGCGGCGGCGGAGTCCGAGAAGCCGGTCCAGGGCGTCGCCAAGGCCGTGCGCACGGCGATGTGGCGCATCGCGGTCTTCTACGTCGGCTCGATGCTCGTCGTCGTCACGCTGCTTCCCTGGGACAACAAGGAGGTCGTGGCGAAGGGCCCGTACGTCGCCACGCTCGACCACCTGGGCATCCCCGGCGCCGGGCAGATCATGAACGTCGTCATCCTCATCGCCCTGCTCTCCGCGATGAACGCCAACATCTACGGCGCATCGCGCATGTCGTACTCCCTGATCGAGCGCGGCCAGGGCCCCAAGGTGCTCGGCCGTGTCCACAGCGGTGTCCCGCGCCTCGCGGTCCTCGCGTCCTCGGTCTTCGGCTTCGTCTGCGTGCTGCTCAGCTACTGGCGCCCCGACGATGTCTTCCCGTGGCTCCTGAACATGATCGGCGCGATGATCCTGGTGGTCTGGATCTTCATCGCCGCATCGCAGCTGATCCTGCGCCGCAGGACGGAACGCGAGGAGCCCGAGAAGCTGGTCGTGAAGATGTGGGCCTACCCGGTCCTGACGTGGGTGGCGCTCGCCGCGATGGCGTACATCTTCTACCTGATGACGCAGCAGCCCGACACGCGCAAGCAGTTGCTCGCGACGGGCCTCCTCACGCTGGTCCTGGCCGCGATCGGATTCGCGCGGCAGAAGATCGCGGAGCGTGCGGCGGTCACCGCCGAGTAGCAGGCGGCGTTCCGTCCCGCGAGAGGGCCCCGAGTCGACGGACTCGGGGCCCTCTCGCGTGGTGTCCGGCGTGTGCGCGTCCCCGGTCCTAGGACGAAGGGCTGATCAACTTCGAACCCCTCCTGCTGCTAGCCTGCACTTGCATATAGGTTGCAATAAGCGTTGCACTACAGAAGAGCAGCACCAGCAGAGCAGCAGTCGGAGGGCTCGGACATGGCCATTTACACGCTTCCAGAACTTCCGTACGACTACGCGGCGCTCGAGCCGGTCATCAACCCCCAGATCGTCGAACTGCACCACGACAAGCACCACGCGGCGTACGTGAAGGGCGCGAACGACACCCTTGAGCAGCTGGAGGAGGCGCGCGACAAGGAGACTTGGGGCGCGATCAACGGCCTGGAGAAGAACCTGGCCTTCCACCTCTCCGGCCACATCCTGCACAGCATTTACTGGCACAACATGAACAGCCCGAAGGACGGCGGCGGCGGTGAGCCGCTGGCCGCGGACGGTGTCGGTGACCTCGCGGACGCGATCACCGAGTCCTTCGGCTCCTTCGCCAAGTTCAAGGCCCAGCTGACCAAGGCCTCGGCGACCACGCAGGGTTCGGGCTGGGGCGTGCTCGCCTACGAGCCGCTCAGCAACCGCCTCATCGTCGAGCAGGTCTACGACCACCAGGGCAACGTCGGCCAGGGCTCGACGCCGATCCTGGTCTTCGACGCCTGGGAGCACGCCTTCTACCTGCAGTACAAGAACCAGAAGGTCGACTTCATCGAGGCCATGTGGCAGGTCGTCAACTGGCAGGACGTGTCGAAGCGTTACGAGGCCGCCAAGCAGCGCGTGAACAGCCTGCTGCTCAGCCCGTGAGGCACATCGTCCTCTGAAACGCCCTGCCTCGTGATCGTCTTCTCAACCTTCGCCGAGGCAGGCGGATGGACGAAAGACCCCCGTGAGGACATGACTTACGGGGGTCTTTCGGTATGCCTGATTCCGGGGGACATTGTGGTCTATGGACAAGATTTCCAGGCATTGCCCGACATGCGGCGGCAAACCGCAGGACTTCCGGCCGGTCAACCAGGAAGAGGAGGACTACTTGGCCACCCAGATGACCCGGGCCGAGGCTCACGGCCACTGGCGCTGTCAGGGCGCGGGGTGCCTCTGGGTGCAGCCGCACCTCAACCAGGTAAAGGGCCGAAGCCTCCCAGAATCGTTCCTCTGACTCGGTCGAAACCGTTCGTCCGACTCGGTCGGAACCATTCGTCCGACTCGGTCGGAACCATTCCTCCGGCTCAGTCCCAACCGTTCCTCCGGCTCAGTCGAAGATCGGACCCTGCTTACGCGTCCGCTTGATCTCGTAGAAGCCAGGCGTCGACGCCACGAGCAGCGTGCCGTCCCACAGCTTCGCCGCCGCCTCGCCCTTGGGGGCGGGTGTCACGACGGGGCCGAAGAAGGCGACCTGCTCGCCGTCCGCGCCGGGAACGGCGATGACGGGCGTGCCCACGTCCTGGCCCACCTTGTCGATGCCCTCCTGGTGGGAGGCGCGCAGCTGGGTGTCGTACTCGTCCGAGTCCGCGTAGTCCGCGAGGTCCTCGGGCAGACCGACGTCCTTGAGCGCGGAGACGACCGCGTCACGGGTCGGGCCCTCGCCGAGGTTGTGGAAGCGGGTGCCGAGGGCGGTGTAGAGCTTGCCGGTGTACTCGTCGCCGTGCTTCTGCTGGGCGGCGATGACCACGCGGACGGGGCCCCAGGCCTTCGTCTCCAGCATGTCGCGGTACTCCTCGGGCAGCTCGTCGAGCCGGTCCTCGTTCAGTACGGCGAGGCTCATGACATGCCAGCGGACCTCGACGTCGCGGACCTTCTCCACCTCCAGCATCCAGCGCGAGGTCATCCAGGCCCACGGGCACAGCGGGTCGAACCAGAAGTCCACGGGGGTCTTGCCGGGCTTGCCGTTCTCGGACATGTCTCTCCCTAGGGGAATGCGTGCGCGCTTGGCCAGGGGAACGTCAGTGATCTACCTGGGCATTCCCGGATACCGCGCGCTGGGGGCACATGCGAGGATCGTAGACATTCGTACAGGTCGTGCGATCCACGACTTTCCCCCGCGAGTACAAAGGAGTGCCGCCCGTGCCCGGTGAGAATCTTTCCCGCGACGAGGCCCAGGAGAGGGCCGCGCTGTTGTCCGTCGACGGGTACGAGGTCTTTCTCGACCTGCGCTCCGCGATCGGCGAGAGCGACCAGGAGCCGCGCACGTTCCGCTCCGTCACCACGATCCGCTTCCGCTCCGCCGAACCCGGCGCCACGAGCTTCGCCGACCTGATCGCCCCGAGCGTCACCGCGGTGTCCCTCAACGGCAAGGACCTGGACCCCTCCGAGGTCTTCGACGGCACCCGGATCACCCTTGAGGACCTGGCCGCGGAGAACGAACTGGTGGTGGACGCCCAGTGCGCCTACAGCCGCACCGGCGAGGGCATGCACCGCTTCGTCGACCCGGAGGACGGCGAGGTCTATCTCTACACGCAGTACGAGCCCGCGGACTCGCGCCGCGTCTTCGCCAACTTCGAGCAGCCCGACCTGAAGGCGCCTTTCCGCTTCGAGGTGCAGGCTCCCGAGGGATGGACCGCGTGGTCCAACGGCTCCGGTGAACTGGTCGACGGGGTATGGAAGTTCGCCGAGACGAAGCCGATCTCGACCTACATCACCGCGGTCGTCGCGGGCCCGTACCACTATGTGACGGACTCCTACAGCCGCACCTTCGACGACGGCACGACGCTGGACATCCCGCTCGGCGCCCTGTGCAGGAAGGGGCTCGCCAAGCACTTCGACGCGGACGACGTCTTCCTGGTCACCAAGCAGGGGCTCGACTTCTTCCACGACAACTTCGACTACCCCTACCCCTTCGGGAAGTACGACCAGGCATTCGTCCCGGAGTACAACCTGGGCGCGATGGAGAACCCCGGCCTCGTGACCTTCCGCGAGGAGTTCATCTTCCGCGGCAAGGTGACCCAGGCGTCGTACGAGCGCCGGGCCAACGTCATCCTGCACGAGATGGCGCACATGTGGTTCGGTGACCTCGTCACCATGCGCTGGTGGGACGACCTGTGGCTCAAGGAGTCCTTCGCCGACTTCATGGGCTCCTTCTCGATGGTCGAGGCGACGCGCTTCACCAACGGCTGGATCACCTTCGCCAACAACCGCAAGGCATGGGCCTACCGCGCCGACCAGCTGCCCTCCACGCACCCGGTCACGGCCGACATCCGCGACCTGGAGGACGCCAAGCTCAACTTCGACGGGATCACGTACGCGAAGGGCGCGAGCGTCCTCAAGCAGCTCGTCGCCTACGTCGGACGTGACGCGTTCCTCGATGGCGCGCGGCGCTACTTCAAGCGGCACGCGTACGGGAACACCCGGCTCGGCGACCTCCTCTCGGTCCTTGAGGAGACCTCCGGGCGCGACATGGCGTCCTGGTCGCAGTCGTGGCTCCAGACCGCGGGCGTCAACTCCCTCACGCCGCAGGTCATCCTGAACGCGGAGGGCCGGATCACCGAGCTCTCCGTGGTGCAGGATGCCGCGGAGTCGCACCCCGAACTGCGGCCGCACCGCGTGGCCGTGGGCCTCTATCGCCGCACCCCCGAGGGCGACCTGACGCGGTACGCGCGCGCGGAGGTCGACGTAGAGGGCCCCCGTACGACCGTCGACGAGCTGGCCGGTGCCGAGGCGCCCGAGCTGGTCCTGGTCAACGACGACGACCTGACGTACTGCAAGATCCGCTTCGACGAGACCTCCCTCGACACGCTGCGGCAGCACCTGGGCGACATCACCGACCCGCTCGCCCGCGCCCTGTGCTGGTCGGCGCTGTGGAACCTCACGCGGGACGCGCTCATGCCCGCGCGGGACTTCATCGGGCTCGTGCTGCGGTTCGCGGGGCGCGAGAGCGACATCGGCGTCCTTCAGATGCTGCACACCTGGGCGGACTCGGCCCTCACCTTCTACGCGGCCCCGGAGTGGCGCGAGGAAGGCGGGCGCGCGCTCGCCGAGGGCGCGCTGCGGGAGCTGCGGGTTTCGGAACCCGGCAGCCAGCACCAGCTGACGTGGGCGAGGTTCTTCGCCGCGGTGGCGTCTTCGGAGGCCGATCTCCAGCTGCTGCGGGGCCTCCTCGCGGAGACGGCGAAGATCGACGGCCTGGACGTCGACCAGGAGCTGCGCTGGTCCTTCCTCGGCCCGCTGGCCGCGGCCGGCGTCGCCGACGAGCAGACGCTCGCCGCCGAACTGGCCCGGGACGACACGGCCTCGGGCAAGCGGCACCAGGTGCGGCTGCTCGCCGCGCGGCCCTCCGAGGCGGTCAAGGCGCAGGCCTGGGCCTCCGTGGTGGAGTCCGACTCGCTGTCCAACGCGCTGGTGGGGGCGACGATCTCGGGGTTCGCACGGGCCTCGCAGCGTGAGCTGACCGCTCCGTACGCGCCCAAGTACTTCGCCGCCATCGAGCGGGTGTGGGCCGAGCGGTCCATCCAGATCGGGATGGACGTGGTGAAGGGTCTCTTCCCGCACCTCCAGGACGATCAGGGGACGCTGGAGGCGGCGGACGCGTGGCTCGCGTCCCATGAGTCGGCCGCGCCGGCACTGCGGCGGCTCGTGCTCGAAGCCCGGGACGACCTCGCCAGGTCGCTGCGGGCGCAGAGTTGCGATGCGGCTGCCGCTTCGTAGGTCAAACGGGGTGGGCGCACCGGCCGTTGCCGCTCGGCGGCTTCGGCGATGTGCCCACCCGTAGGGCCCGCGGAGGATCCTGCGAAGAGGCTTGCGGAGGGGCTCGCGGCGGGGCCCTCGAAGGGGACTGAGCGCGACTGCTGGAACGTACCCAACGCAAACGGACCTTTTCGGCAGTCGAACGTCTGCACTTTAGTGCGGGGTTGTCCGGTTATGTCGACGGGCGTGTAACAGCGGTTAGGGGATGGATCAGCAGCGGGAAGGGCCCCGTCATGAACCACAACACCCCGCTCTCCCCCCGCCCCCTCCACCACCTCGCCGACGTCCAGCGCCGCGTGATGAGCACCGCCCAGCTCCGCGCCCACGGCATCACCGCAGCCGACGCCGCGGCGCACTGCCGCCCGGAAGGGCCCTGGCAGCAGCTGCTCCCGGGGGTCTGCCTGCTGCACCCGGGGCCGCCGACCAGTGAAGAGCGCCTGCACGGCGCCCTGTTGTTCGCGGGGCGGCCGCCGGCCAAGGCGGCGAAGACCGTGCCCGCACAGCCCTGCGCGGGCGCCCCCCACGCCCCGTACGCCGACGCCCTGATCACGGGACTCGCGGCGCTCACCCTGCACCGCTTCTCGTCGGCTCCCCCGCTGCTCTCCCTGGACCGCATCGACGTCCTGCTCCCCCGCACGCGGCGGCTGCGGTCCACCGGGTTCGTCCGCCTCGTGCGGACCCAGGCGCTGCCGACCGCCGTACAAATCGCCGGAGTTCCGGTGGCCCCGGTGCCGCGCGCGCTGGCCGACGCCGTGGCGGGACTCTCCGAGGCGGGCGCGGTGCGCAGGCTGCTCACGGAGGCGGTGCGCGGTGGACACTGCGAACCGGCCGCCATCGTGCGGGAGTTGAACCAGGCGAAGCTGCTCACCCGGCCGCATGTCGTGGACGCGGTGGACTCTCTGCTCGCCGAAGGCCGTGCCATCGCCGAGGACCGTCTCTACCGGATGGTCGCCGAGCACGGCCTGCCCGATCCGCTGTGGAACGTCGACCTGCGATTGCCCGGCGGGCCGCACCTCGGGGGCGTCGACGCCTACTGGCCCGATCTGGCCGTCGCGGTCGAGCTGGACACCCGGGCACCCCGCCACGGCCTCCGGCAGGACGACGACGCGCAGTGGTCCGAGTACGCCCGCAAGCGCGACCACCTGGAGCGGCTCGGCATCACGGTCGTCCATCTGACGCCCAAGAAGCTGCGCGAGTCCCTCGAACAGCAGGCGACCGTCATGCGGACCGCGCTGATGGCCTCGGCCGACCGTGATCCGGCGGCGTACGTGGTGGTGCTGCCGCGATAACCCGAGCAAGCGGGGCAGGAGGAGAGCAGGGGGAGCAGGAGGGGAGCGAAGGGGGCGGGACCGCGCGACGGTCCCGCCCCCTTCTCGTACGCAACTCCCGTACTTTTCACGTCACTTACCACTACTTCTTAAGTCACTTACCGCAGAACTCCGCGTTCAGGATCGCCTGGCGGTCGCCGTCCGGGCCGTTGAAGTTCGCGGCGATCGCATGGCCGCCGTTCTGAGTCGCCAGCGCCATCGAAGCCGAACCGTGGATGTCGCCGCCGTGCCCCCAGACCACCGTGCCGCAGGAGGTCTTGCGGCTCTCCAGGCCGAGCCCGTACCGCTCGTCGGGGTTGTCCTTCCCCTGCTCGACGGTCGTCTTCATCTCGGCCAGCTGCTTCTTCGGCAGGAGCTTGCCGCGCAGCAGGGCCGTGTAGAAGCGGTTCAGGTCGGCCGAGTCGGAGATCATCCCGCCCGCCGAGCCCGCCACCGACGGGTTGAGCTCCGTGACGTCGTGGTTCTTGGCGTCCGGGGCGTCGGACAGTTTCGTGTACGCCCGTGAACTCGGCTTCGGCATCGCGGAGTCCGTCTCCGGCACGCTGGTGGCGCCCAGACCGAGCGGCTTGATGATGCGCCGTTCGATCTCGTCCGCGTACGACTTCCCCGTCACCTTCTTGATGATCATTCCTGCGAGGAGGTAGTTGGTGTTGGAGTAGTTCCAGTCCGTGCCGGGCGCGAAGTCCGGTTCGTGGCGCATGGCGATCGCGACCTGCTGCTCGGCGGTCCAGGTGTCGTAGCGGTGCGCGAGGAACTTCTCGCTGAACACCTTGTCCTGGAAGCCCTTGTCGGCCGTCACGTCGAAGATGCCGCTCGTGTGGTTGAGGAGCTGGCGGACCGTGATGCGGTCGCCGTCGTGGCCGTGGCCCTCGACCACGCCCGGCAGCC
This sequence comes from Streptomyces sp. NPDC031274, assembly GCF_055570235.1. Lineage (NCBI taxonomy): Bacteria > Bacillati > Actinomycetota > Actinomycetes > Kitasatosporales > Streptomycetaceae > Streptomyces > Streptomyces sp. NPDC031274. The sequence goes on along the minus strand of NZ_JBVIHP010000003.1, from coordinate 198,297 downwards.
ACCGCCCCACCTTGTCGTCGAGGCTCAGCTCCCCCTCGGCCACCAGCTGGAGCAGCACCGTCGAGACGAAGGTCTTGGTGATGCTGCCGACGCGGTACCGGTCGTGGGCGCCGCGCGGGCTCTGCCGTTCGAGGTCCCCGATGCCCGCGGCCGCGTTCCAGGCCCCGTGCTTGTCCTTGGCCTGGACGGTCACGCCGGGGGCGTCCTCGTTGACGGCGGCCTCCATCGCCTTCTGCGTCGCCCGGTGCCGATCCCCGTGCCCGGCCCCTCCACCGGGCGTCCCGGCAGCCAGCGCCGGGGCCGCGAACGCTCCCGCTGTCACCGTCATGGCCACTCCTGCGGCCACGCCCATCAAAGCTCTCTTGCGCGCTGACATCTCTCCCCCTTGTTCACGACGTGCTGTTCACGACGTGCGGCTCACGACGTGCTGCTCACGAACGTGCTGCACATGACGTCCGGGGGGACTCACGGGGGCGATGTGGAGGTTGACCGCCTCGCGCGGGTTGAGCGGGTTTCAGCCCTTCTTGAGGATCAGTTCCGTGTTCCGGTCGCCCGGCTCACCGCCAAGGGCGGGCTTGGCGCCGGGGGCGTTGAAGGAGAGTTCGCGGTAGAGCGCGGCGAGGCCGGTCTGCGAGAGATCGGCGTAATCCGTGCGGTGCGGGGCCGATGACTCGATGAGGGTGGTGAAGAGGGAGAGCGTGCCGTCGTGGTTGTCGCTCAGTTCCACCACGCGGGCCAGCTGCGGGAAGTCGATGTGCGAGGCCGTGGAGACCTCCCAGAAGGAGCCGTGCGGGCTCTGGTGCGCGGTGATGTCGTTCTTGTGGCTGTGCCCGTTGACCCAGGCGAGTACGGAACGGTGGCGGGCGAGGAGGGCGACGATCTCGTCACCTCCGTGCCTGGCCTCGCGCGGGCGGTCCGGGTCCTGGCGCAGATTGCGCATGGTCCTGCTGGTGTGGTGGCTGAAGACGATGACGTACGAACCGCCGCCGTCCTTCTCCTCGTTCGCCTTCAGCTCCCGCTCCAGCCAGTCCATCTGGGCCTTGCCGAGCGAGCCTTCGTAGTGGCCGCCGGGGTCCGTCGAGTCAAGGCTGATGCCGAGTACGTCCTCGCTGACGCGGAAGGAGTAGTACTGGGTGCCCGCGTCGAGGTTCTCCTGCGTGTAGCCGTGTCCGGCGGGGCCGTGGCCCTTGTACGCCGGGTCGAGGTGGGCCTTGACGTACTCGGCGGGGGTGAAGGGCGCGCGGCTCTCGTCCGGGGTGACCGAGCGCATCCGCCGCGCCTCGCTCTTGAGCAGCTCCTTGAACTGCGCGCCCTTGGGGTCGCGGCCCTTCTTGACGGCCTTCCACAGGGCGGCGCCGCGCGACTCGTCGAGGGACATCAGCTTCTTGCCACCGACGGCGAACTCGGTGAAGTACGAGTCTCCCGGCCCCCAGCAGCCGCCGGGCAGCGCGTCGTGGTTGCCGACGGTCGAGTACCAGGGAAGCCCGAGGCCGGGGCTGTTGACCTCGCGGAGCGCCGCGTCCAGGAAGCCGTCGACCTGCGGGAAGCCGAGGGCTTTGTCCGAGTCGCGGAGGTCGTCGTCCGGGTGCCAGTACAGCTTGAGGCCGCTGTCCTGGACGCCTTCGTAGCGGCGCGGATCACCGGTGTTGGGGTTGATGCGCCCGCCGCTCATGGTCTTGAGGAACCAGTCGAGCTCGGAGCGGGAGTTGTTGTCGGTGTTGTCGCCCGTCGTCACCACGCAGTGCAGCGGCGATCCGGTGGCGGGCGCCCCGCGCAGCGCGTTGACCCGCTCGACGAGCGCGACCGCTCCGGCCACCGAGAGGGCCTCCTGCGGGCGCCAGGCACTGGCGGTCTGGGCGCGCAGGTACTCGTACCGCAGCGGGTGCTGCACGTCGACCAGATGCAGGTCGGTGAACTGGACGAACGCGGCGAGCGAGGTACGCCGTCCCTCGCGGCCGCTCTTGGCGGCGGCCAGGTCACCGCGGACCACCCGGTCCCAGGCGGGCCCGTCGCCGAGGCGCCGGTAGCCGGAGGTGCCGCGCGGGGCGGCGACGGTACGCAGTGTGGTGCCGTCCCGGTAGGGCGTCAGGGGCGCGGCGGGCGCCTGCCGGGAGAGCGCGACGGGGGCGGGCCCGGCGGTGGCGGCGTGGCTGCTCGCGGGCCGCATCGCGTATCCGATACCGGCGGAGAGGGAGACGGCCGCGGTGGTCGCGAGGAAGGCCCGGCGGTCCACGGCACGGACGGCGGAGTGGGTGGCGGTCTGGGCGGCGGTGGCGACGTGGCGTATGCGCGGCATGGCGCGGTCTCCCCGGTTGCGAACGCGTCGGCAGTGGTCGCGGGGAGCTCCGCAGTAGGCGAGATTCCCGCTCGTACTGGATCGTTGACATCCGGAATGACCTGCGCGTTAACGAGACAGCAACGGGCAACGCCGATCACCGTACGTGGATCATCAGGCACCCTGCGCGGTCACACACCCCTCTCCGGGCGGAGAGGAAGCGGTCACTCCACGTTCACCTTTCGGGGAAGGCGAGGCGCCGCGCAGTCTCAGGAGGGCACCGTCAGGTGTCCGTCGTCGGGCCGGTTCCGCCACAGGTCGAGCCCGATGTCGACGAGCCCGACCCGTTCGAGTCCGGGGACGGCGTCAAGGTCGTGCCAGGCGGCGAGATCGGTGGAACCGTCCCGCTCGTGCCGCAGCTCGCCGCCGGTGATCCGCGCCTCGTAGACGATCCGCAGGCCGTGGAAGTCGGCGATGGCGCCGAGCTTGCGCGGGTAGCGCCGACGCAGCGAGTCGACGCCGAGCAGCACCACGGGCTCGATGACGTACCCCGTCTCCTCGTCGGCCTCGCGGATCACCGTGTCGTACGGATCCTCCCCGTGGTCCATCCCGCCGCCGGGCAGCGTCCAGCGCTTGCTGCCATCGCCCGCCACCCACCGGGCGAGCAGCAGCTGTCCGTCCTGAACGCATACGGCGTAGGCCGCCACCCGGAGTTCTTTATGCACAGAGTGACGCTAGTCCTCCTGGAGGGGATTGGCAGGGGAGTACTCCGGAGAGGTCCAGCTCCAGGGGCTCGCGCCGAGGGTCTGGACCGCCTCGGCGAGGGTGAAGCGGACCGTGCGGGTCCCGTCGTCGCCGTGTTCGGTGCGGGCCGTGCCGGTGAGCTGGAGGCTGATGCCGGTCACCCAGTCGAGGAAGAGAAGCCCGGCGCGGGGGTCGGTGGCGAGGTTGCCGAGGGACAGGAACATGGAGTTGCCCGGGAAGTCGTCCCACTCCAGCGTGTACGGAGAGGTGACGCGGACGAAGCCGGGGTTGCCGCCCCGGTGACTGGCGTCGGCGCCTTCCGCGTGGACGGTGGCGAGGAAGAAGGTGTCCGCCTCGGCGACGAACGCGCGCTGGTCGCCGGTGAGCTTCACTCCGTGGCGGGGCGCGGACGGACGGCCCGGCATGGCACCGGGCGGAAGCTGCCGCTTCTGGATGTACTTCGGGCAGTTCGAGAAGACCTGATCGGCCTCGATCGCCAGACCCCGGGGGGTCGGCCGCGCCCGGCCGTTCAGCCGCATGCGGCGCCGGGTGCGGGGGTCAAGGGCGATGGTGCCCACGGGGGTGCCCGCCTCTTTGAGGGCCCGCGCGAGGGGGTCGGCCCGGCGAAGGCCGCCCGCGATCGATATCTGGTTCGGCCCTGTGGCCCGTACGAACCCGGGTTCGCCGGTGAGCAGCGAGGCCCATACGGCGCCGCCCGCCCCGTCCGCGCCGCCGATCACCAGCATGGGCTGGATCTCCAGGAAGGCGGCGGCGACGGGGCGGATGCCGTCGCCGATGGACCGGCCCACGTGGTCGGCCAGTTCCCGCACACCGACGAGATCCTGAACGGCGCGGGAGCCGTGGTGGTACGGGGCTTGCTGGGTCATGTCACTCCTGCCGAGCAATCAGGGGGAGCGCCCGAAGGGACGCGGGGAACTGCGCGACCAGCCACGAACAACCCGCGGACGGCAGACGGTACTCCGCCGCGAAAGTGCGGGTCAGGGACTAAGGGGTCACGGGGCCATGGCGCCAAGGGGCCAACGGGCCAACGGGCCAACGGGCCAAGGGACTAGAAGAATCCGCACGTCGGCGCAGCCGGCACCGGGGCCCGGCCCGAGGCGCCCACGCCGGCGTAGATCTCAAGGCGCGTGCCGTCCGGGTCGTGGAAGAAGATCCCGCCGGACGCCGAGCCCTCACCGTGCGGGACGACCCCTTCGTACGCGAACTCCACCCCGTACGCCCGCAGCGCGCCCTCGTACTCCCTGACCTGCTCGATCGTGTCGACCTCGATCGCGAGGTGGTGCAGGCCGGCGTTCCCCGCGGAGTACGCGGCGTCGGCCTGCTGCCAGAGCGTGAGTACGGGCCGCCCACCCCCCTGGCCACCCTCTTCGCCGCTCTCCGGGCCGCTCTCCCCGAGGAAGGCGTAACGGCGGCCCTCCTCCTTGCCCTCGCCGAGCACGCCGTAGCCGAGCGCGTCCCGGTAGAACGCGAGCGAGCGCTCCAGGTCGGTGACGTTCAGGCCGATGTGGCCGGTGCGCGGTGTGGTGGACGTCGTCATGGCTCTCCCCTTGGCTGCTTCGGACGCTCTATTAGCTAACCGTTGAAAGCAACTTTAAGAGTTAGAAGTCAAGCCCGTCAACCGGTCACGTACTCTTGAGTGGTTAGCACCGAAGGGAACGTTCATGTCCGACGCCAGGCCCGCCGCCGAGGCCACCGCCAAGGCACCCCACGACCCCCGCCCGCTCGTCGGCGAGCCGCTCTCCCTCGATCTGCTCAACACCGTCTGGAATCACGACGGCGTGCGCCGGGACCTGCTCACGGACACCGAAGGGCTCGCGCTCTGGCTCGCGGCGAACGGCCTCGACACACGCTTCGCCGCCGACGGGCCGACCCTGGCGAACGTGCTGCGCGCCCGCGACGCACTCGCATCCGCGGTGGAATCGCCCGGCGAGCCGACGGGCATCGCCCGCGTCGACGCGGTCCTGGGGCACGGCCGCATCCGCGCGACCCTCACCCCGGAAGGCCCCGGCGAGGAGCCCGAGTTCGAGGACCCGGCATGGGGTGCGGCCTGGCTCGCGGCGCGCGACTACCTGAACCTCCTCGCCACCGCGCCCGACCGGATCCGCGGCTGCGCCCACGACACGTGCGTCCTGCATTTCTTCGACACCTCACGCAACGGCACGCGCCGCTGGTGCTCCATGGCGGCCTGCGGCAACCGCGCGAAGGCGTCGCGGCACTACGCGCGCTCGCGCGAGAGCTGACCCCACCGGACCCGACCGGACCCACCGGACTCGACCGGACCCACCGGACCCCACCGGGACCGACCAGGCCCGACGGGGACCGACCATGCCCCCCGGAAAATCCCGGAGCAAGTCCCTCTATCCACCGCCTTGTCCGGCATGGCGGATGGCGGAATTACGTCATGCCCTGATCACAGCTCGGACAACTCTCCCCAAACAGCAGTCACTTACGTAAGGCTGAGCGGTCATCCGGTTCCGGATTCCGGACCTTTTCGACCTTTACGTACAGGGACGCTGATGCACAGATCCAGTGCTAGACGCACGACCCGTCTCGCGATAGCCGTCGGCCTGACCGCCGCGCTCTCCGCCGCCGGTCCCATACCCATGGCCCTCGCGGCCGACGGCGACCCCGGGGGCCAGAGCACCCCGAAGTCCGCCGAGGAGAAGCTCGGTTCGGCCGACGCCGAGCTGCTCGCCGCCGCGCAGGCGGACGGCGAGAAGACCGTCACGATGATGGTGGCCACCGCACCCGGCGCCACCGAGCAGGTCGCCGACCAGCTCGACGCCGTCAAGGGCGGCTCGGTCGGCCGGACGTACGACAAGCTCGGCTACGTACGCGCCACCGTGCCCACCGCGAAGGCCGAAGCGGCCATCAAGGCCGCCGGGAAGCTGTCGTCCGTGCACGGCATCGATCTGCGGCACGAGATCGAGCTCGACGACCCGACGCCCTCGGCCGACCGGGCCAAGGGCGCGAAGGCCGCCGCCAAGGGGACGTACGCGGGACCCGGCAAGAACACCCCGGCGAAGAACCCGTACAACCCGTCCTTCGAGACGGGCGCCGTCGACTTCGTGAAGAAGAATCCGAAGGCGGACGGCCGCGGCACCACCATCGGCATCCTGGACTCCGGCGTCGACCTCGGTCACCCCGCGCTCCAGAAGACCACCACGGGCGAGCGGAAGATCACCGACTGGGTGACCGCGACCGACCCGATCGTGGACGCGGACGGCACCTGGCGGCGGATGACCAACCCCGTCTCAGGCCCCGTCTTCACCTGGGAGAGCGAGACGTGGAAGGCCCCCGCGGGCTCCTACCAGGTCAACCGCTTCCGCGAGTCGGCCACCACCGGCGGTGACGCCAACGGCGACATCAACCGCGACGGCGACACCACCGACAGCTGGGGCGTGCTCTACGACCCGGCGGCCGGGACGGTCCGCGTCGACCTGAACGACAACAACGACTTCACCGACGACGAGGTGCTCAAGCCGTACAAGGAAGACCACCAGGTCGCCTACTTCGGCAAGGACGACCCGGCGACCGACGTCGTCGAGCGCGTCCCCTTCGTCGTCGAGATCCGCAAGGACGTGCCGACCGACCCGTACGGCGGCGACTGGGTCGGCAAGAAGGCCGACTTCGTCAACATCGGCGTCATCGAGTCCGAGCACGGCACGCACGTCGCGGGCATCACCGCGGCCAACGGCCTGTTCGGCGGCAAGAAGATGAACGGCGCGGCGCCCGGCGCCAAGCTGGTCTCCTCGCGCGCCTGCACCTGGAGCGGCGGCTGCACGAACGTCGCGCTCACCGAGGGCATGATCGACCTCGTCACAAAGCGCGGCGTCGACATCGTGAACATGTCGATCGGCGGGCTTCCGGCCCTGAACGACGGCAACAACGCGCGCGCACTGCTCTACACGCGCCTCATCGACGACTACGGCGTCCAGCTGGTGATCTCCGCGGGCAACAGCGGCCCCGGCGCGAACACCATCGGTGACCCCGGCCTCGCCGACAAGGTCATCTCCGTCGGCGCCTCCATCTCCAAGGAGACCTGGGCCGCCAACTACGGCTCCGCCGTGAAGAAGTCGTACGCGATGATGCCGTTCTCCTCGCGCGGTCCGCGCGAGGACGGCGGCTTCGCGCCGATCATCTCCGCGCCGGGCTCGGCCATCAACACCACGCAGACCTGGCTGCCGGGCGCCCCGGCAGCCGAGGCGGGCTACAAGCTCCCGGCCGGCTACTCGATGCTGCAGGGCACGTCGATGGCGTCCCCGCAGGCGGCAGGCGCGTCGGCACTCCTCCTCTCCGCCGCCAAGCGCGAGCACGTCGACCTGACCCCGGCGAAGCTGCGTACGGCGCTCACCTCGACGGCGAGCCACATCCGCGGCGAGCAGGCGTACGCGCAGGGCACAGGCCTGATCGACGTCGTCGACGCCTGGAAGGCCATCGAGGACGACGCGAAGGCGTACACGTACACGGTGAAGGCTCCGGTCGACACCGCGCTCGACCAGGAGCTGAAGAAGCCCGGCACCGGCGTCTACGACCGCGAGGGCGGCCTGAAGACCGGCGAGAAGCGGACGTACGACGTCACGATCACCCGCACCTCGGGCCCTGACCGCTCCGTCCGTCACGAGCTGGACCTGGTCAACAACCACGAGGGCACCTTCCGCCTGCTCGGCGACGACGAGGTGAAGCTGCCGCTGAACAAGCCGGTCACCGTCAAGGTGCAGGCGAAGGCCAAGTCGGCCGGTCTGCACAGCGCGATCCTGACCGTCGACGACGAGCGCACCGAGGGCGTCGACCAGCAGATCATGTCGACGGTCGTCGTCTCGTCGCCGCTCGCGAAGCCCACGCACACGTTCTCGGCGTCCGGTTCGGTGCAGCGCAACAGCACCCAGTCGTACTTCGTGACGGTCCCCAAGGGCGCCAAGTCCCTTGAGGTGGCGCTCGGCGGCCTGAAGGGCAAGAGCCAGACGCGGTTCATCGCGGTGCACCCGTACGGCGTTCCGATCGACTCGACGTCGTCGCTCGTCTGCTACTCGAACTACGACAACCCGGCCAACACCTGCCGCCCCGACCTGCGTTCGTACCCCGAGCCGCAGGCGGGCGTGTGGGAGATCGAGGTCGAGTCGCGCAGGACGTCCCCGCTCCTGGACAACCCCTACAAGCTGGACGTCTCCACTCTGGGTGTCGCGTTCGACCCGGCCGTGCAGACGGTTCCGGAGGCGAAGGTCGGCACGCCGACGCCCGTCTCCTGGAAGGTGACGAACAACTTCGCCGCGGTGGACGGCAAGCTGAAGGGCGGTTCGCTCGGCTCGGCGAAGGCGGCGCGTCCGTCGATCAAGCAGGGTGAGACGCAGACGACGACCGTGGTCGTGCCCGAGGGCGCGGAGCGGCTCGACGTCGCCATCGGGTCGACGGCGGACGTCGCGGCCGACCTGGACCTGTCGGTCCTGAAGGACGGCAAGGTCGTGGGCTCGTCGGCGGAGGGCGACTCGGAGGAGTCGGTCAGCCTCACGAAGCCCGCGGCGGGGACGTACGAGATCGAGGTGGCGGGCTACTCGGTACCGTCCGGCACCACCGCGTACGACTACCGCGACGTCTTCTTCTCGGGCGCGCTCGGCTCCGTCAAGGTCGACGGTTCGGCGCCGGTGAAGCTGGCGAACGGGGCATCCGCCCAGGTCACCGCCCAAGTGGCGGCGGACGCACCCGCGGCCGAAGGACGCCAGCTGTTCGGTGAGGTGGCTCTCCTGAACGGGCGGGGCACGGTTGCCGGTACCGGCAGCGTCCTGATCGAGAAGGTGACGGCTCCCTAGTAGCCGCCGATACACCGATCACCCGCACCGGCCGGGCTGGATGATTCCAGCCCGGCCGGTGTTTCGCGCCCGGCGCGTGTCCGCGCCGCCCAGCACTCCGTCCCCCCTCCGTCCCTTTGCCCTTCCCCCGCGCCTCCGTCCTCCCTGTGGTCCCCGCGTTTCCTCTACGCTGCCGGGGGCGCCCGGAATGTCCGATCCAGGGCCGATCCGGATCCGATCCGGGTTCGATCCGGGTTCGATCAAGGTGCGCGGAAATGTGACATCCCGAACTCCGGACAATGGATTGGACAAGGCGACCGTGGACAGACGCATGATGGAACGCACAGGCCAACGCCTGTGCCCATGCACATACGGAGGACATCCCTGTGAAGGTCGGAATCGTCGGAGCCACCGGTCAGGTCGGCACGGTCATGCGCAAGATCCTCGTCGAGCGGGACTTCCCCGTCGACGAGCTGCGCCTGTTCGCATCGGCCCGCTCGGCCGGCTCGACCCTCGACGGTGTGACGGTCGAGGACGCCTCCACGGCCGACTACAGCGGCCTTGACATCGTCCTGTTCTCGGCCGGTGGCGCCACCTCGAAGGCGCTCGCCGAGAAGGTCGCGTCGCAGGGTCCCGTCGTGATCGACAACTCGTCGGCCTGGCGGATGGACCCCCAGGTCCCCCTGGTCGTCTCCGAGGTCAACCCGCACGCGATCGCGGACCGCCCCAAGGGCATCATCGCCAACCCGAACTGCACGACGATGGCCGCCATGCCGGTCCTGAAGCCGCTGCACAAGGAGGCCGGGCTCACCGCGCTCGTCGTGGCGACGTACCAGGCCGTGTCCGGCTCGGGCCTCGCCGGTGTCGACGAGCTCTTCGAGCAGGTCAAGAAGGTCGGCGACGACGCGCCCAAGCTCACGCACGACGGCTCGGCCACCGAGTTCCCCGCGTCGAACAAGTACGTCGCGCCGATCGCGTACAACGTCCTTCCGATGGCGGGCTCCATCGTCGACGACGGTCTGAACGAGACCGACGAGGAGCAGAAGCTCCGCAACGAATCCCGCAAGATCCTCGAGGTGCCGGACCTCAAGGTCTCCGGCACCTGCGTGCGCGTGCCGGTCTTCACCGGTCACTCCCTCCAGGTCAACGCCCGTTTCGAGCGTCCGCTGAGCGCCGAGCGCGCCACCGAGATCCTCGCGTCGGCCGAGGGTGTCGTCCTCACGGACGTCCCGACCCCGCTGGTCGCCGCGGGCAAGGACGACGCCTTTGTGGGCCGTATCCGCAACGACGAGACGGCGGAGAACGCCCTGGCCTTCTTCATCTCCGACGACAACCTCCGCAAGGGCGCCGCGCTGAACGCGGTGCAGATCGCGGAGCTGGTGGCGGCCGAGCTCAAGGGCTGAAGTGTTCAAGGCCTGAAGCTCGTGAGCTGAGGTCTCGTATACGGAGGTCTCGCATACGGAGGTCTCGCATACGCCGATGGGGGCGGGCGCCGATGTCTATTCGGTGCCCGCCCCCTTCGCGTACCCCACGACGAGCAGGGCAAGGGCCGCGAGGCCGCCGCCGAGCCACAGGACGTCCGTCGTCCCGAAGCCGTCCGCGACCAGGCCGCCGGTCAGGGCGCCCAGGGCGATCGCCGCGTTGAACACCCCGGCGAAGAGCGCCGACGCCGCCTCACGGGCGTGGGGCGCGGCGGCGAGTATCCAGTGCTGGGTCGAGACGGAGACCCCGCCGTAGGCCAGGCCCCACGCGACGAGCAGCGCCACCGAGGCCAGGAGCGAGCCGCCCGCGGGGCCGAGCAGCAGGACCACGGCGGCGAGCGTGGCGGAGATGGCGAGCAGCGCCCGGCGCGGATCGCGGGCCGCGAGCGCGCCGCCCGCGAAGTTGCCGACGATGCCCGCGATCCCGTACCCGAGGAGCAGCCCGCTGATCAGCCCGGCGCCCAGGTCGGGAACGCGCTCCAGGACGGGGCGGACGTAGGTGTACGCGGCGAAGTGCCCGGTCACCAGAAGCAGCACCACGAGCAAGCCCGCCCGCAGCCGCGCGTTCCGCAGCAGGCCGGGGAACGTGCCGAGTCGTACCGCCGCCGAAGCGGCCAGCGCGGGAAGCACCGCCGCGAGCAGCCCGGTGACCGCGAGCGCGAACGCGCCCATCACCGCGAACGCCCAGCGCCAGCCCGCGAGTTCACCCAGGAACGTACCGGCGGGGACGCCGAGCACGGACGCCACCGCGATCCCGCTGAAGATCACCGTGGTGGCCCGCCCCGCAGACTCCTCACGCACGAGCCGTACGCCGAGCCCGGCCGCGATCGCCCACACGCCCCCGATGCAGACCCCGACCAGGACCCGTGCGGCGAGCAGCACGCCGAAGGCGGGCGCGAGCGCGGAGAGGAGGTTGGCGGCGGCGAGCAGGGTCATCAGAGCGCACAGCACCGTCCGCCGGTCGGCGCGCCGCGCGGCGACCGGAAGCAGCAGGGCGGCGAGCGCCGCGGGGCGGCTGCGGATCGGTTTCCAGGGGACGGTGGACGCACGGTTGATGGGGGCGATCACCGATTTCCAGGAGCGGCATCCGAGCTGTGTGACGGAGATCGTGGAGGTGCCGTTCGCGGATCCCTTCGGCGCTGTGCGGCACGGGGACGTGGACGCGGCGATCGTGCTGCTGCCCGTCGAGGAACCGGATCTGGTGCTCGGCCCGCTCTTCTCGCGCCAGCAGCAGACGGTCGCGGTGTCGGTGCGTCATCCCTTCGCGGACCGCGCGGCACTGCACGCGGACGAGCTGTCCGGGACCCCGCTGATCTCCGCGACGGCTCCCGCGCCCGCGTACTGGCGCGCGGCGCAGGCTCCGTCGACGGCGGCTCCTCCTGCGCCCCGGGTGCGGACTCTCCAGGAGGGATTGACGCTGGTCGCCGCCGAGCGCGGGGCGATGCTGCTGTGCCGTCCCACGGCGGAGTACCACGGGCGGCGTGACGTCACGTTCGTGCCGGTGGAGGGGCTGCCGGATTCGGTGCTCGGCATGGTGTGGCGCGGGGACGCGGAGACGGAGCGGGTGCGGGCGTTCGCACGGGCGGTGGGGGCGGCGGTTGCCTGAGAAGGAGTTCTAAGGAGTTCTAAGGAGTTCTAAGGGCGGCGGACCTCGAAGAGGAAGCAGCCGTACTCGACTGCCCTGACGTGCACGAGGGCGACGTCCGGGTCCGCGAAGGCCTCCGCGAGAGCGGCGTCGAAGCCTGCCGTCGCCGGGTCCGGGATCTCCAGCAGGTGGCCGCCGACGATGTGGCCTTCGGCGTTGTAGCGGCGGAGGGCGCGCAGGGCGCCGGGCCTTGCGAAGGGGTACTCCTCGCTGCTCAGCGCCGGGCCCTCGCACTCCTCGGCGTGGATGAAGACGGGGCCCTGCTCGTCGTAGGCGCCGGGGGTGGCGCCGGTCTCCTCGGCCCAGCGGCGCAGGGGGGCGTACGAGACGAGGGCGACGTGGTCGCCGGGGGCGATGCGGCGCAGGCAGCAGCGGAGTGGGTCGCCGCCCTCCGTGTCCACGTAGGGGAGGCAGGGGCGGCCCGCGTCGTCGGTGTCGCGGAGTTGCTTGAGGGTGGTGGGGTGGATGGGGCGGGGGGCGTAGGTCAGGTTCGTGGTCGCGTTCATGTGCCGAGGGTCGCGCGTGGGGAGGGGCGGGCGCTGGCGGCTTTCAGACGTTGCTGTTCCCCGACCCCGACCCCGACCCCGACCCCGCCCCTGCCTCCGCCTCCGCCTCTGCCCCTGCCCCTGCCCCTGCCCGAAAACCCGCCGCGCGGGGGCGTCCTCAAACTCCGGACGGGCTGGATGCTTCCAGGGAAAGAAGAACCGCTACCAATACCCCCGCATCCGCCGATACCCCTCCCCCAGCCCCGCCAACTCCTCCCCCGTCAAAACGTCCTCCACCCGAGCGAACCCCTCAGGGGCGCGCTCAGCCACCACCCGCAACACCTCGTCCACCGGCATCGCCCGATTCGCCAGGGCCACCGCGTTGGCCGGCCCCCACCGCTGCGCCTCGTAGGCCCGCAGTCCACCCATCCGGTCCGCCCCGGCAAGGGCCATGCACCGCGCGAGCACCCGCGCGTCGAGCACCGCCTCCGAGCCCCCGCTCGACCCCACGGGGTACATCGGATGGGCCGCGTCGCCGAGCAGGGTCACGGGGCCACGGCCCCACCACGGCAGCGGGTCACGGTCCACCATCGGGTACTCCAGGATCCGCCCCGTCGACCCGGTCGCGGCGAGGAGCGCGGGCACGTCCAGGTCCCCGATCCGCCACCCGGAGAAGTGCGGAAGCACGTCGGACAGGCGTCCCGAGCGGTTCCAGTCCGCGGGGCCCTGCGCCCCGTGGTGGTGCACCGGATACCGCACCTCGGCCACCCAGTTGAGCAGCGCGCGCCCCCGTACCTCCGCCTCCCGCGAGATCGGGTAGACGACGAGCTTCGTGGCCGCGTTGCTGCCCGCGATCGCCATCGTCCGGCCGCCGAGCACCGGCTCCCACTCGGTGACGCCCCGCCACATGCGGACGCCGTTCCACAGCGGCGGCCCCTCCCCGGGATGCAGACAGGACCGGACCGCCGAGTACAGGCCGTCGGCCCCGACCAGGGCTCGCACCGGCACCACGAACTCCCGGCCGCGCCACACGTCCCGCAGGGTCACCCGCACCACCCCCGCCCCCTCCGGCTCGGCGTGCCGTACGTACGCCGTACCGGTCTGGACAGCGTTGTCGCCGAGGCGTTCGCGCACCGCGTCCAGGAGGATCAGCTGGAGCGCGCCGCGGTGCAAGGAGTACTGGGGCCAGTGGTGGCCGCGGGCGAGGCCGAACGGCTCGCCCCAGATGTGGTTGCCGTGCCGGTCGAAGTGCAGCACCCCGGCGGTCGGTACGGCTGTCGCGGCCAGTTCGGCGCCGAGGCCGAGTTCCGTCAACGCGCCCACCGCGTGCGGGAGAAGGTTGATGCCGACCCCGGCGGGCCGCAGCGAGTCGACCGCGTCCACGACCCGCACCCCGATACCCGCGGCGTGCAGGCTGAGCGCGGTGGTGAGCCCGCCGATCCCGGCTCCCACGACGAGCACGTCGATCACGGGGCGCACCCCGCGCCGGGTAATCGTCGCAATCCTGGTAATCGCGGCAGTCCTGGTAATCGCGGCAATCCTGGTAATCGCCGTAATCGTCTGGGTCCCATGAACGCTCCCCCCGGGGCGTGAGCCGACGCGCGGATGGTAGCGGCACGACAGCCTGCGAACAATCCCGCCCGGCACCCGGTGGCCGATGCCCCGCCATGCCCGTGGATCCACGTGGAAGGATGGCTGGAAACGCCACAAGTCGTACCTGACGTTCCTGAGGAGATGACCGCGTGCCCGGCACCAATCTGACCCGCGAAGAGGCGCAGCAGCGGGCGAAGCTGCTCACCGTTGATTCGTACGAGATCGATCTCGATCTCTCCGGCGCCCAGGAGGGCGGCACCTACCGGTCGGTGACCACGGTGCGCTTCGACTCCGCGGAGGCGGGCGCCGAGACCTTCATCGACCTCGTCGCCCCGGCGGTCCACGAGGCCGTCCTGAACGGCCGTTCGCTGGACGTGGCCGCCGTCTTCCGTGACTCGCGCATCGCGCTCAATCGCCTGGAGGCGGGGCCGAACGAGCTGAAGGTGGTCGCCGACTGCGACTACACCAACACGGGTGAGGGGCTGCACCGGTTCGTCGACCCGGTCGACCAACAGGCCTATCTCTACACGCAGTTCGAGGTTCCTGACGCGCGCCGCGTTTTCGCGTCCTTCGAACAGCCCGATCTCAAGGCGACGTTCCGGTTCACCGTGAAGGCGCCGTCCGGCTGGACGGTCATCTCGAATTCGCCGACCCCCGAGCCCAGCGGTGACGTCTGGGTCTTCGAGCCCACGCCGCGCATCTCGACGTACATCACGGCGCTCATCGTCGGTCCGTATCACTCGGTCCACAGCTCGTACGAGGGTCCTGGCGGCCAGTCGGTTCCGCTCGGCATCTACTGCCGCCCCTCGCTCGCGGAGTTCCTCGACTCGGACGCGATCTTCGAGGTCACGCGGCAGGGCTTCGACTGGTTCCAGGAGAAGTTCGACTACGCGTACCCCTTCGCCAAGTACGACCAGCTCTTCGTGCCGGAGTTCAACGCGGGCGCGATGGAGAACGCGGGCGCGGTGACCATCCGCGACCAGTACGTGTTCCGTTCGAAGGTGACGGACGCGGCGTACGAGACGCGCGCGGAGACCATCCTCCACGAGCTGGCCCACATGTGGTTCGGCGACCTGGTGACGATGGAGTGGTGGAACGACCTCTGGCTGAACGAGTCGTTCGCCACGTACACGTCCATCGCCTGCCAGGCGTACGCGGAGAACTCGCGCTGGCCGCAGTCCTGGACGACGTTCGCCAACTCCATGAAGACCTGGGCGTACCGCCAGGACCAGCTGCCGTCCACGCACCCGATCATGGCCGACATCCAGGACCTCGACGACGTCCTGGTCAACTTCGACGGCATCACGTACGCGAAGGGCGCGAGCGTCCTCAAGCAGCTCGTCGCGTATGTCGGCACGGACGAGTTCTTCCGGGGTGTGCAGGCGTACTTCAAGGCGCACGCGTTCGGGAACACGCGCCTGTCCGACCTGCTCGGCGCGCTGGAGGAGACCAGCGGGCGCGACCTCAGGACCTGGTCGAAGAAGTGGCTGGAGACGGCGGGCATCAACGTCCTGCGCCCTGTCGTGGACGTCGACACGTCCGGCAAGATCACGTCGTTCGCGGTGAAGCAGGAGGCCCCCGCGCTCCCGACGGGCGCGAAGGGCGAGCCGACGCTGCGCCCGCACCGGATCGCGATCGGCCTGTACGACCTCGACGACGACAGCGGCAAGCTCCTTCGCACGGACCGCGTGGAGCTGGACGTCGACGGCGAACTGACGTCGGTGGACGAGCTGGTGGGCCGCGCGCGTCCCGCGGTGATCCTCCTGAACGACGACGACCTCTCGTACGCGAAGGTCCGTCTCGACGCGGAGTCGCTCGCGTTCGTCACCGAGCACATCGGTGACTTCGAGGCGTCACTGCCGCGTGCCCTTTCGTGGGCGTCGGCGTGGGACATGACGCGGGACGCGGAACTCCCCACGCGGGAGTACCTCTCCCTCGTCCTGTCCGGCATCGCCAAGGAGTCGGACATCGGGGTCGTCCAGTCCCTGCACCGCCAGGTCAAGATGGCCCTGGAGCTGTACGCGGCCCCCGCCGGACGCGAGGAGGCGCTCTCCCGCTGGACGGACGCGACGCTCTCGCACCTGCGCTCGGCGGAGCCCGGCAGCGACCACCAGCTGGCGTGGGCACGGGCGTTCGCGTCGGCGGCGCGTACGGACGAGCAGCTGGACCTCCTGGAGGAACTGCTCTCCGGGAAGCAGTCGATCGAGGGCCTCGCCGTGGACACGGAGCTGCGCTGGGCGTTCGTGCACCGGCTCGCGGCGACGGGACGGCTCGACGAGGCCGGAATCGCGGCGGAGCTGGAGCGCGACAAGACGTCCGCGGGCGAGCGGCACGTGGCGGCGGCGCGTGCGGCGCGGCCCACCGCGGAGGCGAAGGCGGAGGCCTGGGCCTCGGTCGTGGAGTCCGACAAGCTCCCGAACTCGATCCAGGAGTCCGTGATCAGCGGCTTCATCCAGACCGACCAGCGCGAACTCCTCGCCCCGTACTCGGAGAAGTTCTTCGCGGCGGTCAAGGGCGCGTGGGACTCGCGCTCGCACGAGATGGCCCAGCAGATCGCGCTGGGCCTCTACCCCTCGCTCCAGGTGTCGCAGGCGACCCTGGACGCGACGGACGCGTGGCTCGCGTCCGCGGACCCGTCGGCGGCCCTGCGCCGCTTGATCACGGAATCCCGTGCGGGTGTGGAGCGCGCGCTGCGGGCGCAGGAGGCGGACGCGTAGCACTCCCGTAGGTCGAAACACACGACACGGCCCACCCGATTGCCCCAGGGCAGTCGGGTGGGCCGTGTCATGGGTGGCGTCAGGGGACGTGTCAGGGGTCGCGTCAGAGCTCATGTCAGTGGCCGTGTCAGCGGGGTGACAGGTGCGTGACAGGGCCCGTGGCCACGGTGGGGACATGAAGAATTCGGCAATCGCAATCACAGTCGCAGGACTGCGCAAGGCGTACGGCGACAAAGTCGTGCTCGCCGGCATCGACTTCGATGTCGCCGCGGGATCGGTCTACTCCATGCTCGGCCCGAACGGCGCGGGCAAGACGACCACGGTGAACGTCCTTGCGACGCTGCTCAAAGCCGACGCGGGGACGGTGCGCGTCGCCGGGCACGACGTGGCGACCGCGACCAGGCAGGTGCGCGCGTCCATCGGCGTGACCGGTCAGTTCGCCGCGGTGGACGAGCTGCTCTCGGGCCGGGAGAACCTGCGGCTGATGGCGGACCTCAAGCGCGTGCGCTCCGGCGACCGGGTGGTCGCGGGGCTCCTCGAACGGTTCGATCTGGCGGAGTCGGCGGACAAGATGACGTCGACGTACTCCGGCGGTATGCGCCGGAAGCTGGACCTGGCGATGACGCTGGTCGGCAACCCGCGGATCATCTTCCTGGACGAGCCGACGACGGGCCTCGACCCGCGCAGCAGGCGCACGATGTGGGGAATCGTCCGCGAGCTGGTCGCCGAGGGCACCACCATCTTCCTCACCACCCAGTACCTCGACGAGGCCGACCAACTCGCCGACCGGATCGCGGTACTCGACCAGGGCCGACTGGTCGCCGAGGGCACCCCCGAGGAGCTCAAGCGCCAGATCCCCGGCACCCATGTCCGACTCCGGTTCGCCGAGCTCCACGAACTCGACGTGGCGGCGCGGATTCTGACCGGGTCCACGCGGGACGACGAGGAGCTGACCCTGCGGGTGCCGAGCGACGGTGAGTCGAGGTCGCTGAAGGCCCTCCTCGACCGGCTCGACGAGCACGCGCTCAACGCCGCGGAGTTCTCCGTGCGGACACCGGACCTCGACGACGTCTTCCTCGCCCTGACCGAGAACACGAGCACGAGCACGAACACGAGCACGAAGGCGGCCGCACTGTGAGTACTGTCCCGACGAGCACCGTCACCACGAGCACCGTCACCACGAGTACGCTCCCGACGCGGACCGGCGCCTTCTCGACCTCGCTGGCCGATTCGGCGATCATGCTGCGCCGCAATCTGAAGCACACTCTGCGGAACCCGACCACGGTGTTCAACGCGGTCCTGTTCCCGATCGTGATGATGCTGATGTTCGTCAAGGTGTTCGGCGGCGCGTTCAGTGTCGGTGAGAACTACATCGACTACGCCACGCCGGGTCTGCTCGTGATGGCCATCAGCTACGGCCTCGGTGCCACGTCGGCGGCCGTCAACGACGACATGACGAAGGGCATCATCAACCGGTTCAAGACCATGGACGTGTCCCGCGGCGCCATGATGACCGGGCATGTCGTCGTCACCACGGTGCGCTGCCTGGTGGCCTGCGTGGCCATCATCGCGGTGGCCTTCACGATGGGGTTCGACCCGGCCGCGAGCGCCCTCGACTGGCTCGGCGTACTCGGTCTCGTCCTGCTGCTCAGCTTCTCGATCAGCTGGCTCACCGTCGCCCTCGGTCTCGCCGCGAAGTCGGTGGAGTCGGCGGGCTTCGCGACCGTGCCGCTGATCATGCTGCCGTTCCTGAGCAGCGCGTTCGTGCCCGCGGACACGATGGGCGCCGGTGTGCGGCAGTTCGCGCAGTACCAGCCCTTCACCCCGATCATCGAGACCCTTCGCGGGCTGCTCGCGGGCAACCCGTCGAGCGGCGACGCGGTCACGGCCCTCGCGTGGTGCGTCGGGCTAGCCCTCGTCGGATACGTGTGGGCGGTCTCCACGTTCAAGAAGCGGGCGTGACCCGCACGTTCATGTTCACGAAGCGAGCGTGCCCCGTACATTCACGACCCGAGCGTGACCCGCACGTTCAAGACCCGAGCCTGACCCGCACGTTCACGACCCGAGCGTGACCTCGACCAGCTGGGACCAGCTGGTCCGCGTCCCCTCCTCCGCCGCCTCGGCGTACCGGGGGGGGGGGGGGGGGGGGGGGGGGGGGGGGGGGGGGGGGGGAAGGGGGGGGGGGGGGGGGGGGGGGGGGCCCCGCCCGCCCACTGCTC